>NZ_CP104381.1:633905-950857 GCF_030582395.1 Ralstonia pickettii
CTTGCTTCCCGGGGGCTGGTTCGGCTTGGAGCTTCGCCAAAGCCGACGGTACCGGGCGCATCTCCGAGCTGAAGGAAAAGGAGCGCATCTCGGACGATGCAACGGTTGGGTTGTACTGGTTTTCGTCATTCGCCCTGTACGCAAGGTCGTATCGCGAGTTTTTTGCAGATGAGCGCAACATGGCCAAGGGCGAGAAATATATCGCGCCGCTCTACAACCATTTGATCGGTGAGGATCGGCCGGTCTATGTCCATCGTGTGCCTGCCAGCAGTGTTATTCCGCTGGGGACGCCCGCTGACGTGGATGCGTTCCTTTCCAGATCGGACGTGCCGACGGCCAGCAGCGACCAGTCGTGAGGCGAGAAAAGTCGATGGCGACGGTAAGCCGGCCGCGCTGGCGTATCAGTCATATGCTGGTGGCAAACCGGCGCCGTTGCGTGCTGACGGGGCTGGCAGTCGCGGTTTCGCTTTATTTCGTGGCGCGCAGCGCCGTCGGCATGTACGAACTCGATGTCCCGCAACTGGCTCTTGGCTTGGTGGCCGGAGTGCTGGGCGCGGGTTTTGTGCATGTGCTGAAGGCATTGAGCGGCGGCCGGGCGCTCGCCGTGTTGGCCTTGCACGGCCTGTGTGGCCTCCTGCTCGCGTCGATGATGCCGCCCGTGATGGATGCCTATCCGACGGTCGAGGTTGTTGCAACGGGCGAACACAATCCGCATGCTGGCGGCACTGAAATCTGGTTACCTGACGTGACGCCGGGCAGGATTTATTTCGAGGGGCCAGGCTGGGAGCGACGAGACAACGCTGTGTCCGTATCCTATAAAGACCAGCCCAATCGTGCGGTGCTCAGAGGGAAGTGGCGTGATGGCGACGTCTTGCGCTTGGCGATGCATCCGTATTCCGGAATTGCCATCGTCCGGATGGGCACTACTGAGCAGCGTGTTGATCTCTTTGCAGAGGCGCAATCGGTGATGGCGATGGACCTGCCGCATCCAATGTCGTCCACTGCGGGCAAGATGCGGCGTGTGCTTTACGGCCTGATCCCTTTGATGGCACTCCTGTCGCTTGGTGCACTGTTGGTCTCGCTACCATCGCGCTGGCAAGTGGTGACTACAGCTTCTGTCCTCTTGGGCACACTGACAGGTATCGGCGTGGCTGGCCGTTCGTACCCGGGCACGTTAGAACTCCTTGCGTATGGCACCGGGTCCGTTGCTCGCCTGGAGGTTGATGCGGGCTCGGGCCCATTTGCGTTACCGCTTAAAGAAGGGGCCGGCGGGCCATCCGTAGAGTTGTCGGCCGAACGAGGTAAAGGCGAAGCTGTGTACCTACGGCCAGAGTCCGGCTATCTGCGACCGGTGCGTCCCTTCGATGGAGTGGGAAAGCGAGGGCAAGACGAGGTACTGTCGGCTGGCGGTAACGTATGCGCCGAGGGCGAGGGTCTGCAGGTGTTTCGACATGTGGCGTCTGATGGACAAGGAATCCGCGTAAGGATCGGCATAACGGAGGGCGCCCTCGTCGCGCCAAGCGATGCTGCACATGGGCAGGTTGATGGCTACGTTGTCGCGCAGTGCCATGCGAATAGCGTCTCGGTATCATACAGCCGGGCTTTCATCCGAATTTCGCCGTGGGAGTTCCCGCACTCGTTGATTCGATCCGTTCGGGCTCAGGATACCCGCGGGCGTGAGTTGGCGCTGCTGCAACTCTCGGTAGACAGCCCCGTTGGCTATGCGCCAGCAAGCGAACTTGGGCGCAGCCATGCGCTTCTTGAGATCAACCGGCGAGACACACAAGCGTTCTTCCTCCAGAAGATTATCGCCGCCTGTTTGGTGGGCGTTCTCCCATTTTTGGCCTTGATCGCCGTGGGCAATTTTGAAGTCGCATGTCGGAACTGGCAGCACGGCAGTCGCCACCTTGTCACATGGCTGTATACGGCGCCGATGGCTTGGGTATTGTTGACCCTGGTTATTCAGTGGCCCGGGACGGTGGGATGGGATGCTTATTCACCATTCATCCAGGCTCAAACCGGAACCATTACGCTTTGGTATGGCATCGGCTACCCGATGATCGTTGGCGCCTTGTTCCTTTTGATGCCGCCTCCACTCATTGGCGTATGGCAGTGTGTCATTGCGGCGCTCCTGATCCAGTGGGTTACCGTTCGCTGCGTCGAATCGGGCGTGGCAGCGCGCCGCGTTGGGGCGCTCGCGTGCTTACTTATGCCGTTGACGATCGTTCCGTTCGGTGCGACTGTTCATCTCCGCGATGCGATGAACGGAGTGCTTGTCGCCGCCTTTGGTGTGCTATGGGCTGCCGGCGTGTTGAGGCACAAGGCGCGTGGAGACAGTGCAACCCTGCCATACCGCACGGTGCTCGGCCTGCTTGCTGTTTGTCTCGTGCTGCTGCGCATCGACAATATTGCCTTCCTGGCGGTGATCTTCATCGCATCCCCCCTGCTTAGCAGTAGTGGCAGGCGACTGGTGATCGTCTACTCAGCGATCACTCTTGTGGTCACGCTGCTTGCCAATCCTGCCGCAGAACGCGTCATTTTTGGTAAGGCGGGATATCCGGAGGGCGAGCGCAACAAATACGCCGAGGCTTCACTCGTTGGCCCGCTGGTCGGTTTCTTAACCAATCCAGATAGTCAGCTGTCCCCGGCGGAGAGGGGACAGATAGAGAACGACCTGAGCGGGTTAATGGATGTTCGTCGGGCCATCGACAACTGGAGCGTCTTCCACGTCATCTGGTGGCATCAGGACCAGGAAGGTCGGCAACTGCCACCCGCGGAAGCTATTCGCATGCTCAAGAAGGACTTATTTCGGGGTGCGCTAGGCGACCCCCTGCGATTCGTTGAGATGCGCAGTGCGATTTTTCTCTCGACGCTTGGCCATCGATGGATTCCCGTGCGACAGTCACCAGCGCACGCTCCAGAGAGCTATGGGAAGTTTAGTGACCGAGTCTGGATGAAGGACACTGACACCGTTGTCATGAACGACCTGCTCGGCTTTACGCTTGAGACGCGGGAGTTCAAGATGGCCTCGAGGGCCATACTCGACTTTTACGGTCGATATGCTACGACGCTGCCGCAATTCCTTCTGTGCGTGCTGCTGGTAGGCCTGATTCGTGTCGTACCGATAGCGGGCGTCATTGCACTCGCGCTGCTTGCGCGTGCCGGCGTGTTCTTCTTGCTAGCACCGGCCGACGTCTTTCTGTATCTGTATGACATGCACTTCCTGGGCTTCCTGCTGCTGCCTATTGCCGTGTGCGAGTGGGCCAGGCAGCGCCGTAAGGACAGTGTTCAAGAGCCCCCACGGGCAAGGCCAGAATGGAAGGAGGCGGTGCCTTCAAAGTGAATGTGACCGCCATAAAATCATGAATATCGAAGTTCACGAATTGAACGATGCATCGGTCAACATTGATGCGGTTCCACCACATGTCACCATCGTCTGCAGCGACTATTTCGACACATTGGTCTCGCGGGCAATCCACCCCGAAGACGTCAAGCGACAATGGGCGGAGCGGGTTTCGCACGCGTTCGGGCTGGGTCTGTCAGACGGCGAATTGTATGGGCGCCGAGCGCGAATTGAAGTAGCGCTGTGCAAGCGCAACGCAGCAAATGGCGCAGACCCCGAGTTCAACGTCGTCGAGTGCTACCAGAAGGTGTGGGAGGAACTTGCACCAGAGACGCGCCCGCGTCTCGAAGCATTTTTGGCGCTAAGCCTGGAACTGGAGCTCTCGATCGAGTGCGCTGTGCAGCGGCTTGATCAAGGGGTCGTTGCTCTATTGCAGCAGGCGGCACAGGCGGGCCGCCGTATCATCCTCGTCAGCGATTTCTATTTTCCTGAGACGGCGTTTCGCCGGATGCTGCGGTTTCACGGGATCGAGCAGCTATTCGATCGCGTCTTCGTGTCTGCTGATTCCTTGCTCACCAAGCGGTCCGGCCGCGCCTTCCCGATGATCCTGGAGGCGATCGGCGCAGGCGCAAGTGACGCTGTGATGATCGGCGACAACGCGGAGGCAGATCATCGTCAGCCGCAGCAGCATGGTATGGCTACGATCCTGCTGGACCGCGCGGCGCGTCATGATATGTACGCCAGCTTGGCGCGGCGCGCAGCGGACAGGGCGGCAACAGAGCGCGAGATCGATGCGTGTTTGGCTGGTGATAAGGCATCGGCATTCCCGGAGCTCGCACTCACGCTGTTCACGTTCACGGAGCGGCTCTACGCATCGCTGTTGGGCGCCGGTGTGCGTGACGTCTTCTTTTTGGCGCGCGAAGGGCAGTTGCTGAAGCAATTGTTCGACCACTACCAAAATCAGCGAACGCCGACTGCTGACATGCAGATTCGGAGTCACTACCTTGAGGTGTCGCGCCGGGCGACCTTTCTGCCGTCATTGGGGCCGCTGGAAACAGAGCGCTTCGAGATCCTTTTCCGACAATACCGGCGCATCTCGGCAGAGGAGTTTCTGCTGAACCTCAGTCTCGAGCACATGCTGCCGCAGCTGGAACGTGAGCTGCCGGGGCACGACCTGCATGTGCGAGAGGAGGATTTGCCAACGAGCCCGGTTTTCCAGGAACTTCTTGCGAACGAAGGGTTTCGTACAGCCTATGAAACCGCGCGCGTTAATGGTCGCAAGGCCATGCTGGCCTATCTGGACGGCTTTGCGTTGCAGGCGCCCAACGCGGCACTGACGATCGTCGACGTGGGGTGGAAGGGAACGATCCAAGACAACCTGCGCAGGCTCTTCCAGGCTGAAGAGGCAGAGGGCGGCCGGCCGGCCAAGGCACTCAATGGCGTTTACCTTGGACTGGTGAGCGCGGGTGAGGCTGGCCCCGGAAACGAGAAGCGCGGTTTGATGTTCTCTGCCATCGATGGCCGCACGCCGCACTATGCGGTGTTCAACGAGAATCGCGCGTTGTTCGAAGTGATGCTCGCCGCCGACCACGGCTCAGCTGCGGCCTACCGCCTGCGGCCCGACGGCCAGGGCGAGGTCGTGCTCGGCGAATTCAGCGAGCGCTCGCTGTTCGAGACGAAGGTCCGGCCCGAGCAACTGCGCTTGTTGGCAACCTTCGAGCGCCTGGACGATTTGCTGGCCCATCGTTATTACAGCGAGCGGTGGCTGCTTGCCGTCACGGCTCGGCATCATGCACGGATGGTTTTTAATCCGGCACCTGCTGAGATTGCCTGGTTTACCGATGTCTATCACGTCGAGAACTTCGGCGTCTTCGAACATTCCGTGTTCGGATCGCCCGTCGTGAACGGGTTCTGGCTGGCAAAGATGAGATTCATCTGCGCACTGCTACGCCAGCGCGGACGCATGGATCTTGGCTTCTGGCCATGGCTACGTTGCCGGCAGCGAGGCGGTCGTCTCGTTGCGCATTTCTACCGGATGTATCGGCTGCGTTGAGCGCCAGCCAAGACTGTCCAAAAAAACTATGAAGATTGCATTTTTTCTTGGCTCCGTTGATATCAGCGGTGGATCCTATGTGATCTATCAACATGCCTTGTTCGCGCGACGGGAGGGGCACGACGTTACGATCGTTGCCCAGTACGCGTATCAGCCGCATCAGTTGAAATGGCACCCAGCGACGAGTGAACTGCGGATATTGCACATCGATGCGCTGGAAGCTGACCATGAGTTCGATCTCGCCATTGCCACGTGGTGGAGGACCGCAACGGAATTGCATCGACTCAAGGCGCGGCAGTATGCGTACTTTGTGCAGTCGATCGAATCGCGCTTCTATGCCGACGGAGAAGGGCCGCTCCGCGATCTCGTCGACAGTACGTATCGCCTGCCGTTGCCAGGAGTTACGGAAGCCACATGGATCCAGCAATATCTGAACGAGCACCACGGTCACGCCTATCATCTGGCACGTAACGGTATCCGGAAGGATATCTACCGGGAAGATGGCCCAGCGGTAGCGCCGCGGCTTGGCAAAGGCGAGTTGCGCGTGCTGGTGGAGGGGCCTTTTGGTGTGTTCTTCAAGAACGTCGGGCGCTCGCTCAAGTTGATGCGTAAGGCACAGCCGACAGAGACTTGGCTCCTGACGTCGTCAGAGGTGTCCTGGTATCCGCAGGTGAACCGTTTGTTCTCGCGTGTGCCAATCGACAAAGTCGCGGAGATCTATCGCTCGTGCGATGTCATCGTCAAACTCAGCTACGTTGAAGGGATGTTCGGCCCTCCATTGGAAATGTTCCATTGTGGCGGCACCGCGGTTGTGTATGACGTGACGGGACACGACGAGTACATCGTGGACGGACAAAACGCGTTGGTTGTGGCGCGCGATGACGAGGCGGGTGTCGTCAGTGCGGTGCGACGCCTGCAACGTGAGCCGGAATTGCTCGCTTCGCTCAAGCAAGGGGCGCGAGAGACGGCAATGTCGTGGCCAGACTGGTATGCCTCGTCACGCGAGTTTCTTGCCGGACTGCACGGGATCATGGACGCGCCACGGGTCACTCGCGACGAGATTGCGACGATGAATGAGGCCGCCATGGCGACGTATGCATCGCGCGAGCGCGAGCGTCTGGCCAAGCAGCCGAATATCAAATGGCGTTATCGGCTTGATGCCCTGCTGGACAGAGTGCCGGCATCCGTTGCACGCAATTTGCGCCTGGGGCGTTATGTTTTGGAAAGCTTGCGGTGATGGCGCCGGTCGATAACATCTGGGCCGTTGTTGTTTGTTACCGTCCCGCGCTCGAGCAGCTTTCCGGGTTGCTAGAGGCAGTGACTCCGCAGGTGACGGGCATCATCGTGGTCGATAACGACCCTGGCAAGGGGCTGCGCGAATGGATGGACGGTCGGAGCACTGGGCATTGCGTCTATCTGCCCATGGATGGCAACGTTGGCGTCGCAACGGGCCATAACATGGGGATTGCGGCTGCTCGTGACCGTCAGGCAACTCATGTCGTCCTGTTCGACCAGGATAGTTTGCCGGCGCCAACAATGATTGCCCGATTGCGAGATGCCATGAGCGCGGCGGAGGGACACGGATTGAAGGCCGCCAGCGCTGGTCCTTTCTTTCATGACCCGCGCGATGGCTCTTACTACCCGTTCATCCGGCTCAGTGGCTGGAAAATTGAGCGGGTACGCCAGCCGGACACCGAGTCGTGGTGCTCCGCCGACTACCTCATCACCTCTGGGTGTCTGATTTCCATGGCCGCGTTGGACGAAATCGGTGGCATGGAGGATGGACTTTTTATCGACTACATCGATATCGAGTGGGGTTTGCGCGCGAGATCGAAAGGGTTCGTGAACCTTGGCGTTTTTGACGCGGCAATGGAACACGATCTCGGCGAGCCACCACGGCGATATCTGCGAGGTAGATTGCGTGTGCCGATGCATTCGCCGCTTCGGCACTATTATCTCTTTCGCAATGCGCTGCGCCTGTATCGGCGCTCTTACATTCCATGGCGTTGGCGCTTGAATGACGGATATCGGTTACTTCTGAAGGGCGTTTTCTATTCCCTTTGTGTGGAGAATCGATCCGAGCAGAGAAGAATGATCTTGCGGGGGTGTGCTCACGGTATGGCGGATGTCTGCGGCCAGTACGGGGGAGAGCGGTCGTGACAGGTTTGGCTGTAACGATATCGTGATCGAGTCGATGCCGAAAGGCGGCCATGTTGAATGCGGCGAAATATCGCAAACCATGGCCGTGTTTCGACAGATACTACGTCACCTGTTAATCAAGTTGCCTCTCACGCGTAAGCCATGACCTGTGGGGGCCGTGGGCAGACTATCTCCAGAGGTCCGTCAGATACCGTCTCGCGGTTTCTGTGACCGGCACAGCGGTCATCTCAGCAGGCCTCAAGGAGATCGGCGTCACCGTCATGGATGGGCCTTTCTTCTCGATGATGCCGTTCCCGGCGCGCGGCCTTCATACCTTGTCTCATGTGAGGTATACCCCGCATCTGCACTGGAGCGATCTTTCCGGCATGATCGACACTAAGTTGTCATAGATGTTGCTGCTGAACGTACGGGCGTGGCCGCTCGTTCTACCGCAACAGCTCATCCCACGCCGCGACGATTCGTTCCTTGGTAAATAGCGTCGCTTTCAGGCTCGCAGCCTGCCCTAATCGGGCTGCCTCATCACGATCCAAAATCAGGCGTAGCAGTGCATCGGCAAGTGCTGCATGATCATCAACCGCAACCATCACGGCATCCCGCCCGTCTTCCAGCAATTCCCGGGGCCCAGTCTCACAAGCCGTAGAGACGATCGGCAGCCCAAACGCCATGGCTTCGATCAACACCAGCCCGAAACCTTCGTAGCGCGACGAGAGGCAAAAGATCGAAGCTTGTGCATAGGCTTGCGTGATGTCCGACGCAACGCCTGGCAAGGTTACGCTGTCACGCAGGCCAAGTTGATCGCGCAGTGTTTCCAGCGCGCGGCGTTCCTCACCTTCGCCGGCAATCATCAGTTTCCACTCCGGAGCGTGCTGCGCGACGATTGCCCAGGCGTTCAGCAACACATCGAACCCTTTGGCGTGCACAAGCCGGCCGACCGCAAGGACGGTTTTGCTTGTCCTCGGCACAGGTTGTGTCGGGATGGGAAACGGTAGCGGATTGGGAATGCAGACCACCGAACTGCTTGGGCGCAAGGCTTCCAGCCACCGCTCCCGATCGCGCTCGGTCAGCACAACGATCTGCTCGCAATAGCGCGCCGCCAGGCGCCGTGCCCATCTGCGTGCACGTCGGCCAAGGTCTTCGTCGAAGTGGCAATGCTCCCAGGCAATGTGCCGCACACCGAGCCCCAGTGCTGCCGGCAGCGCAAAGAGTGACAGCATCGTGTCGACTTGCACCAGTACGTCAATGTGATGCCGCTTGAGGTGCTTCCGAATGCCGGCAACTGTGGCCGCGTAGGTGCGTTTGAATGAAGGGCGCTCGGCAACGAGCGCTTCGTGTTGGACGGCCGGATGCAGAGCAAAGCAACTCGCGTTGTCCCACAAGCTGAGGATGGTGACTTCGTAGCCCTGTTCTGCGAGCCCGTTGGCGATGGTGGCCGTCATGCGCTCAGCGCCCGCGAGCGCGTTGAGCGTTCCGGTCAGGAAGCACAACCGTGGTTTTGCCTGCGTCATGCGCTGACTCCAAGGGCGCGTCGCGCAATCGTGCGACAGCGCATCCAGACGGCCATGCCAAATAGCACAGAAATCAGATTCGCGATTGCATAGCCGAGAATGGCGCCATAGGCACCAAGACGCGGAATGGCCACGGCATCGACGATTAGCGTGGCAGCGAGCGCCAGCCCCCATTTGATGGCGACCAGGCGCGGCGCCCGCATATGGATGGGTAGCAGCGTGAGTGCAACATCGGCGAATACGAGTGTCGATGCCAAGGCGGTCAGCTGCAGCAACTCGACAGCTCGCCCGAAGGCGGCCCCATAGAGCAGGTGGACGATCCAGTGCGCGCTCAGCGCGATCAACACGCCACCGACCACGCCCACGGCCACCATGCCTCCCGCGATTCGGAGTACGTTGCGGCGAGCCAGTGCCAGCGTGGATTGCGAGTAAACATACACCGGCGCCAACCCTGCAGAAAGAATCGTCGCCAGCATCACGAAGTTGTCGAGGATCTGCATTGACGCGGCATAAGCGCCAAGTTCGCCGAGTGAGACGAACGGCTTGAGCAGCAGCTGGTCAACGCGACGCGAAGCCATCATGCACATGAAGCTGACCCAGAATAGCAGGCCACTGGTGAACAGTTCGCGCGTGAGCTCTGGGTCGCGGGCGGTGGGTGTACATGGCGCACGGCTTAGATAGAACGCGGCAAGCAATGCCGCCAGTACGATGGACTCGGCGGAGAACATCGTGGCGTAAGCCGGCACACTATGTACGCCAAGGGCAAATAGCGTTGCCACGCCGGCCACCTTGATCGTCAGCGACACAACGTTGAACAGCGTGTTGGGGCGTGTGCGCGTGTGCGCTTGCATCCAGGCGGTGACAACACCGAAGGGCTCTCGCAGCAGGATCGCAATGCCCAGGATGAGCGCTGGCAACCAGAAATCCATCGGCTGCTGCGTGATAGCAAGGAACCCACACATCAGCAGATAGCCCAGCATGCCTGCTGCCAATCGCAAGCCGAAGGCATGCATCAACAACCGATGTTGCGCTTTCGGTTCCGGATGAGCGACCAGGCGCGGGATGACGACTTCCGCACCGCAGAGCAGGGCAACCGAGGCCGCCACATAGACCACCGCCTGCGCGTACTGGAAATGCGCGAACCCCTCCGGCCCCAAGCCACGTGCCAGCATGGCAACCACGCCGATGCCGGCGCCGATCTGCAGACCTCGCTCGGCAAGCATCCACATCAGGTTGCTGACAACCTTGTGTTTCATTGCGCGACCCTTGCTGAGGCGGCACGGTCCGTGCCGATGAGGCTGGCGTAGCGCCCCAACCATTCCAAGGCGACAGCTTCAAGGCTGAAGCGGCTGGCAATGTGGGCACGTCGCGCGGCTTGCGCGTCAGCATCGCCCAGGCCGCAAGCCAGTGCTCGGCGCATCGCCGCAGCAAGCGCAGCCGAGTCGCCGCGTGGCACGATTTCACCGTATTCCCCCAGCAATTCCGCCACTCCAGCGGCATCGGTTGCTACAACGGGCAGGCCGCAAGCCAGCGCCTCGCCGAGTGCGAGCGGCATGCCTTCGATGTCGGAAGACAGCACAAACAGATCGGCGCCATTCAACAGGACAGGAATATCGCTGCGGGCACCCGTAAGACGAATACGTCCCGTGAGCCGACGGTCGCGGATCTGCTGTTCCAGTGCGCCCCGGAGCGGCCCATCTCCGACGATGAGCAACTGCGTGTCGGAATCCGCCTCGAGCTGGGAAAACGCATCGATCAGCGTCGCCTGGGCTTTCTCTTTGACGAGGCGCCCAACGTTGATCAGCAGGCGAGTGCTGTCCTGCAGTCCAAGCGCTTCCCGGGCGCGTTGCCTCAGTGCCGTATCGGGGTGAAATTGCGCTGTATCGATGCCGTTGGGTACCACTGTGATGCGCGCTGAGGACACCGCCCCAGCTTCGATCATGGCTTGTCGTCCTTGCGGGCTGACGTGCGTGGTGAGTTGGCTCCAGCGGTCAGTCAGCCGATAGCCCAACATGCGCAAGCCGCCACCTTCGCGTGCGCTGTGTGCCGTGCAGATGACGGGGGGCATGTCTCCCGTCGCGGCGAGGATGCGCGCGAGCAGGTTGGCGTGCACCATGTGGGCATGGACGATGTCCGGCTGCCACTGACGTACGAACGCGCGCAGTCTCCATAGGGCCCGCATTATCGACAGGGGTGTCTTTCGCATTTCCAAAGGCACGACCGTGACTGCTTCGGGCAAAGCCACATCGCTTCCGGGGGTGAGGCTGACAACAGCTACGGCGTGCCCAAGGGCGACGAATTGCCGGGCGAGCGCAGCGACTTGCTGTTCAGCGCCGCCAAGCTTCAAGCCCGTGGTCAATAAGAGGATGCGCATTGGCTGTGGGCGGTGCAGGCGGATGTAAGGCATGCTCACCGTGCCCCGTACCCCGTCAGCATCGTCCGTAGCGTCTTGACGGCAATCAGCAGATCCAAGGCGAACGAGCAGTGCTTGACGTAATAGAGGTCGTAGCTGAGCTTGGTCACGGTTTCTTCGTGCGTGCCCGCGTAGCCCTGCTGGACTTGTGCCCACCCCGACAGGCCCGGCCGAACCAGATGACGGTATGGATAGTACGAAATAGTTCGCTCAAAATCCTCGACCATCGGCACCTGTTCGGGGCGTGGGCCGATGAGGCTCATATGGCCGACCAAGACGTTCCACAGCTGAGGGATCTCATCGAGCCGGTATTTGCGGATGACCCGGCCGACCCGGGTCACCCGCGGGTCTCGTCGAGCGGCGAACTGAGGGGGGGCGCTGGCATCGACGCCCATGCTGCGGAATTTCAGCATGGTAAAGGGTTTGCCAAATAGGCCAACGCGTACTTGCCGGAACAAGGCCGGCCCCGGAGATTCCAGTCGAATGGCAATGGCCACGGCAAAGCCAATCGGCAGTGCCAGTGGCGCCAGGCACAGCACGGCCACCAGATCAATCAGTCGCTTTGTGAAGCCATAGAAGTAATGCGCGGCGTAGTCATCGAGAAAGTTCTCGTCGATATGTGAGAGCCCGACTCGACCCGTCAGCATCTCGCCGATGCGCTCCACGGAATACATGCGCACGTGGCTGAGCTTGAACTGGGCCAGGGCGCGCGTGCGCTCGGGGTCAGCCGTGGCGTTTCGATCCAGCATCAGGCCATCGCAGTGCACGGCGTCCGAGAGGGAGTTGATGACGCGGAACTGCGTCGGGCTTGCGGGAGAGGTGCCGGGCATGGAGAGAATCCGCTCCAGCTGCTCGAGCGTTGCCGCGTCGGTGTAACCGAACACGGGCACGTAGTTGTGCACATAGCGCCGATAGCCGAACCAGATCCACGCCAGCGTCGTGAAGTAAGCGAGCAGCATGGCCCCTCGCGAATACTCGAGATGGAAGGCGACCACGACAAACAGCAGCGCAGCGAAGGGCAAGGTCGTAGCGACGCCGATCAAGCTGTTGCCTTCAATGGAGGGCAGGTGGAGGGCACGATGCAATAGCAGAAATGCGCACACATACGGCAGCAGCGACCAGACCAGCGTATTGGTGAAAACGTGTGTGACTGCGCCAGCGTGGCGTGCCAACGTTGCCAGCGCGATCGTCAGCCCCAAGAAAGCGAGCCCCAGCACGGCCCAAGTCAACATGCGGGTTGCACGTCGGATTGTCTCCGAGCCTCTGACATGGAGCGGTCGGGCGGGATGTCCTGCGCTGGTGCCTTTATTCATGGCCTGTTTGTTCTTGGAGTGGTTGCTCAGAATGGTTGGCGCCTCGGTGTACCAAGACCTCTTGATATACCTGCCAAGTTGCGTCCGCCATGTTGCCCATGCCGAAATGTTGTTCCCAGTATTGGCGGGCGTCGTTCCCGAGGCGCTCTCTTTCTGCCCCGTTAGCCGCCAGTTGCGCCAGCGTCTCAGCCCAAGCTTGTACGTCGCTGGCCGGGACAAGGCGCCCGCAACTTCCGTCTGCCAGTTGCTCGCGGATGCCGGGCAGATCACTTGCAATAATGGGCAGGCCAGCTCGCATGGCTTCCAGGATGGAGAGCGGAAAGCCTTCGTGGTCCGATGCGAGCACGAAGATCTGCGCGGACGCCAGCAAAGACGGAACGTCTGGAATGGCACCGAGAAACCTCACCTTTCCCGGAGCCACGGCGTCAGCCAGCGCGCTCAAGGCTTCCATTTGCGGACCATCTCCCGCGAGTACCAGCTCACAGTCCGGGAGGGTCGCCTGAGCGAAGGCACGAATGACGAGATCCGGGCGCTTGGGGGCAGCCAGGCGCGCAACCATGACGATACGGACCACCGCTGCACCAGGGACCGCGGGAGCGGCAGTGGTATCGGCGATGCCGTTACGGATCACACTAACGCGTTTGGAGGCGATGGGCAGCGTATTCGCCATGGCGCGCTCGGCCTCGGCAACGCAGATCATGCGCGCCGTCAGCGGTGCCAGTATCCATTCGACCACGCGCGCGACGAGCCGCTGCCGCAAGGGTGCCGCTGGCTTGAATGCGAACCCGTGTACGGTGTACACGACGGGAATGCCAAGCACCCAGCCGGCCAGCCGTCCCAAGGCACCGGCTTTGGCACTATGCGCGTGAATCAAATCGGGTTTCGTGGTGCGCAATGCAGCAATCAACTGCTTGAATGCCGACAGAGCGCGCCTCGGCGACAGCGCATTGTCCAGCAGCGTCAGGCGAATTGTATTGGCGCCCCTGGATTGCGCAGCGTCGAACAGTGGGCCATCACCTCCCGCAAGTACCACCGCATCGACACGCCCATGCAATGCATTAAGCAAATCAGCAACATGTGCCTGCGCCCCTCCCACTTCGGAGTTGGTAATTAGATAGGCAACGCGCGGGCGGCGCGGCGGCAAATGGGAAGACACGGTGCAAATGGCGTCCAAGCTGGCAGAGAATAAGGCGGGTTCGCCCACCGACGCCGGCCAGTGCCGGTCAACCGTCCATTATAAGGCGCGTGACACCGTTGGTTGGACTGTCCAGCTAATGGACAATGTAACGGCGGCACGCACATCTTGACCGTTTACAATGCTGTTCATCTTACATTCTCACGGACCATTCCATGAGCAGCATCAACCCCACCATCTTCAAAGCCTACGACATCCGCGGCATCGTCGGAAAAACCGTCGATGCCGAAACCGCACGCCTGATCGGCCGTGCCTTCGGCTCCGCAGCTCGCGCCAAGGGCGAATCTGCCGTCGTCATCGGTCGCGATGGCCGCCTGTCTGGCCCGGAACTGCTTGCAGCGCTCGCAGAGGGCCTACGCGCCGGCGGCGTCGATGTGATCGATCTTGGCCTCGTGGCCACGCCGATGGTCTACTTTGGCACAAACATCGAGCTGGCCGGTCGTCGCGCCACGTCAGGCGTGATGGTCACGGGCAGCCACAACCCGCCCGACTACAACGGTTTCAAGATGGTGCTGGCAGGCCAGGCCATCTACGGCGAGCAGATTCAAGCATTGCGCACGCGCATCGAGCAGGGCGATTTCACCGAGGGCGCAGGCGATTACGTCCAGGTGGACATCCGTCAACAGTACATCGACCGAATCATCTCCGATGTCAAGGTGAGCCGCCCGATGAAGATTGCCGTGGACTGCGGCAACGGTGTGGCAGGCGCCTTTGCCCCGGAGCTGTTCCGTGCGATGGGCTGCGAGGTGACGGAGTTGTTCTGCGAGGTGGATGGCCACTTCCCGAACCACCATCCGGACCCGGCCCACGTCGAGAACCTGCAGGACCTGGTGCGCACGCTGCAGACCACCGATTGTGAACTCGGCCTCGCGTTCGATGGCGACGGCGACCGCCTGGGCGTGGTCACCAAGGACGGCCAGGTCATCTTCCCCGACCGCCAGTTGATGCTGTTCGCGCAGGAAGTCCTGTCGCGCAACCCGGGCGGCGAAATCATCTTTGACGTGAAGTGCACGGGCAAGTTGGCGCCGTTCATTCGGGAGCACGGCGGTAAGGCCACGATGTGGAAGACGGGCCATTCGCTCGTCAAGGCCAAGCTGAAGGAAACGGGCGCACCGCTGGCCGGTGAGATGAGCGGCCACATCTTCTTCAAGGATCGCTGGTACGGTTTCGATGACGGTCTTTACACGGGCGCGCGCCTGCTGGAAATTGTCTCGCGCCTGGCAGATCCGAGCGCCACACTCAACGCGCTGCCGAACTCGCACTGCACGCCTGAGCTGCAACTGAAGTGTGCGGAGGGCGAATCGTTCGAGCTGCTCGACAGGATCAAGGCCAATGCCACGTTTGCCGGCGCGAAGGAAGTGAACCGCATCGACGGCGTACGCGTGGAATACGAAGATGGCTTTGGCCTGGCGCGTCCGTCCAATACCACGCCGGTGGTGGTGATGCGCTTCGAGGCCGACAACGATGCCGCGATGGCGCGCATCCAGGGTGAATTCCGCCGCGTGATCCTGGCCGAGAAGCCGGACGCGCAACTGCCGTTCTGATCGCACGGTTCGCACTCATGAAGTTGGGGGAAGGGGTGGCGGCATGCGCGTGCTGATCGTCAAGGTTTCGTCGCTTGGCGATGTGGTGCATTGCACGCCGGTGGTGGCCGATATCCTGCGTGCGTATCCGGATGCCGAGATCGATTGGGTGGTTGAAGAGGGCTTTGCCGGACTGGTGCGCATCGTGCGCGGGGTCCGGGGCGTGATTCCGTTTTCCCTGCGGCGGTGGCGCAAGTCACTGGGCTCCGGCAGGACTTGGGGCGAGGTGGCGGCGTTCCGTCGCGCGTTGCGTGCGAAGTCATACGATGCGGTGCTCGACACGCAAGGCCTCATCAAGACGGCGCTCGTCGCGGCCCAGGCCAAGCTGGCGCCGGGCGGTTTCGTGGCGGGCTTCGGCAATCGCACGGAAGGTGCCGGCTATGAGCCGCTTGCCAAGCTGTTCTACCAACGCAAAATCGAAATGGAACCGCACATCCATGTGGTCGAGCGCTCGCGCCGCATGGTGGCGGAGGCGCTCGGTTACGCGCTGACCGACACCATCGACTTCGGTTTGCAGCCGCCGGCCGACTTGCCGTTCAATCTGCCGCGTCCGTACGTGGCACTGGTGCACGCGACTTCGCGTGCCGACAAAGGGTGGCCGCTGGAGGCGTGGGTGGATGTCGCACGCGCGCTGCTTGCACGCGACTACGCTATCGCCTTGCCGTGGGGCAGCGAGACCGAGCGACGCACGAGTGAAGCCATCCGTGAGGCCATCGTCGCCGCGGTGCCCGGAACGGTGGGGCGCGTGGTGATCCCGCCGCGCATGTCTCTGCCGGATGTGACGGCATTTCTCGATCAAGCGATTGCGGTGGTGGGGGTGGATACCGGCCTCGTGCACATTGGGGCAGCGTTGTGCAAGCCGACCGTGGCGCTTTACAACTTCACCACGTCGTGGCGTACCGGTGGCTATTGGACGCCGAACGTACACGACATCGGCAACGCCCAAGCCCATCCCACCAGCGCGCAGGCGCTCGATGCGCTCCGTACGCTGGGTGTGCTCTGATGCTGCGCCTTCTGTATCGCTGGTTGTGGCGCATCGCGCTGCCGTTCGCCCTGCTGCGCCTGTGGTGGCGCGGCCGAAAGGAGCCCGGCTATCGCCAGCACGTCGGCGAGCGGCTCGGCTTCTACCCGCCACGCCCGAATCCGGACCGCCCGCTGCTGTGGGTGCATGCCGTGTCCGTTGGCGAGACACGCGCTGCGCAGCCGCTGATCGATGCGCTGTTGGCGCGCTTCCCGCACCACGCTGTCTTGCTGACGCACATGACGCCGACGGGTCGCCGCACCGGCGCCGAGTTTGCGGCCCAACGCAGCGGCCGGATCATCCAGGCGTATCTGCCGTACGACTTGCCGAGCGTAGTCGATCGGTTTCTGCGTCATTTCCAACCGCGTCTTGGTTTGCTGATGGAGACCGAGATCTGGCCGGTGCTGATCGAGCGTGCCTACTCGGCTGGTGTGCCGATGGTGCTCGTCAACGGGCGCCTGTCTGCGCGCAGCCACCGGCGGACCGCGCGCCTGGGTGACGCCGCGCGCCAGACGTACGCGCAACTCGCCGCGGTGCTGGCACAGACGCCCGACGATGCTGATCGCTACCGCTCGCTCGGCGTGCCGCGCGTGCGGGTGACCGGTAACCTGAAGTTCGACATCACGCCGCATGTCGACCAGATCATGGCTGGCCGCGTGCTGCATGATGCGCTGCACGGTCGCTCAGCATGGGTGGCGGCCAGCACGCGCGAGGGCGAAGAGGCGTTGCTGCTCGACGCATGGCTGGCACATCGCGCGCAGCATGTCGGGCGCCGGCATGCCCTGCTGATTCTTGTGCCGCGTCATCCGCAGCGCTTTGAAGAAGTGGCCCAGGCCGCCGAGCGCGCAGGCCTACGCGTCGTGCGTCGCAGTGCATTGTCGGTGTCGGCAGCAGGGTTGACGGATTCCGATCGACTTGCCGAGGCCGATGTCTTGCTTGGTGATTCGATGGGCGAGATGGCGTTGTATTACTCAGCTGGCGAAGTGGCGTTCATTGGCGGTAGCCTGCTTCCGCTCGGTGGGCAGAACTTGATCGAGGCCTGCGCAGTCGGCACGCCCGTGGTCATCGGCCCGCATACATTCAACTTCGCGCAGGCAACGCGCGATGCGGTGGCGGCAGGCGCGTGCGCGCAGGTGGCCGATGCCGCCGCGGCCGTACGTGTGATCGACGCGTGGCTGTCGGATGCCGATGCTCGCGAAGCTGCGTCACGCGCGGCTTTGGCTTTTGCCGCTACCCACGGAGGTGCGACGGCCCGTACGGTGGAGGCGGTGGCGTCTCTCGTCCTGCCGACGCTGTAACCAACGCTGTGATGCGGTGCATGTCCGGCACGAAACGTGCGAACTCATTACGAGTCGGGCAGACTAATGGCTCTCGTGTAGTTTGCATTCCGTCATCGTTCACGATCCGTTCATGTCCCAACCGAATCGACCCAAGCCGAGCCTGCTGAAAACGCCGCGCCGCGTGGTGCTGACCGCCGCGGCGCTGGCCGCAATGACCGCCGCCACCATCATCGGTGCCGGCTGCATGACGCCAACGCCTTCATCCTCGCCCGCTGCGGCCGCCCCCGCTGCTGCGTCAGCGTCCGCCGCTGCAACCAAACAGACTCCTGCCAACGCCGCACCCAATACGGGCCAGGCGTCGCTCGCCCAAGCGCAGGGCGAAGGCCGCTCGCGGTTCGTGCTCGTGCGTTGGCAAGAGTCGGGCGCTGCGCCCAAGGAGTTGCCCTCTGCCGAAGGCGACGACGCTGACCCGGCTGCGCAGCCGATTTCCATCGAATTCAGTGGCGGCCTGGAGGCGGCCAACGGCGTGGTGTCCGGCTACTCGGGCTGCAATCGCTTCTCGGGGCCGTATGAGAAGCTCGCCTCGGGCATGCGCTTCGGCAACCTGGTATCGACGCGCATGGCGTGCGACCCGGCGCGCATGGAGCTGGAAACCGCGTTCCTGGAGGCGCTCAAGTCGCCGTTGGCGACTGTCGGTATGCAGCCCTCGGCCAGCGGCAAGCAGGGCCGCCAGGTGATCTGGAAGACGACCAGCGGCGCACTGCTGCAGTTTGCCGAACGGCCTTTGCCGCCGCGCGGCCAGACCCACTGATCAGCGCTTGGCGGACTTGCCGGCAGGTTTGGCCGATTCAGATTTGGCGCTTGCCGGTGGTAACGCCGTGATATCGCTCGAGCCGTTTGCCGTGAGTAGCGTGTTCACCTGAATCACGTCTGCCTCACTCAACGAGCCGGCGGCAGACTTCAGCCGCAGCCCATTGACGATGGTGTCGTAACGCGCGCGCGCCAGATCGCGGCGTGCCTGGAAGAGCTGCGCCTGCGAATTCAGCACGTCGGTGCCGATGCGTACGCCCACACCGTAGGCGAGCTGGTTGGAGTCGTATGCCGTGCGCGCCGATAGCTCGGCCGCTTCCAGCGCTTTCACCTGCGCAAGTCCGGCAATCACGCCAATATAGGCTTGCCTCGCCCCTTGCTCGGCAGAGCGGCGGGCAAATTCGAGGTCATTTGCGGCCTTGGTTTGCAACGCGATGTTCTCGCGCACGCGCGACTGGATCGCCCCGCCCGCAAAGATCGGGATCGAGACCTGCACGCCAATCTGTGAACTGTCGAAGCGCGCGCCGCCCGGCAGCGACGGCAGGTATTGGTTGCCGCTGGCATTGGTGTGGCCGGTCTGCGCCACGAGGTCGACCGAAGGCAGGTGGCCCGCGGTGGCTTTCTTCACATCGCGCTCTGCACTTTGCAGGTTGTATTGCGCCAGTGCCACCTGCAGGTTGCTGCTGCGCGCCTGGTCCACCCAAGGTTCCGCTGAAGCGGGCTCCGGCTGGGGGATCGCGACGCCTGGGCGCACGCCGGCCAACGTGCCAACAGGCTCCCCGATGATCTGCTTGAGCGCCGACTGCTTGATCTCGAAGTCGCTGCGTGCGGCAATGACGCTGGCGTCGATCGCGTCGCGGCGGGCCTGCGCGTCGTTCGCGTCGGTGATGTTGGCGTTGCCGACGTCGAAGTTGCGGCGAGCCTGTTCGTACTGCTGCTGGATCGCATCGCGCTGCGCGGTGGCGAGTTGCAGCGTGTCCTGCGCGTTGAGCACGTCAAAGTAGGCCTGCGCCGTGCGCGTGATGAGATCGAGTTGCGCTTGCGCGAGAGAGGCCTCGGCGGCCTGCGCAGCGATTTCCCCTTGCTTGTAGGTTTCCCACCGGTCCCAGCGGAAGAGCGGCTGCGACAGCGACAGCGTCCAGCCCGTCGAAGAGAACGTCTTGTTGAATTCAGCCGGGGCGGTTTGATCGAAGATGATGCGCGTGGAACTCCAGGCGCCGCCAATTTGCGGCAGCAGACCGGCGCGGCCTTGCGTGAGCTTCTCGCGTTGCGCCAGCGACTGCGCGCGCGCCGATGCGAATTGCGGATCGTTCGCCAGCGCGGCACGGTACGCGGAGAGGAGGTCGGTTGCAGCGGCCGGGTTCGGTTGGGCCTGCGCCCACGCGAACATCGGCATCATCGAACAGCACAGCACAACAAGCGAACCGCGCGCGGCCATCCGCGTACGGCTACTGCGAGCAACAGTCATAAAGCCCCCGAGCGAGGAGGAAACGTTCGCATTCGGAAGGCAGCGCGGGCGCTTCAGACCCTGTTCAGTGGCTGCGGAGCCTGAACAAGGCTTTGCCCGGCGGCGGCTTCCCCAATCAGTACGTCGCCATCTGCGGGTCCACCTGGTGAGCCCAGGCATGGACGCCGCCTTGCAGGTTGTAGACGCGCGCAGCATCAAAGCCGGCACGTTGAATCAGAAACTGCGCAACCTGCGCGCTGCGTCCGCCGTGGTGGCAGATGCAGACGATGTCTTGGTCAGCATTCAGCTCGCTGGCACGTGCCGGGATCTGGTCCATCGGGATGTGCGTGATGCCCGGAATGGCACAGATTTCCACCTCCTCCGTCCAGCGCACGTCGAGCAGGACGGGCTTCGCGCGCGATGCGTCGGCGAGCCATTGGGCGAGGGCGGTGGGGGCGAGCTGCTGCATGATGATTGGGGAGCCGAGATGGATCAGAAGCGGAAGTGCGACGGTGCGGGAACGCCCACCAGCGGCGTCACATACGTCTCGAACAGGTTGCGCGTCTGATATTCGGTGTTGGAGATGCGAGTGATGAGCTGTGCTTCCATGACCGGCGCGCCGCCCACAAAGATCGACAGGCGGCCCCCAACCTTGAGTTGCTTGAGCAGCGCTTCCGGCACGGCAGGTACCGAGCCCGATACGCAGATGACGTCGTAGAGGCCATCGCCCCAGCCTTGTGCGCCGCTGGCTTCGACCACGTCGACGTTCGTGACGCCGTTGCGCGAAAGGTTGTCGCGGGCGAAGGCGACGAGTTCCGGCACGATGTCGAGCGTGGTGACCTGGCGGCCGCGATGGGCCAGCAGGGCGGCCATGTAGCCGGAGCCAGCGCCGACTTCCAACACGTCTTCGTGCTTGCGCACGACCAGCTCTTGCAGCACGCGGGCTTCCACGCGCGGCGCCAGCATGTTCTGCCCGCCAGCCAGGGGGATTTCCATGTCGACGAAAGCCAGCGCGCGGTAGGCCTCGGGCACGTAGTGTTCGCGCTTGACGACGCTGAGCAGGTCGAGAACGTCGGTATCGAGCACGTCCCAAGGACGGATTTGCTGCTCGATCATGTTGAACCGGGATTTTTCGATGTCCATGGGCATGCCTTCCACGCGGAGCGAGTGATGCAAATGAGGGTTTGACGAGAAACCCGGCATTTTAGCAAGTCCGGAGGACATTCCGGCAGATGTTGTCATGACGAGGCGCCTTGATCGGGGTTGTCGCCGCCCTCGGGCAAGGGGCGCCACGGTTGCGCGGTGAGGGCGGGTGGAGGCGGAATCACCGCGCCCGTCGCCGGATTGCGTAGCACGCCGTGCAGCAGCAGCGACACGACGTGGGCGATAAACGCCTTCGGTTCCAGCTCCCGGTGCGAGCAGGGGCCGAACGAATGCTTCCACATCATCAGGAAGATCATCGGCGCGACCATGGTCAGTGTGGTCAGGTCGATGTTGACGTCGCGGAATTCGCCGCGGGCCATGCCGCGTTCGAGGATGCGCGCGAACAGGCGGTCGCAGCGGTCGATGACTTCTTCGTGGTAGTACTGCGCCAGGTCGGGAAAATTGCCCGATTCGGCCATCAGCAGCTTGGTGAGGCCCGAAGCCGGGGATTCGCCGATGAGTTCCCACCAGCCCATCAGAATCTCGTGCAGCAGCGCTTCGCTGGTGCCGTCAAAACTGTCGATCAGGGCCTCGCCCTCGGCCAGCGCGGGCACCAGGTTTTCCTGCACGACGGCCTTGAACAGCTCTTCCTTGTTCGCGAAGTACAAGTAGACCGTGCCCTTGGATACGCCGGCAGCCGACGCCACGTCTTCCAGCCGCGTGGCCGCATAGCCGCGCGCCACGAACAGGCTCAGCGCGGCGGCGACCAGTTCCTGGGGGCGGGCCTCTTTGCGGCGGGTCCAGCGTTTGGAGGAAGACTCGGAATCTTGATCAGTCACGGCGATAGGGCGTCAGTCAGCGCGCACGGTCACTGACTCACAGATAACTTACTTTCCGGTCATTAATGTACGCACGCGGCAGGGGTGGGTCAAGCGGCTTCGGCACTGTCAATCAGACTGGGCCTCGATTGTGCTGGTGCACAATAGCGGTTTCCGCCCCGATTTCGTTGACTGGGACAGCATGGACTGTCGACCCCACTGCGGCGCCTGCTGCATCGCGCCTTCCATCTCTAGCCCCATTCCTGGCATGCCGAACGGCAAGCCGGCCGGCGTGCGCTGCGCGCAATTGGACGACGCCAACGGTTGCCGTATCTTCGGCCAGCCGGAACGTCCGGCGGTGTGCGGCAGCCTGCAGCCCGAGCCCGACATGTGCGGAAGCTCGGCCACGCATGCCATGCAGTTTCTGACGCGACTTGAAATCGCAACCGCAGCGCACTGATTTGTCATGACCGATTCCACGAACACTGCCGCTCGATCCAAACGCGTTCGCTGGTGGGCGGGTGCGGCCGCTGTTGGAATAGCCATTGCCGTCACGCTCGTAGCCTGCATGCCCACTGGTTGGACCGGTGACGGCTACACCTTTTCGCGCAGCCAGATGCAGGACGCGCTGGCGCGCAAGTTTCCGTTCCAGCGGCGCTTCCTCGGCTTCTTCGACGTGACGCTATCCAACCCGCAGGTGTCACTTGACCCCGCGCGCAATCGCATTGCCATCCAGGCAGATGCCGTGGTGGAAAGCGGCCTGTTCCGCCAGCCGCTGACAGGTCCACTTGCCGTCTCCAGCGGCTTGCATTACGACCCGTCCACGCATTCGATCGGACTGAATCAGCCCAGTGTTGATCGCTTCGATCTGCAGAACGTGCCCGGCGGTATCGGTCCGCAGATCAGCTCGATCGGTTCGTTGATTGCGGGCCAGTTGCTCAATGACTACGCCGTCTACACGTTCAAGCCCGACCAGCTGAAAGTGGCCGGCATTGCGGTCGAGCCCGGTACAATCACGGTTTTGCCCGAAGGTGTGCACGTTCAAGCCAAGCGGCCCTGAATCTGCAGCACGCCCAGCGCTTCGTTTTCTTCTTCCTTCTTTGCCTACTGCATGGACATCGCACTCGCCATCAAAGCGCTGATTCTCGGCATCGTCGAAGGCCTGACCGAGTTCCTTCCCATTTCCAGCACCGGCCACTTGATCCTCGCTGGCCAACTGCTCGACTTCAATGACGAAAAAGGCAAGATCTTCGAGATCGTGATCCAGTTCGGCGCCATCCTGGCGGTGTGCTGGGAGTTCCGTCACAAGATCATCGACGTGATCAAGGGATTGCCGAATGACCCGCGTCAGCAGCGTTTTGCGATCAACGTGATCGTGGCGACGATCCCTGCAATCACGCTTGCGCTGATCTTCGGCAAAGCGATCAAGGCGCATCTGTTCAACCCGATCGTGGTGGCGTCGGCGTTCATCATTGGCGGCTTTGTGATCCTGTGGGCCGAATGGCGCGAACGTCATCGCGGCGAAACGCACGACCCACGCGCCAATGCGCTGCTCGAAGCCGCCAAGGCTGGCGCGCCGCGCATTGAAACGCTGGATGACCTGCGCATCTCCGATGCCATCAAGGTGGGTTTCGCGCAGTGCTTCGCGCTGATTCCGGGCACGTCGCGCTCCGGCTCGACCATCATCGGCGGCCTGCTGTTTGGGCTGTCGCGCAAGGTGGCGACGGAGTTCTCGTTTTTCCTGGCGATTCCCGTGATTTTCGGTGCGACGGTGTACGAGCTGTACAAGTCGCGGGCGCTGCTGTCGGCCGATGATCTGTCGATCTTCGCCGTGGGGTTTGTGGCCGCATTCATCTCCGCGTTCTTCTGCGTGCGCTGGTTGCTGAAGTTCATTGCCACGCATGATTTCCGCGGTTTTGCTTGGTACCGGATCATCTTCGGCATCATCGTGCTGGTAACGGCTTATACGCACCTCATCGCCTGGCAAGCCTGAGCCACACGCAAGCATTTCCCTTCTTCGGTGCGAGGCTTTCGCACCGTCTGCACGATCGGGCAGATTCGGACACACTGGCGGTTTATTTAGCCAGCCGCTGACTGCCGAATCTCCCGATCATGAGTGCTCTCTTCCAGCCTTTTTCCCTGCGCGGTCTCACGCTTGAGAACCGCGTCGTCATTTCGCCGATGTGCCAGTACTCGGCCGACAACGGCCAAGCCACGGCGTGGCATCACACGCATCTGGGCAGCCTGTCGCTTTCGGGCGCCGGATTGCTGATGATTGAGGCGACCGCGGTGTCGCCAGAAGGCCGCATCACGAACGGCTGCCTTGGTTTGTGGGACGACGCGACCGAAGCCGCGCTTGAGCGCACGCTGGCTGCCATTCGCCAGAATGCGTTGGTGCCGATCGGCATGCAGATCGCGCACGCGGGCCGCAAGGCTTCGAGCGCTCGGCCTTGGGAAGGCGGAGCGTTGCTGGCGCTCGACGCAGGCGGTTGGGAAACGATGGGGCCGTCCGCGTTGCCGCAGCGCCCCGAGGAGCGCGCCCCGCGCGAAATGACCGATGCAGACCTCGCCCGCGTACGCGATCAGTTCGTCGGTACCGCTCGCCGCGCTGTGCGGCTGGGGCTAGCGGCCATCGAGCTGCACGCCGCACATGGCTATCTCCTGCACGAATTTCTGTCGCCGATTGCCAATCAGCGCACCGATGCCTATGGCGGTTCGCGTGAGAACCGCATGCGTTATCCGCTGGAGATTTTCGATGCGGTGCGCGCAGTGGTGCCGGACAACATCCCCGTGGGGGTGCGCGTGTCGGCCACCGATTGGGTGGAGGGCGGCTGGACGCCGGAAGATTCGGTGGCGTTTGCACAGGCGCTGCGTGCCCGCGGCTGCGATTGGATCGATGCTTCGTCGGGCGGTGTGTCGCCGCTGCAGCAGATTCCGTTATCGACCGGCTACCAGGTGCCGTTTGCCGAGAAGATCCGCAACGGAGCCGACATCCCGACCATCGCCGTCGGCCTCATCAACGAAGCGCATGAGGCTGAGGCCATCGTTGCGCAAGGGCGTGCGGATTTGGTCGCTGTCGGCCGGGCGTTCCTCTACAACCCGCATTGGGCCTGGGCGGCCGCCGCTGAGCTGGGCGCGACGGTCAAGGCACCTCCGCAATACTGGCGCGCCTTCCCGCGCCACGCCAAGAACCTCTTCGGCGATACGCATTTCGGCGCACGCTGACGCGCGCCAGCATGCGCGGACGTGGTCAGGCCCGCTTGCGGAAGACCACGTCCCACACGCCGTGCCCGAGGCGCAGGCCGCGCTTCTCGAACTTCGTGACGGGCCGATAGTCGGGGCGCGGCGCGAAGCCGTCGGCGGTGTTTTCCAGCGTCGGTTCGGCGGACAACACTTCGAGCATCTGGTCGGCGTATTCCTCCCAGTCCGTCGCGCAATGCAGATAGCCGCCCGGCTTGAGGTGCGCGGCAAGACGTGCGACGAACGGGCTCTGGATCAGGCGCCGCTTGTTGTGGCGCTTCTTGTGCCACGGGTCGGGGAAGAACACGTGAATGCCATCGAGCGTGCCTTCCGGAATCATGTGGGCCAGCACTTCCACGGCATCGTGCGAAACGATGCGGATGTTGCCGATCTCGCGTTCGCCGATCAGCTTGAGCAACGCACCAACGCCAGGCTCATGCACTTCCACACCGAGAAAATCATCGTCCGGGCGCAATTGCGCGATGTGCGCGGTGGTCTCGCCCATGCCAAAGCCGATCTCGAAGATGCGCTTGGCGCCGGCGCGGCCGAAGGCGGCGTCCCAATCCAAGGGCTCGGCAGCGTAAGGCAGCAGGAAGCGCGGGCCGAGTTCATCGATGGCACGCTGCTGGCCGGTCGAGGTACGGCCGGCGCGGCGCACGAACGAGCGGATGCGACGCGGGTGGCCGGTTTCCGCACCGCTTTCGGCGCTTTCTGCGGTATTGGTGTCTTGCGATTCCGGCGTGATGTCGTCGGGGCCGGTGCCCGGCTGTTCGATGGGCTGCATGGAGATCCCGTGCCGGTTGCCCGTCAATGGACGAGGGGCGCGCAGGCAACAAAAAAGCCGCCGAGGGCGGCTTCAGACTGTTCGGTGGAGCGGGCGATGGGAATCGAACCCACGGCTCTAGCTTGGGAAGCTAGGGTATTACCATTATACGACGCCCGCGTAGCCCCACATTCTATGCGGGGTTGCAAGGGTTGGGCAAGCGGGGAGGATGGACGGTGACGTGAAAAGTGTCACCACCGGCACTCCGCTCGCTGCATTCGCTGGCATTGAGAGTGACAAGTCATCTTTGACGCATGGGCTCCGCAGAGTCGCGAAGCGCATGTTCTGTAGTCATGGCGCGACCTGTATCTGGTCGCTGATGTCGCCCATGCTGGGAAAGGATCCGCGTTCAATCAGAACGCACGCCACAGCGTCGCGATACGCTACGTGCTTCTCCCATGGCTCCCGCTCAAAGATCGCGTGCAGCTTCCCAGACGGGGCGAAGCCGTCTCGAAGTTCAGATACGGCAAGTCCGTCCAGTTGCTCTCGAATCTGGGACAGTTCGGCTTCGGAGAATGGGAAGGGAATGTTGGCCAGCGTCAGCCTTGGAGAGGCGGCATGCGTGTGCGGGGTTTGACAAGGCTTTCTGCTCCGCCTCGGCTGCGCCAGTCTTGTCAAACGTGAGGCCGTATTCCTTATGAATCGCGCCCATGAGCAGATTGGCCGTCTCGGCCTAGCATGTCAAGCTCAAAAGCAGGCTGGGCAATAGAGTCACGCGCTTTATTGTAGTGGTGCCCTCGGTTGCGCGTGATAGATGACCGCACCTAAGCACCCAGTTCGACTATGTTGGTCGCGGGGCGCTGGAATTATGCCTCCGGGCAAGCCACCATCACCAGAGATGAAATTCTGCCCTACCAGCGGCCTGCAGTCGCGCGCAAACCAGCTCAGCCGTCTATTTCTAAATTTTTCAACGCAGATATAAAAAATAATAACAACATCGAATTTCTTATCAATTAGTCAATTTGGGTTATTTCCACAGCCAAGATTTTTGCTAGGATTTTATGCAGTCGACCTCAGAGTCCGACACAAAGCGCACGGGCGGTACGGTGGCCAATGTCATCGGAGTTACAAGTGAAAACAATGATGGATCGCTCGCGTTCGATTTCCGTCCTTCCCGCGTTCTTTGAATTCCACGCTGGAGTTATTTCCACGCCTCAGAGCCCACGGCGCACCAAGTCGCTCAGCCTGCGCCGAGTCCTGCCTTCGACTTAGCGATTTCCTAAGTTATCACAGATTTGATTCGTCAATTGCATTTCGCCATGCATGGTGAGGGAGGCGACGTTTCGCCTTCGCAAATCACGTTTGAGCACTTGATATTACGACGAATGGCTTGGCAGTGTGCACCCTATGGAAATATTATGTCTGCCGGTTCCGCAAATTCGTACTTTTGGTGGTCATTTTTATAACTCACGGCTCCACGGAGTGAAATTCTGCGCCCAATAATCGTGCGGCACTTGTTGAAAGCGTACACGTCACGACCAACGGCGATTAAATGTTGCCATCAGTAGTAGCCCGGATGAGTTGGATCGATGTGGAGACCTATTAATGATTAATTCGCGATCTAGCCCCGGATTCTTCGCAATGGAGAGATGCGCTAACAGAAGAAAAAACTCAACCATCGTTCTCTTGATGGCATTGATCTGCGCGTCACCTTGTGCATCCTCTAGTCCTCCCCGGGATGCCGCTCTCACTCAGAAGGATTTGAGGAAAATGGAAACCCAGAATCCATCTGGATCACCGGTCGGTATCCAAGAATTTTGGCAACGAATATTAGCATTGATAGGCAACAACCATAAAGGCTACGTCAGGAAGAGTGAGGTCGAGGAGAAGTTATCTATTCACTTTTCGCATATTGAAAAGGATGGTGATCGGAGAAATCTTGGGTCCGAATACTTCTACGAATTTAATAATGAAATTTACGGTATTGGACAAGTAAAGATAGGACTTTATGAGGACAAGACCTTCTCATTGCTAAACGTCGATTGGTTTCAGCGCCAACAATACGCCATGGGTCAGGAGAACGACCCGGCGGTGGCCCTGGAAAATCGTCATCCTCACCTGGACTATGGAGTGGAGCCGAACTGCTTGATGGTGAATGGTGTCTTGCGTGATCTGGGGAAATTGGGGTGGGAGACAAAAGGAAATTCCATTCCGGTCGGCGAATACTCCAGAGTTTTGTTCATGTCCGGCGATCCCGCGCCGCCGGAAATTGTTGGAACAACCAAACCATACATCTCAGTCACATCCCCAAGCGAGTCTAGTTCCTGCGTGGTCGCACTTTCAATTAGATCACGATCCAACTAAATAGCCTCGCGTGATTTAGGAGACAATCATGCCGACGTCCATTACCGACCCAAAGTTGAATGCACTGCTGAATGCTATTTCCGACCCTGCTGGAAAAACGGCGATTACCAACGCCTTGTTGGCTTCGCCTCCGCTACTGGCTATGTACACAGACATGGCAAATGGAAATCACGGGGATCAAGTTCTCACTAAGATTGATTACAATCCCGACATTGGTGACAAAACCGGTTGGTACAGCTCGGGAACAATGCATATCGGCTTAGGTTGGATCAGTGTAAGTGGGAGCATAAATCAAGAAAAACTAAGCTATTTAATGGGGCATGAGGGGCAGCATGATGTAGATGCGGCTGATGTGGCCGCCGCTGACTCTACATTTAATCAAGCAGTTTCTAATAAGGCCAGTTCTGGCGGCTCCCAGCCGCATGACTATACGGCCATCCTTGCAGCAGACCAACAGGCACATCTAAATGATGAGGGGAAAGCCGACATTGCCGGCTGGAACGCCGCAGTGTCGGCACTTGGTCATCCACCAACTGCAACTGACATTAGCACTCTAACCAGTCTCTTAGGTCATTCCTTTTACGACGGAAACGGCAATCTAAAGCCAGGCTTCGCTCCCGACCCGAATAATCCGGGACAAATTCTCATCACTGACCCTCAGACCGTCGCGAATGCGGCAAATCAGTATGGTAACTATACGCCGTCCACCGGCAATGGCGTCGCGGACACCTATCGTCAATTCTACGATGGCCCGAAAATCGATGCGATCGCCATCGCAGAGAATGGTAGGGCATTTCAAATCGATTAATCCGCACTCGGGCTGACGAATGCGCCGAACAATGGGGGCGTGCTCTCAACGTTGGAAGCTGACGATTTAATGATTAGATCTAATCTAATAAACAGCAGCGCCGGACAACAATGTACGATAATTAATGCAGCGGATGGCAGTACAAGTATTTTCAGCTTCAACGCCAATCAGACCACAGTTGAGTTTAAGTCAGTGCCAAGCTCGTTTACGAGCGACGAAACGAGAACATACAACATCTCAACATCTTCAAATAATACGAAGCAAGCAACTCTTGCCTCCGATGACATAAAAACTATATTCAACGGATCTTTGGCGAGCGAAACGAAAACAACATATAGCTCTGACGGAACAACCATTACCACATCTACAGACAGCAACGGTGATGGCAAGGTCGACACGGTTGAAACGGTTGTCTATACAGACAGCAGTCGCTCCAAATTGAGCACAGATACGACGACGAGTTACAATTATTCCGCAGGGACCATGGAGGTTGATTTCGTCAACTATAATCCAGGCGGCACGCAGTGCACATTTGATAAGAGCACAACGCCGATAAACGGCGGAACAACGATAAGCGACGTTAATGGAACGGAAACGCCTCAAGGCTCAGTGCTGACGGCGAATTTTACCGGTAACGGTGGTTCAATCAACGCGAATAATGCCGCCGTTTCGGTGGCAAATGGGGCGACCGCTACCATTACGGGGTCTGGCAACACGGTAAAAGAAGGGAATGGGGATGCTGTCACAGTAATTGGTAGTGACACCGTTACCACGCCAGCTCATACATTCACCACTTCTGGCGAGAACACGGTTGTAACCAGCTCGGATGGTACGACCGCTCAGGATCAGCAGTTGAACTCCCAAGGGCAGGAGGTAGATGCCGTCAACTACACCACTGGCTTTCTGGGCCTCTTTCCTTACGAGACCAATCAGGAAAATTTCAACCCAGCGACGGGCGCCGAAATCTCGAACGTTCAGTACAACTCGTCAGGACAGGAAACAGATGTACAGTATTTCGCTGGCACAACAACCAATAACTACGAGACAAATCAGGTAAATTTTAATACGTCCACCGGCGGTGAGGTAACAAACGTATTGTATAACTCGGCAGGCCAAGAAACCGGGGTGCAAAACTACGCCGGCACTGCCACGAACGACTACGAAATTAATCAAGAGAACTTCAACCCGTCTACCGGCGCTGAGATCTCGAACATCCAGTACAACACATCGAGCCAAAAGACCGATGTGCAGTATTTTGTTGGAACCACGTCCAACGACTACGAGACCAATCAAGTTAATTTCAACCCTGTCACTGGTGCGGAGACGTCAAACGTCCAGTACAACTCATCTGGGCAAGAAACCGACGTCCAGGTTTATGCCGGCACCGCCACTGGAAATTACGAAACAAATCAGGAAAATTTCAACCCAGCCTCTGGCGCCGAAACATCCAACATTTTGTATAACTCGGCGGGCCAGGAAACCGGAGTGCAGTACTTCACCAGTGGATTGCTGTCCACTTACGAAACCAACCAAGAGAACTTCAATCCGGCGACGGGTGCCGAGATCTCGAATGTTCAGTACAACTCGTCAGGGCAGGAGACGGATATACAGTACTTCGTTGGGACAACGACCAACGACTATGAAACCAATCAGGTAAATTTCAATCCGTCTACTGGTGCTGAGACAACGAACGTACTGTATAACTCAGCGGGTCAGGAGACCGGTATTCAAAATTATGCCGGTACCACAACGAACGACTATGAGATCAATCAAGAGAATTTTAATCCGTCCACTGGCGCGGAGATCTCAAACATGCAGTACAACACATCGGGAAAAGAAACAGATGTGCAGTACTTCGTGGGAACCACCAGCAACGATTACGAAACCAACCAGGTCAACCTCAATCCGACCACCGGCGCGGAAACGTCCAATGTTCAATACAACTCGTCGGGACAAGAGACTGATGTTCAAGTTTATGCCGGCACCGCAACCGGAAACTATGAAACCAACCAGATAAACTACAACCCCTCCACAGGTGCTGCGACGTCGAACGTGCTTTATAACTCGGCGGGTCAAGAAACAGCCGTACAGAATTTCGCGGGTACCACTAGCAACAACTACGAAATCAATCAGGAAAACTTCAACCCAGCCAACGGAGCTGAAGTTTCCAACATGCAGTACAACGCGTCGGGACAAGAAACGGATGAGCAGTTTTTTGCCGGAACGACGACCAACGACTACGAAACCAATCAAGTCAACTACAGCACGGCCAACGGAGCCGAGACAACAAACGTTCTGTACAACTCCTCGGGGCAGGAGACAGAGATCCAGTATTTCGCAGGAACGACGACTAACAACTACGAAACCAGCCAGATTAGCTACAACCCATCAAATGGGTACGCGACATCGAACATTCAATTCGACTCTACTGGTCACGAGCTTGATGCACAGTATTTCATTGGATCTGGACCAACTAACTACGAGACGGAGAATGTTAAGTTTAATTCCGGTGCCGCCTATTCGTATGAAATAGACAGATTCAACTCAAGTGGGGCGACCGAGGTGGACCAGTATAACCAAACAACTGGTCAGCAGACTGACGCAATGTTCTTCAATCCTTCAACAGGTCTTGAAACGGAGGAGGAGAGATTTAACCCTGCTGCCGGCCAGTATGCGGACGAGATCCTGCAATACAACTCGAATGGCAAGGAAGTTGAAGATGAACAGTTCAATGCCTCGACTGGTCAGGCAACTGCGGTCTATTTTTGGGACGGGACCAACAACTATGCCTATGAAGAGGAGTTTTCGAACGGTGGACAGTACTTCAGTGAAGTGGATTACTTCAATTCTTCCACCGGAGCGGAGACTTCTGGCGAGCAATTCAACGGCCAAACGGGTGCTGAGACGGCGTACTACAGCAATGGGGCATGGCAATCGTATTCTCCAGGCGACCCGGTGGCTACAGATCCCTCTGTCAGCACCAGCCCCGATACGCCGCCTGATTTGCCCGATTTGAGCTCATGTCCCGATGGTACTGATCCGATCATTCTGAATTTGGCAGGCAGCTCGGTACAAACGACTGCCTTGGCGGATTCCCCAGCACGCTTTGATATGCAGAATAGCGGCCAAACGGTCCAGACAGCATGGGGCACCGCCGGGGAGGGCTACCTCGTGTATGACCCTAATGATCCGAGCAACTCCATGGCAATTACACAGGATAGCCAACTGATCGGTGGCTTCGGAGCACTGGAGTCGCTTGCGCAACAGGCCGGCGGCACTGGCACCGGAGTGCTGGACGCTTCCAACGGGTTGTGGCGTGACTTGAAGGTATGGGTCGATTCTGCAGGTACGGGCCAATTCCAGAGCGGGCAACTGTACAGCCTCGATCAGTTGGGGATCACGGGAATCAACCTGAACGCAGTGCATGTCAACCAGAACAGCAGCGGCAATACGATTCTGGACGACAGCACCTTCGCGCTAGCAAATGGAACAACAGGTGATATCGCGGGGGTCAGTCTGCAGTATGCGCGGGCCGGTGCCCAAACCGCCGCGCCAGCAAGCGTCGCAGCTGATCAGCTGGTCCAATCGATGGCAGGCTTCGCACCGGCCTTCGCAGGCCAAACCTATTCGCCTCTGTTTTCTGACCAGACGGCAATCATGGGGCCACTCTTGGCAGCTGCACACTAACTACGCGTCGCCCACTGTGAGGCTCATGTGGTGCTCCACGGGATGTTATTCCGTGGAGCACCGTGCTTACGTTCGTGTGCAGGATATCAACGCGGACGTCTTCCCTGCATTCTCCCCAAGCGCTTCATGACTCAAATCAGTATCGATCCGGCCCCCTCTCAGATCGAAGAGGGCGTTTCCAAAGACATCGATACCGCATTGGGCTGTGTCCTCATCATGGCGAACTTCCACGGCATCGCCACAGAAGAGGCCCAGCTACGCCACGAATTCGGCCACCGCAAGTTCGACTCGCAGACGGTCTTGCTGGCGTCCAAGCAACTCGGCCTATCCGCCAAGTTGGTTCGGCAGCCCGCCGAGCGTCTGGACCGGACGCCGCTGCCCGCCATCGGCATCGACCAGTCCGGCCGCTTCTTCATCGTCGGCAAGATCGATGCAGGCAACGGCTCGCCGCGTGTTCTGATCCAACATCCCGGCAGCGCCCCCAGCGTCCTGTCCCTGCAAGACTTCCTCGCCCTCTGGTCTGGCGAATTGATCCTGTGCACCAGCAAAGCCAGCTTTGCCGGCGACATGGCCAAGTTCGACTTCACGTGGTTCGTGCCCGCAGTCGTCAAGTATCGCAAGCTGCTGGCCGAAGTTCTTCTGGTTTCCCTGACGCTGCAGATCATCGGTCTGGTCACGCCTATGTTCTTCCAGGTGGTGATGGACAAGGTGCTGGTCAATCACGCCATGAAGACGCTGAACGTGATTGCCATCGGCCTGATCTGTGCAAACCTGTTCGAGGTTGCGCTCACCAGCATCCGCAGCTGGGTCTTCTCGCACACCAGCAGCAAGATCGACGTCGAGCTGGGTGCACGCCTATTCCGCCATCTGCTCAGCCTGCCGCTGGCCTACTTCCAGGCACGGCGCGTGGGCGATTCGGTCGCTCGAGTGCGGGAGCTGGAGAACATACGCAGCTTCCTGACCGGCAACGCTATGACGGTCGTGCTGGACCTGCTGTTCTCGGGCGTCTTCCTGGCGGTGATGCTGTGGTACAGCGCGTGGCTGACGTTGATCGTACTGGTCTCCATTCCGCTGTACATCGCGCTGTCGGCGATCTTCACGCCCATCATCCGCGCTCGCCTGAACGTCAAGTTCAACCGCAACTCGGAGAACCAGTCCTTCCTGGTCGAGACCATCAGCGGCATTGATACGGTCAAGGCCATGGCAGTCGAGCCCCGGTGGACCCAGAAGTGGGATCAACAGCTTGCCGCCTATGTGACGGCAGGCCTGGCCGTGACCAACGTCGCCACCATCGCCAGCGGTGGCGTCACGCTGATTAGCAAGCTCGTGACCGCCGGCATCATGTGGTTGGGCGCTAGCCTGGTGATCAACCACAAGATGACGGTGGGCGAACTGGTTGCCTTCAATATGCTCGCCGGCCAGGTCTCATCTCCGATCTTGCGCCTCGCGCAACTCTGGAACGACTTCCAGCAAGTCGGTATCTCGATGAGCCGGCTGGGAGACATTCTGAATGCTCGCACTGAGGTCGTCGGCCAGAAGTCGCGTTTGCCCAAGCTCGCAGGTGCCATTGGGTTCGATCAAGTCGCCTTCCGCTATCGGCCCGACGCCCCGGACGTCATCCGGGGGATATCTCTGGCGATCGCCCCAGGCGAAGTGATCGGTATCGTCGGTCGATCCGGCTCGGGTAAGAGTACGCTGACCAAGCTCGTACAGCGCCTGTATGTGCCGGAGCGCGGCCGCGTTCTCATCGACGGCCAGGACATCGCCATCATCGATACAGCGTCGCTACGCCAGCAGATCGGCGTGGTGTTGCAGGAGAACACGCTCTTCAGCCGCTCAATTCGCGACAACATTGCGTTGTCCAATGCTGCAGCGCCGCTGGAAGTGATCATGGAAGCGGCGAAGTTGGCTGGCGCGCATGACTTCATCTGCGAACTGCCGGAGGGCTATGACACCGTCGTCGGTGAGCACGGTACGGGGTTGTCTGGCGGCCAACGTCAACGCATTGCGATTGCTCGTGCGCTGATCACCAACCCGCGAATCCTGATCTTCGACGAGGCGACCAGTGCACTGGACTACGAATCCGAGAAAATCATTCAGGACAACATGCGGCGCATCTGCCAGGGGCGCACGGTACTGATCATCGCGCACCGGCTGTCGGCCGTTCGTGAAACCAATCGCATCATCGTCATGGAGCGCGGGCAGATCGCCGAGATGGGTAGCCACGCTGAATTGCTGAAGAATCCGCAGGGCATCTATACCCACCTCTATAACCTCCAGCAAGGAGGCGCGGTATGAGTCTGCGCCATCGCATGCAAGCGTGGGGAGACTTGTGGCGTCGCTATGGCGCGGCATTCCGCCACGCCTGGCAGCATCGTCATGCCATCACGATGCCGAAGTTCATGCCGCATGAAGCGGAATTCCTGCCCTCGGCGCTATCGCTGCAAGCGCAACCCGTCTCTCCGGTTGGGCGCTGGGTTGCGAGGATTCTGATGCTGCTGATCCTTGTGCTGCTCGTATGGTCCATCGTGGGCAAGATCGACATCATCGTGAACGCACAGGGCAAGATCGTGCCGTCGGGACGGACCAAGACGATCGCCTCGGTGGAAATCGCCAGCGTACATGCCCTCCACGTCCAAGAGGGGCAGGCGGTAAATGCGGGCGACCTGCTCGTCGAACTCGATGCCCGGGCGAGCGACAGCGAACGCGACAAGGCCGTCGGCGATGCACAACTGGCGCGCCTGCAGGCTGCACGCTCCCGCGCACTGCTGGACGGCATTGACCGCGGAAAGGCGCCGATCTTACCCCCGGTAGACGAGGTACCAATCGAGCGCTGGCGCGAGGCGCAGCAATATCTGCAAGACCAATGGCGCGATTACACCGCCAAGCTCACGCGGTTAGATGGCGAAATCCGGCGATATGCAGAAGCACTCCCGCTGGCGGCTCAGCGTGCGCACGACTATGCCGACTTGGCAAACAGTCACGACGTCTCCCGCCACGCCTATCTGGAGAAAGAACAGGCGCGTGTCGATCTTGAAGGCCAGCTCGTCGACGCGCGCAACCAGAAAGCCGCGCTAACGGCAGAGACGCGCCGCGTTGCCCAAGACAGCCTGAACGAAGCCAAGAAGACCCTCGGCGAATCGTCCGAAGATGCGAGGCGTGCAGGCGTGCATAGTGAGCTGTTGAAGCTGGTGGCGCCTGTGGACGGCACGGTCCAGCAACTGACCGTTCACACGGTGGGTGGCGTCGTTCCGGCCGCGCAGCCGCTGATGCAGATCGTGCCGCAACAGAGTGTGGTTGAGGTCGAAGCCTTTATGGAGAACAAGGACGTCGGTTTCGTCCAGGAAGGGCAGGAAGCCCAGGTCAAGATCGATACCTTTGAGTACACCAAGTACGGCACGGTGCCGGCACACGTCACCCACGTGTCGCGTGACGCCATTGAGGACGAAAAGAAGGGCCTGATTTACTCGGTCAAGGTCGCGCTCGACAGGAGCACGCTGGATGTCGATGGCAAGCAAGTCGCGCTGGCCCCCGGCATGAGTGCGACGGTGGATATCAAGACTGGAACGCGACGAGTGATCGAGTATGTGCTCTCGCCGTTGATCCAGCATGGACAGGAAAGCTTGCATGAGCGGTAAGGTGGGAGGGAGCGCCGCCAAGGCGTTGTTGTACGGGGGCGTCTGTGGGCTCGCATTGCTGTGTGGAAGTGCGGCATCAGCTTGGAGTTGGCCGGCTCGTCTTGATGATCCGCTCTATGCACGCCCCCCGGTACTGGATCGTGGGGCTGTTCTTCCTGGCGATGGGCAGCCCATCGTGTGCACTTCAGGGGCGGTGGCGAACCATCCACTCACACTGAGCGAGACGGTGGACTTGGCGCTGTGCAACAACCCGCAGATCAAAGCGGCGTGGGCTGCCATCAAGACTCAATCCGGAGCCGTGGGTGAGGCCCGAGCTGCCTACTTGCCGACGGTCACGTCCACCTTGTCGCAATTGCACACGCGCAATGAGTTTCCGGGTCATCCGGATGCCAACAACTCGACTGATGGACACACCCTGTATGCCGGGTTGAACTGGCGCATCTTCGATTTCGGTACCCGGGCGGCAAATCGAGAGGCAGCCAATGCGTTGCTGGTTGCCGCCATGACCGCACACGATGCTGCCCTGCAGAAGACGCTCGCTAGCGTGGTTGGCGCCTACTTCGACGTGTTGACAGCGCACGCGGCCGTTGCTGCCAGAGCAGAAGCGACCAAGCTGGCACAGGACACGTTGGATGCAACCGAGCGGCGAGAGAGAAAAGGGGCTGCCGGTCAAAGCGACACGCTGCAGGCCCGTACTGCGCTGGCCAAGGCTCAGCTTGCCGAACAACGGGCGTGTGCTGACGACAACAAAGCCGTCGCAGCACTGGTCTACGCCATTGGCCTGAAACCGGGTGTACCCATTGAACTGGTGGAGATGCGAGAAGGAACGTCCACTGAGGGGATTGGCAATCTTCAAGGTTGGCTGGATGAGGCAGTGGCCAAGCATCCCGCAATCGCCGCAGCAAGGGCGCAATGGGACGCGGCACGTGCCAAGGTGCGCCAAGTCCGGGACGAAGGCCTACCGAGCATTGACCTGACCGGCAACGTCTACCAGAACGGCTATCCGAATCAGGGGTTGCAAGGCGCGCGCACGACGGTTACGACAGTCGGCGTCACCCTGACGATCCCGCTGTTCGAGGGCTTTGCGCGGACATACAAGGTCCAAGGTGCTGCGGCACAGGTTGAGCAAAGTGCTGCTCAGTACGAGGATATCGAACACCAGACGCTTTCCGATGTGATCAAGACGCACGCAGATGCGGTCTCCGCGCTCGGTAACTTGGAGGCTTCGGACACGCTGCTGAACTCCGCTCGGGCGGCACTGGTGTCATCGGAAAGGCGTTACGCGAGGGGCGCGGCGGACATCCTAGAGTTGCTTTCGACACAATCTGCGCTGTCAGACGCCTTGCAGGAGCGCGTCAGGTGTATCTCGGAATGGCGTTCGGCACGCGTGCGCCTGCTGGCAACCGCCGGCATGCTGGGGCGATCTCAATTAGATCGGCTGAATCAGTGAGCCCGTGATGGTGGACGACCTTGGCCATTCATGGGCTCGTGGGTTTCTTTGCGAGACTGGCTTGTGCTTGCTTTTAGTCGTTGTCTGACGTGAGTGGATTGTTGATGGTTGGCGCATAACCCCAGCCAACGACATGTCGCAGACCCTCACCCAAGAGCAGGAAAATTTTCTCGCTGATGTTGTCGCCGAGCAGTTCGGCAAGACCTTGGACTTCGTACGATTCGCGGATGCCTTGGCGATGATCTGCGAGGACATTGCGGGATTTGAGGGCGGGCCTAACGCTGGCATAGTGCAGCGGATTTGGGGTGTGTACCAGCGGTTGCGGCGGTAGGGACTTAGCGCTTACGCTCGACGCTCGTTTCCCAGCCATCGTAGTCACCCCCGAGCGCCCGAGCCTTACGATTGATGCTGATGGTGTGGTGCGTGATGTCCTCAAGCTCCATAGTTCCATCATGGGTGAAGCGCACTCCGACCTTGCTCTTGTCGGCAGTCGGCGCGACAGAGCTGACCTTGTAGGCGTTTGCGTTGGCCCAGTTCGCGAACTGCTGAGCCTCTCTTTGCTTTGGGAAGTAGGCCCAGTGCGTTACGTGTCGGCTCACTGTACCGATGTCTCCTTGTTGCCTGAGGGAGTCCAGAACGCGCATGTCACCGATGACCTGTTGGTCGTCTGCGGTGGGATAAAGGTACTTCCAATATCCTTCCTTGGCAGGATCGCGCCGGTAGACATTCTGAAGCTTGTATGACGCCTGAGCGGCCACTGATGTCACGATGTCCTGAGCCCTCTTCTCCGGGAATGCGACGTAGAAGTAGAACTCCCGATGGCCGTCCACCGTGATACGGCCAACCTGGATGCCGCCATTTGCAGCGACAGCAGCCTCCAACAAGTCCTCGACTCTGTTGAGTTCTGGGGATTCTTCTGCGGGTGGCCAGCCTTTCGGGGTTGGGTGCTTGAACTCCAGGCGAACTCGGAACAAGGACGACCGAGCATCCTTTGCTGCTATCTGCGAATAGCTCTTGTTGTAGCTGATGAGTGCAGGATGCTCCCCCCTTTGGGAAGGAAACACCTCCCAGGCGTCGGTGTCCCGAGCGGCGGGGGTGGATATCGCCGCACCACTCGTGCGTTGCAACGGCAGCTTCTCCGTAGCAGCCTGAGAGGCAGACGCCAAACAGCCGAGGGTAAGGGTGAGGCTGGCTAACAGGCGCATTTGGCAACTGAGTTCGACGGGTGGGGCGGGATCATGGCGAAACCCGTGGCAGAGACGTCCTCGCCTCTACTTTACCCGCCGACGTTGAGTGTGTTTGGATCGAAGAAGCTCAGTGAACTGCTGCACAAAGTTAACCACGAGTGCTCGCTCGTCATCGTCCAAGCCCTTGAGCGCATCAGACACCGCCGCGCTTTGATCATCAATGTGTCGCGAACCGCGCCGCAATAGCGCATCCACTGTGCAGTCCAGCGCATCGCTCAACTGCTGAAGGCGATACAGCGTTGGTACGCGGGTGCCACGTTCCCACCGGGAGACCGCTTCCTGTTCAAGATCAATCAGTTCCGCCAGCCTAGCCTGCGTAAGACCGAGTGCGCGCCTCCGTTCAGAAATGGCTGCTCCCACGCGGGCCGCAAGGGCTGCGTCCTGGGTGTCTTCGATTGAGGGGGGTGTGCGGATAGGCATAGGACACGATGGTGGTTCCTATTCCCGTTAGGATGAACATCCAATATGGAATGTTAAATTCCATATAGGTTGATTCTAGCGTGAGGTTCGAGTAAGATATCCGCGCGTCGACGGGGTGGACTACGCGGCCCATCCCAAACTCAAACCAAGAAGACAGGGGGTATCAATGTTCAAGGCACTTCAAGTGCTCGCTGGTCAGGCGGCAACAGCGGTCATCGCGGCCTCGGCATGCACTGCGGCAGTCGCCGCAACGCCGCTCGAAGGCATGGCGCCGCAGCTCGAACGGATGGCTTCGTGCGATGCGAGCGCGTTTCCGGGCAGCAAGAAGGACGAAGCGGCAGCAGCGAAGTTCGTGAAGGACCTGAAGGCTGCCGGCGTCCGGTCCCGCCACATTGGGGAACCGCCCGAAGATCAGACGATCTTCATGCTGCCGAGGCCGATCACCGTGTTCGGCCAGCCGGTCAGCAAGCTCGACAACTTCGCGCCGCCCTTCGTGGTCATTGAGTTCAACATGACGGCGGATGCGCTTGCCGCTGCGATCACCCGTTCCACCGGGCAGACGCTGAGCCGTGCGGGGCAGGGCTCCTATGAACTGGCAACCAAGCAGAAGCTTGCCTTCGCGGGCAAGAAGTACCCCTTCGAGCGCAACATCTACGTCCAGAGTCGCGGTGCCAAGAAATCGGCCTACATCTGCCGGTACGACGACACCGATCCGAACGCCCAAGGCGACGCCTGACACAAAGCGCATCGCTCCATTGATCTAGTGGGTGATGCGCCGGTTGAGCGGCGCGTCATCCTCCAACTCGATTTCAAGATATGAACAAGTTTCTTGTACTGCGCGCTGGCGCAGTCATGGCCGCGCTTGCCCTCTCGGCCTGTGGTGGTGGGGGTGACGGAACGCCCGCACCGACCGTCTCCCTCACATTCGATCAACCGAAGGTGGCGCTCGGTCAGAGCGCAAAGCTAACGTGGTCGGCGACCAATGCAACATCGTGCGTAGCGTCCGGCGCATGGTCCGGAACGCAAGCCACCTCGGGCACATCGACACAAGCCGCAACGACACCCGGCCAAGCCGCATTCACGTTGGCATGTACGGGTCCCGGTGGCACGGCAACGCAGTCGGCAACGATGATGGTGCCGCTGCCGGTTCAGAAGACTTCGTACTTGAACAAGGTGGCGGCTGCCAACGCACTCGGATCGCAACCGCTTCCCGCCGAAGTCGCACAGGGCAATGCCGTTGCGTTCGCTGACTTCTTCCAAGAGGGGGCGTATTCGATGGTCACGCACACCCTCGAATACAACCCGGGCGACCCGAGTACCCAGAACAAGTTCGGCCATATCCACTTCTGGAAAAGCATGAACGGCCAGTGGATCGACCACACCGCTGACATTCTGACCAACAACACTGGTTGCCTGCATCCACGTAAGGCAGTCGTCGCCGACTTCAACGGCGATGGCAAGCCCGATGTGTTCTTCGCCTGCCATGGGTATGACAGTGCTCCGTTCCCTGGGGAGCAGCCGCATTACCTGCTGAGCCAGGCTGATGGGACATATCAGAATGTGACGGCAACGACGAAGTGTTTCTGCCATAGCGCGTCCGCTGCCGATTTCAACGGCAATGGGTATGCAGATGTGGTCGTGGTAGACAACATCAAACACGGCAAGCCGTACTTCCTCATCAACGACAAGAGCGGCAACTTCACCGAAGACCTGACGCGCTTGCAGAACACGATTCCGACTGGTGCGCCGATCTTCACGGCAGAGCTAATCGATTTCGGCCGTAACCAACTCGACCTGTTCCTGGGCGGGGATGAACAGAACCCTTCGGGCGCAAGCTGGTATCCGACTGTAGTGCAGAACGACGGCACAGAACACTTCTCTACCACCAAGACGTTGGCGGGCGACGCGAATTTCACGAACACGCTGGATATTCTGTTCACGAACGGTCAGGTGTACCTGAACCGCGTCCATGAGACCGCTACGGGATCGTATGGCTTCAGCGAGATTCAGAAGGTCGATTTCAGCACCAACGCTGCGAGCCGGATCTACACGAACACCCCGAACTTCCCGAACGGTTCGTCCTGGCTGAACTGGATCATTCCGTACCAAGGCAAGATCATGAGCCTCGACTCGTCCGACGGCGTATCGGTGTCTCAGTAAGTTGTGCAACGAAAGGGCGGGAAACCGCCCTTCAATCCAATGACCGATAACCGCTCTTGGGACAACAATCCGATCCTCAGGCTATTGCGTTCGCTCCTGCTGATCTGGATCGTGGTCGGCATTCTGGCGCTGCCCTATTACTTCTTCCTCAAGGTCAAGGGCGCGACCGAGAGGCTCCCGTCCGCATGCTGTGATGACGAACGCAAGTTCTGGACGATGTACCGCAGCACCCACGCGGTCCTGATGTACGGGTCGCTCACCCTGATCCTGTGGTTCGTGCAGGTCTTTGTTTTCGACCTCTCGGACCGCAAGCAGACCTTCTACATCGCCGCTGCCATCAACGTGTTCGGGACGCTGCATGCGATGTTCATGGATCACGCGATCTGGAAGCAGTACGACTACCTGCGCCTGGTGCAAATCAACTGGATGTATGTGCTGGGAATCGCAACCATCGGGTACTGTCGCTATCGCATGTACGGCGGTTGCGGATATCAGTTCGCATGGCGACCGTCGCAACGGGAGTTGGATCGTAGGGAGCGTTTGCACCAGCAATACGAAGTGCCTTTTGAGGCCATGACGCGCAAGATGTTCGACTGCATGTACGCCAACCCATCTTCCGAACCGGAATTCAAGAACCTGCCGCCAGCAGAGCAGGCCCGCCGGATGGACGTTTGGCAAGCCGAGCTTGATGCCATCAAGGCAGAACGTTCCGCCATGCCGCGTGCTTCGCATTTCCTCTGAGTACGGAAAGGGACAGACCTTCCTCATGATCGAATCTAACCTGCGCACCGCTGCCCGCTGGATACGGGAAGCCCGGTCACTGATTGTCACGGCGGGTGCAGGTATGGGCGTGGATTCAGGCTTGCCCGATTTCCGTGGGCCAGAAGGGTTTTGGCGGGCCTATCCCGCACTGAGGCACGATGGCATCGGTTTCCATGACATCGCCACACCTGAAGCCTTTTGCACACGGCCTCAGCAGGCTTGGGGGTTCTACGGTCACAGACTGGCCCTGTACCGGAAGACCGTTCCCCATGCTGGATTTCACCTCCTGCGGGAGATTGCAGAGGCGATGCCGGAAGGCTATCGCGTCTTCACCAGCAACGTCGATGGTCAGTTCCAGCAAGCGGAGTTTGATCCGGCAAGCGTGCACGAGTGCCACGGGTCGATTCACATGCTGCAATGCCTGGACGACTGCAATGGGGAAGTGTGGTCAGCTTCCTACTTCGAACCCGTGGTCGATGAAAGGCATTGCCTGCTGACGAATGCACACCTTCCGGTCAGTCGCGGGAGTAGATCAACAGCTTCCCTCGCCCCAGCAGCCATGCCCAATGTGATGGGGGCTTGACATTTTCTCGGGCTGGGGGTTATGATTTTTTCATTGTTCGAGGAGAGCATGCGGCGACGCCCCGTGTAGACAGTCATGGGGAATATTTGTTCTTAGCAGGCAACGAGGTTACCGCGCGTTGTCTGGACCCTAGGGTCAGCTTAGCTAGCGGCTAAGCGCAGGAATGTACAGACCTCGGTCAAGATTTCTTTTGCTGATTTTCAGCAAAGGTAACTTGCCGATGGTACTGTCTGCTTCCGAACATGGAAGCCATCGGTTTAACCAAATTATTGGAAAAAACGATGGCTTTTTTCATTTGCCCTTCCCGCCAAGCAGTAATCTTCCTCCGCGTCGTCCGTGTTCCTGAGAAGGCTCAAGGAAAGTCCGCGTCTATTCATTCCGCCAAGTTGTACCGCTTGCATAGCGCCGGTTCAAGACTCGTTTCACTGCGTTATCCGCCTTAACGATGTCTGGACCAGCGCTGTACAGCTTAAAGATGTGCTGCTGCACAGCATCTGGTTCTCCCGTTTTTATTCGCATTATTTAAATCTGGAGAATCTAGTGAGCTATAAGATTTCTTTTAATACCGAACCCGGCGACGCCATAAGCATCAAGGTCGCTGTCAATAGCATCGTCAAAAACAAGCCGGGGGGCGACGACAAGGCCGCTTGGGTTTCGCTCGCCAAGGAGTTCGAAAACTGCGATCTCACCGTTACGGAGCTGATCGAAAGCATCCGTTCGGGCTACGCCTTCTGCGCTCAACACCGTAGTTCGCGTAAGTCCGCCAACTTCCAATGCATGCAGGTGCTGGCGGTTGATATCGATTCGGGTTCGACGGTGGATGCGGCGGTGCAATCGCCGTTCTTCCAGGAGTTTGGCTCCTTCATCTACACCACCGTCAGCCATCAGCCGGACGCTCACCGTTTCCGTATTGTTTTCGTGATGGAGGCTCCCATCACCGATGAAAAGCGCATGCGTGCCGCCTACACTGGACTTATCCGCAAGTTCGATGGGGATCGCGCCTGTACCGATGCTTGTCGCATGTTCTTCGGGGCCGAGGGCTGCGAAGTGCATTTTGTTGGCAAGACCTTGCCGATCGAACAAGTCGAACGCCTGATCGAGTTGGGCGAGGATGGCTCGGATGCCTCTTCGAACGGGAGGGCGGCGATGGCAGGCGGTCGCGTCACGAATCGCTCGTCCGACGCCTTGGACGAAGATCAGCTTGTCGTCACTGCAAACCAAAGCGTGGAATTTCTCTCGAGTCTCAAGAGCCTTACGCGCATCTTCTGCCCCAAGCACGAGGATAAGCATGCCAGTGCGATGGTCGTGACCTCCCGGCGTATGCAGAACGGGGTGCATTGCAGCGCCTGCGCTCGCACCTTCTGGCCTGCTTGGCACAAGCGCGAAGAACTGCTGTCGTTCGACTTCGGCGGGTTCGAAGACTTGCTGAGTGAACAGGCGCACGAAGAGCACCCGTTCGAATGGCTGGATGACGATGCGCCGGCAGAGTACTGGGAGATAACCAACGGGACGGGAATCTTTGAGCGCAATAGCCGGTATCTGGCGCCCAAGAAGAGCTCCAGCACCGCACCCGGCTCGCAAGCCATCTCCTTTACCGGGGATGCTGTGGCGTACTTGCGCAGCTTTCAGTCCGCCGCGAAGAACAAAGAAGCCGCTTCGGAGCAAGATGCGGGTGGATGGAGCACGAGCGTACCGGAGGATCACTGCGATGCAGGGGACATCATCGCTCCCGTTGCACGCGATGGCGTGACGTTCGTTCGCAGCCCCAAGGGGACCGGTAAGACGGAGTGGCTGGATCAGCTTGTCGCGCAGTTGAAGGCTGAGGGTTTGTCCGTGCTGCTCATCGGGCACCGCCAAGCTCTGCTTCAGTCGCTCGCGCATCGTCTCGGCCTACATTGCTACCTCGACAAGATCGAGGAGCACGAAGACCCTGATCTTGTGAAGCGCTACTACGCGGTGTGTCTGGACAGCTTGCAAAAGCTCAACCCGCAGCGGCACAAGTTCGATGTCGTCCTCATTGACGAAAGCGAGCAGGTGTATTCGCACATCACATCCAGCACCCTGAACGGAAAGCGCAATGCGTGCTTTCTGCTACTGCATCACTACGTGCGGCAAGCCAAGCGCGTGGTGTTGAGCGACGCGGACCTGGGCTGGTTGACGGTCAATATCACTGACATCCTCAGGGCAGGGAAGGGGCCGAGCTATGTCTACGTGAATCGTTACCGCAAGTCCGACGACCACACCCTACATATGTACTACAGCCGGGAAGACTTGATCGAACGTGTTTTCGCCGCTGTCACCGAAGGCGGGAAGCAATACATCGCCTGCAATTCGAAGGATGAGGCAAAAACCATAGCCGAGACCCTGCGCTTGCAGTTTGGATTGCAACGGCGCGTTCAGTTGATTACCTCGGAGAACTCCAGCACGCGGGAAATTCAGGGCTTCATCAAGTCGATCAGTAGCGCGGTCGCAGATTGTGATGTGCTGATCGTGTCGCCAGCATTGGGTACGGGCATCGATATTTCGGTCCAGGTGGAAGCCCACCAGTTCACGCATGTTTTCGGGTTCTTCGGCGTGGGGATTACTACCCACTTCGATATGGATCAGCAACTTGCCCGTGTTCGCAACATGAAGGACCAGCACGTGTGGGTGTCGCCGGCGTATCGCTTCTTCGAGTACGAAGTCGATGCGATCCGCAGCAGCCTACTTGCCAAAGGAGCTTTGCCCGAACTGCTCAAGGGTTACACCCCCGAGGGCGCACCCTCCTATGAGACGGATAGCAAGTTGCTCGACGTGTTCGCCGAAGTCTTGTCGATGCGTCACGCGTCTCTCAACAATGCGCGTAAGCACTTCATAGCCTTGAAGCAGTCCGAGGGCTGGAATGTCGTCGAAGCGTTGTCTTCCGGGGTGGATATGAAGCCGTTGCAAGAGCAACTCAAGCTCGCTCGCGGTATCGTCAAGAAGCAGGAGTTCGACGGCGTTGCCCATGCAAAGCGGATCAAGGCTGCTGAGTATAAGGAGCTTAAAGACAAGTTGGATGCATCGATCGATGAGCAAAGGCAGCTTCAGCGTTTCCGCATCTCTCAGTTCTATGGCGTCAAGGACGTCACCCCTGAACTCGTTTCGCTCGACGGCAACGGCCGGTATCGGGAATGCGTGCGGTTGTTCTCGTTCTTCACTGCGTCGAACACGCAGCGGTTGTGGTTTAACTATGCAGAGCAGGGCAAATTGACCGTCGATATGAAGGGGTACCGCCGCAAGTGCGATTTGCTGCAAAAGCTCTTCCACGTCGCCGGGGCGATTGATGAGTCTGGGGTTCTCAACACGATGGAACGTTTCGAGGGCGCGAAGCTGGACTCGTTTATCGCCGCCGTGAAGGAGGAGACCGTGAACATTGGCCTGGTGCTCGGCATCAGCGTGCGTGAGGATTTCGAATGGAAACCCATGTCGCAGTTGGGTGATCTGCTTCGGCTGATTGGTTTGAAGTTCGGCAAGCCCAAGGTGCGTTACGAGGATGGGAAGAAGAAGGTCTACACGTACGGCCTCGACCTTGATCGTCTTGATCAGCTCCAGTCGTACAGCGACCACTATCGCCGTGGCCTGAGGGAAGCGTACGGGGCGTGGAATATCGAATCGGGGGAATGGGATTTGATGATCAAGGACGGCAAGGACATCGTGGCAGTTGACCGCAACTCCGATGTCGCCTGAGATAACCCACCTCTATGAGCTATTGAATAGATAACTGATTTTTTGTATTTGATATACGGGCGTGTTATCTGCTCGCCGGGGGTTGGACCCCCCGGCTGTTCCCCAAGTCGAGCCTAGTTAAGCTGATGATCTGGCTCAGAAAACCCCGTAAAAACAAGGGGTTAGCGCGTGCTGATCGGGCGGTGACGTGAAAACTGTCATTGTTACCCCGTGATTCCCTGTCGGCGGCGCCGAGAAAGTGACTGATTGTGCCCCTGTTGTCTGCTCGGGAGGTTCGCCGGACAGTGGGGACTCCAATGACATGAGGAGTCCCGAACATGAGCAACGCCAAGGCAGTCGCAACCCCGAACGCTAAAGACGCCAACGCAGGGAAGGCAACGGGCGAGCCCGTGAAGCAAACGGGCGCGGTTGTTGTGCAGGCTGGCGCAGCACCGAAGCCGGAAGCCCCCAAGCCGGAGGCCGCGAAGCAGGAAGGGCAGACGGTGGAGGCGGCCAAGCCTGAAGTCCAGAAGCCGGAGGACAAGAAGCCCGACGCCAAGATGGACGAGCCGAACCCGGATGCCGAGTGGTTGCGCCAGGCTGCTGCGAAGGCTGAGAACGCCCAGAATGCGCAGGCGGTGAAGCCCGAGGCAGCAGCCAAACCGGAAGCAGGCAGGCAGGATGCGCCCTTGGTTGACGCCACGCCGACGAAGATGGTCGTGGCGACGGAAATCTACAAACGAATGGTCGGCGTGAAGGGTGTCACCCGCAAGGACATCATTCAGGCGTTCATCGAGGACGTGAAGCTGACCAAGGCGGGTGCGAGCACGTACTACCAGATGATTAAGAAGAAGGGCGCAACGCCCTCGAAATGATGACGCTGACGTGTCGTTCATGTGGCTCCTCCGGGGGGCCATTTTTTTTGGGGCGGGTAGGGTGCTTTCGGGCGTGCTCGTGGTGGAAATTGCGATTCCCGATGCCTGCCCTATAGTGTGATTCCATAACCGAGCAATACCGGGGGCGAGCATGGGGACGGCGGCGGAGCAACGGGCCGAGGAGCAGAGGGCCATCGAAGACGAACGCTTGGCATTCGAGCGCCGACACCGAGCCTTCATGACCGTGACCAGGCAATTCGCTCCGCACGGCAATGGCGAGCCAGCGGATGCCGATCTGCGTGAACTTGATGCGGCCGACGCCGATTGGAAAGCCAAGAACGCCGTGGTCGAGCGGATTGCCGAAGAAATCCGCACCGGACAGCGCCGCTAACTGAGTCCGGGGGGGGGGCAGCTCATGAAGAAGTGGTTCCTCTGCTGCGCAACCCTTGCCCTTCAAGGGTGCGCTGTCTACGATCTGTCGCTGATGCCACGTGGAGCGGGGCCGATAGCCCACGGCACGGCCAAGCAGATAGACAAGTCGGTATCCATCGCCCTGGATGGCGAAACATACGTCGGACACTACGTGTACGTGCAGGGCGGCTCATTCTCCCTGGGCACGGCCTTCGGCGGCGGGCAACCGGCTACCGGCAGCGCCATCGGTGTGAGCGCCGTTGGTAACGGCAACGTCCTCGCGCAATCCGCTGACGGCCAGCACAACCTGCGATGTGTGTTCAGCTTCAGTGGTTGGACGCAGCAGGGGACAGGCGTCTGCCTCAACGACAGCGGGGGTGCCTACGACATGCAGATCACGCGGTAAACAAAGGACGTGTGTGAGGTGTGCCCGGTGTACCCCCCAAGATCAACGCATGCAGGGTGCTCTTTGGGGCTCCAATTCGCATTGAGAGGGTTCACGGACGTTTCGACGCAGGCCGGTATCTCCGGTAGCGTTCGCGAGCACGTGTGGCGCTCCGCTCGCGTTCCACTGCGTTCGACGCCGTGAGGAAGCAAGGGAAAAGCCCGCCGAAGCGGGCTTTGTCGAACGTCTTTGGGGACTAGGCGATCAGGAAACGCTCATAGTTCTTGCCTGCGATCCACGTGGGTGCACGACCGCGACCCGTCCAAGTAGCGCCGGTCTTCGGGTCTTGGTATTTCGGCGCAACGGTGCGGCGAGCCTTCGCTTTGTTTTTGGACGACAGTCCAATGTCTTCTGCCGTCAGCCCGTAGTCGGCCACGATCTGTTTAACCTGAGCAATGACCTGCTCAAGCTCTTTGAGGCGGGCGCCCTCAAGCTGTTCTTCCAGCTTCTGCTTCTGAGCGAGTAGTTCTTTATAAGTAGCCATGGTTTCCCTGGGGTTTGCGGTACTGCAACGCGCAGCATATGCCAATAATCGGCTCAAGGATACGGTTATATGGCTTCTTCCGGCGCTATTTTTCTGATGGTTGGTAACGCAACCCGTGAAAAATCCCATCAGCGTGGTTGTTACTGGTCTGCTCGACTTCCCTGCGCGTGTGGGGTATTAAGTTCCGTATTTTTCATCCGTATAAGTTCCACACGTGTGATGTGAACGTGGTTGAAAAACCGTTGGAGGAATGAGTTGAGCGATTCAAGCGAAGGGGCTGTAAAGGGGCTTGGGGTATTTTCCACTCTTCAGGCTGCTACCGAGGTTCGATTTTTCCTGCTCTCATCGGCATTCGTGCTCTTGGTTGATAATGTATTTTTGAGCCTTCATCAGCCTGGGATATTTGAAATTGCCGGAAGCTATGATTTGATGGCAAAGTCAAATCTTGCTATTAAGATCATACTCATACTAGTGGGGTTTTCTTTCCTTACGTCAATAGCGTTGCCGTTGGTCGCGGCGTTTGTTGATGAGGTTTACATCGCCATGTTTGGGAGTGCCCAAGTTTCACTGGGCATGTATTTGAGGAGGTTGCTTGGTCGCGAGGACGATAGCTACAGGCGGCCGTTCAACAATGTGAGCCTCAATGAGCTTAGGGTAGAGGCTCATGCGACGAAGGAATCGTATTTCTTAGCCCTGTATGCAAGATATGAAGAGGAAATAAGTGATCATAGAGATAAGCTGACGAAGTTCGCTCTCTTTGCTTTCTATTGTTTATCCATGTTGTGCTGGAACTATTACTTGAGTTTTTCTCAGGGAAGTGCTATCTCTGTGGTGTTCGCGAGATACTTTGGATCGCCTTTGTACGTATGGGTGCCAATAGCTGGTTTGTTGTTCATGTTCCTCTATCGATTCTTTAGGACTGAGACTTACTACTGGGTCTATTGTCCATCTTTGTACGAGAAATTGACTGAGCAGAAGAATATGCGGGGATGATTTGAAGTGTGGCTCCAGTACTACCTAAATTGAATTACCGGGTATCTGCTTAGTCGGTATTGGATAATGCTGTCCATTGAAATGTTGATGTCATAAGCCGGTCTCCCTGCTATGCTGGGTTTTTCCGAAGACGTCGCATCAATGTAATTTGTGTGCGAGGGGGACGTATGCTGTCTGTAAAACTGTATGCTTGGACAACGCCGGCGTTTTTCCAAGATTCAATAGTTGACCATACGTGGGTGACCTCATACGACAACCGTGTTACCCCGTACCAGACAATTGATGATGTCATCGAGGCTTCGAGCAACTACTGGTATTCATGGGGTTCGTTTCACCCGGGTGGTACAGCGTCAATTGCTCAAGGGGCGGCGAACCTCAAAACAGCCCTCTACTTGTGCAAACCAAACAAGGATTCCCGAGAATTTCGGGATGCCCAGGGGACTATTTTCCTTTATGGGATTGATGGCGTGTGCCACCAACTCGCCAATCAGATTCTTTGGTCTACGGGCTCGGTGAATCAACAGCCTCAGACCGTTGAGCTCGCACGTGGATACCATGTAAGCCACGCGCTGTTTGGGCAATATGGGCTAAACGAAGATGCTTGGATCAAGCATAGAGATGGTGGGCCACAGCCAGTCACCATGGACTTGGCCTATAGTCACCCAAAGACAGAAGCTGACAGCTTTGAAGCTCATGCGCGCGCAGTGCTTGCCGGGAAGAGCAAGGAAGCGAAGCTCAAGAAGCTCTTAAAACGCCGTAAGGCGTATGTTGCAGCGACTGTCGAGGTGAGGTCAAAAAAAACGATCCCAACTGCCGAATCAATAAATTCTAGAGTGGACGAATTCCTGCAAGGCTGCCTGGAGATTTTGGGGCCAGAAGATTTTAAGAGGGTATTTCAGATCGATCCAAGGCATCGGATGAATTTGATAGATCCTATCGTCTATGACAACACAACGGCAGCGAAGTTTAAAAGCGTCAAGCGTTCAAACGTTACCTAGCGGAGACCACGGTCGTTCAGGCTAGTGCGTTATCGGAACTAGAAACCACCAAACTGGAAGGCAAGTCGAAGGTGTGACGGAAAATTTGGGTCACAAAAGAAGAAGACTCCTGCGCGGAGTCTTCTTCTTGACTGCTTCTGAGCAACTATGTTGGCGAGATGAGAGTTGGCCGCGTACCTGTGGTTATCGGTACTGCAATGTGCAGCATATGAAAAAAGCCAAGAAATAAACGGAGCCTTATATCGGATGGCTCAGATTGGCACTTCAGGCAGGCAATACCACGTTATTAAGAGACGTGGATCGATGCCGTTGAAGCTGCTTTCGCACGTATGAATAATGCGATCCCGTACCAGATGAGCTACTGGGTACTTGACGTTCTTTGCATGGGAGGGACCACGGTTCACAGAAATTCCCAGTGGCAGGATGGGCCATAGCATACACACGTAGCTGATCGGTTCTTCCTCGTCGTCACCTGGAAATAGTGAACCTGAGATGATGCCGCATAGCCTTCCTCGCTCGTCGAACACGGGGCCGCCGCTCATCCCTCCGTCAAATCGAGCTGCAACGCGATAGCATGGGAAAGTGAAGTTCCCGCTCGGTTGCCCGTTTGGCAGTATCTCTTCGATGACGCCTGTTGACGTAGTTGGCTTGTCCTTCAACTCCATATGATAGCCGCCCTCGTCAGCGGGGCGAGTTGCGACAACAGAGCTGTGGTAGCCGAAGGCCGCAATTGGAGTGCCGACGGGCGGAGCCGTAAAAATGAGTGGTGGAGTTCGCCAGTTGATTGGCGTGTTCGGATCGCTTTGACCGAAGAGACCTAGATGTAGCAGCGCGAGATCGGAGCCGGGACACTTCCAGGCAGTGTAAACATTCCAAATAGCGTAGTGCCCGCCTGGAAGGACCTGATAGAGACGGATGGAATACTCAGTGACATCCGCAGCATTGTCCTTCAACTCACCATGTCCGAATCTTGTCAGGATGTCGTCTACCACGTGTTGCGCGGTAAGAGCGAGGTGCGTTGCAATCAGGGTTGCTGTGCCGATGACATGCGCATCCCCATCTGCAAACTCAACGAGTACACGCAGGGCAAGCTCCGATACCGGCGTATCAGGCGGCTGGGGGACGAATGCGGATTTGCGGGAAATTGCCATGAGGTATATCAATAGCTTTTATTGATATCTGCTGGGGTGAGGACTGGCATCGCTCCAAAACTCGCAGACTACGTGGCTAAAAAATCAATCCGCGAAATAATGCGATGAAACCCCGCATGAACAGCAGGTTTGATAATCCCGTATAAGCTAGGGTATTACCATTATACGACGCCCGCGTAGCCCCACATTTTATGCGGGGTTGCGGCGGTTCGGCAAGCCGCGAGGGCGAAGGGCGGCATGAAAAGTGGCATTGAAGTCATTTTGCGCGCGCCCTTGGCTGGCTGCTCTGATGACGGGTCGTGCATCGCTCGGCTACCGCGTTGCCGGTTCGATGTATAGCTCGGGATACAGATCCTCGAAACGCTTGCCCTGAGGGTGCGATCTGTCGGCTCCATAAGGGATGCGATCGGGCGTACCAATATCCGACACGCGAAAGATATAGGTCAGACGCGTGCTGTCCTTGGAAATGCTCGGCACGGAACTGTGCCAGGTCAGGGAATCAATCGCGTAAAGCTCGAACATTCCGGACGCTGATTCCACGTGATCGTTCTGATCGAAGTCGGGATAGTGCTCGATCGCAACCTCGTAATGCCCGAACGCGTTCTTGGTGGTCTTCGGCAGCCCAAGCTTGTGCGTGCGCGGATAGATCCGGACGCCTCCGGCTTCGCCGTTCAAATTGTCGGTCAGGTTCAGCCAGAAAGTGAGCTGCTTCTCGCTTTGCAGCAAGTACGGGAAATCCTGATGCACCGGCAGGTTGTATCGGTAGTTCTCCTCGCCGGGCGGAAACACATGCAGCGTTTCGCCGTTGAAGGGGCGGACCAAAATGGAGGGCGCTTCCGAATGGTCAAAGAATCGTTCGACGATCTGCTGAATCTGCGGGTTGAAGAATAGGCGCATGCCCGACATGAGCCGCATCGGCCGGGTGCCCAGATCGTAGAGCTTGCCCAGAAGCTTCCGATCCTTGGCATTCAGTTCCAGGGTGATCGTTTGAAGATGGCGCTCGGCGGCGACGGCATCCCGGTCCTTGACGGCTTCTCGCAGCCGTCGCTGGGCCGACTCGTCGAACCGTGAGTCGTCCTTCACCAGCACCAAGAGGTAGTTGCACACGTCGAAGAACAGTGCCTCAACGTCGCTCTTGAGCGCTTCGGAGAAAACGATCTTTTCCCAGCCCTCTTCGGCAAGCGAGCCCGTCGTCGTGGTTTGGCGCATGGTTTCTTTCATGCGTGCAAATCAGTAGGTTTCCTTGACGATATAGCCGCCCGGATTGTCCGAGAACGGGAACTTCTGGATCCTTGGAGCAATGCCGCGTGCGCGGAAGAACTCGTCCACTGCGGACGCTTCACCTGGAAACACATCGAACCCGTATTCGTCGAGCAGCAGGATGCCGCCTTTCACGAGCCGATCCCAGAGACACTCCAGTCCCACCTTGGTCGGCTCGTACAGATCGGCATCGAGATGGAGCAGCTTGATCTTGGTACCGGGATTTTCGCTCGCGTACTGCGGAACGGTCTGCCGGATGTCACCTTCAATGATCCTGATTCGAGGCTTGTGAGGCGCGAACCGATCATGATCGAAGACATTGATCAGGTCATACAGCTCTTCACGGTACTGCGCAGAGGACCATCCGCCTTCGACCTTATCGTTGATGGCCTTCCGCGCACCGTCCTTCTCATGAAAATCAGGAAAACCGGAAAAGTTATCGAATCCGATGACATCGAAGCTGCGGTCGTAAGGCGCAAAGATTTCAGAAAACTGGGCGAAGCGGAGCAGTGATTCACCCTTGAAGACGCCGAACTCGACGATGTGGCCGGGCAAGTCATTGACCTGCTTGTAGATCTCGTAATGACAAATGAGCTTGGCCAGCGCGCGGCGATTGACGTACCGCAGCAATCCGCCAAACCGGAATGCATCGCGATTCCCATCCCCCACCTGCCTCGCGACCAGAGAGAAGATGGCCTCTTCGACAAAATTGTTGTCGGGGCAGGGGGCGGGCTTCTTTCGTTCCATGGATCGGTCCACTCGTTAGGGGTGATGCTTGTCTCGCCGCAGGCGGAGCAGCGGCGTTGCCTGATGCAGCGGTAGTATCGGTTCGCCTGCGCGTTTCTTGAGCGATGAGAGTGAGCGTGCGCTTCAAACGCTGGCGCGGTCGGGTGCTCGCCAATCCGCTCCATCGCTATCTCGTCTTGTGCGATCCCGTTGCCGGGTAATGAGACGACGGGCGGCGATCGAACTACCGCGCTGAGGCATTTCCACGCCGCCGCACCGCACTCCGCTTGTTCTCATCCCAGGCCGGAAACACCGTCGAGCGCTTGACCACGCCATACGCAAAGCTCGTGTCGATGGCGGCGATGCCGGGAATGGCATGCAATTGCCCGCGCACGAACTGCTCGTAGTCTTGCAGGCTTTCCACCAGCACACGCAGCAGGTAATCCGCCTCGCCAGTCAGCACATAGCAATCAAGGATCGCGTCGATGGCGCGGATGCGGTTCTCGAACGTCGAGACGACCTCGCGAGAGTGTTGTTGCAGACGAATATGCACGAATGCCGTCACCGGCAGCCCATATGCCTCTTCATCAACGATGGCCGTGTAGCCGCGGATGATGCCAGCGTCTTCCAGCAACCGCAGCCGGCGCAGGCAGGGTGAGGGCGACAGGTTCACACGCTCCGACAGCTCCTGGTTGGTCAAGCGGCCTTCTTTCTGAAGGGCGGCAATGATCTGCCTGTCTTTCTTATCCATGCGATTTTCCAAGAATGGCAGCTTCTGCCAAATCAAAAGGCGGCATTAGCGGAAATAGCAAGATACTACTTTTTGTACTGAGGCATTCTGTTTCCATTCTGAAAAGCAAGGGTGGGGCGGCATGCGTGGTTCGACATTGACGGTGGGCGTGGGCGCGCAGTCTGGGCGAAATGCCTTCGAGGCCAATCCGCTGATCGGGTATGCGGCGATGGTGCTGACGGTTTTGATCTGGGCCGGGTTCGCCCTGTCGATCCGGGCGATTGGCGCGTCGCCGCTGGCGCCTGCCGATGTGGCGCTCATCCGGTTCGGCCTGCCGACCTTGCTGCTGGTGCCGTTCCTGCCCTCCCGCTGGGCGATGCTGCGGCGGGTGAAGCCGCTCAGCGCGCTGATGATCCTGATGGGCGGCGGCGTGCCGTTCTTTTTCATGGCTTCGGCAGGCGGCAAGGTGACCTCGGCCGCCCACGTGGCCTCATTGATTGCCGGTACGACGCCGCTGTCGGTGGCGCTGATCGCGTATGTGGTGGATCGCCAACGCATGACGGCGGCACGCGGGCGCGCCATCGCGCTCATTCTCGCTGGCGTGCTGCTCCTGCTGGTATCGCAATCGCATGTATCGCATGGCGCGTTTGTCGGCGGCGCCGGATTGCTGCTGCTGGCGAGTCTGCTCTGGGGCAGCTACACGCTGGGGCTGCGCCGGGCAGGGCTCGATGCCATCGGTTGCGCATTGCTGTTGAGCGTGCCGTCCTTTTTGTTGACCGCGCTGCTGGTGAGCCTGGGCGTGGTTGACAGCCATGTCGGGCAGTTCACCGTGGCCAACGCCATGCCTTTCCTGCTGGCCCAGGGCTTGGGGGTTGGCGTGATTTCAAGCCTGTCTTATGCGCTGGCGATTCGTCATCTGGATACGCCGCGCTGTTCCGCCATCGGCTCGCTGGCGCCCGCGCTGGCTTGCCTGGGGGCGGTGCCCTTGCTCGGTGAATCGCTCACCCTGGCTGTTGCCTGCGGCATTGCCGTGATCACCGCTGGCGTGATCCTCGCAAACCGCGCGTAGACCGTCGCATCGCTCTTCCGGAAACCCACCCCATGCTAGCAAGCCTCGCCACCGTTGCCCCGGATCCGCTGTGGGGCCTGACCGCCGCTTTCCGTGCGGACCCCCGACCGGACAAGGTCGATCTTGTCGTGGGTGTCTATCGCGATGAAACCGGGCAGACACCGGTCATGGCCGCAGTGAAGGCCGTCGAGGAGCGTCTGGCTGCCGCCGGCGCTTCCAAGGCATACCGCGGATTGGCAGGCAACGCCGACTTCAATGCCGGGTTGGCGACGCTGCTGCTTGGCAACGACGCGGGGCGGCTGGCACGCCAGCACACGATGCAGACCGTGGGCGGGACCGGCGCGCTCCGATTGCTCGCCGACTTCATCGCCGTGGCTTCGCCCGGTGCTCGCGTCTGGGTGTCCGACCCAGGCTACGTCAACCACGTGCCCATCATGCGAGCGGCGGGGCTTGCGGTAGACCGCTACCGCTGGCGCGCGGAAGGCGGGGTGCTCGACGCGGACGCCATGTTCGCAGACCTGTGGGCTGCGCGTGCGGGCGATATCGTGCTGCTGCACGGCTGCTGCCACAACCCGACTGGCATCGACATGGGCGTCGGGGTCTGGCAAACCGTGGCGGAGCAGTGCGCGCAGCGGGGCTTGATCCCGCTGGTCGACATGGCGTACCTGGGTCTGGCCGATGGTTTGGAGCAGGACACCACAGGCCTGCGGTTGCTTGTCGATGCGCTCGATACGGTGCTGGTGGCGGCAAGCTGCTCAAAGAGCATGGGCCTGTACTGCGAACGCACCGGGGCGGCGATGGTACTCGGCAAGAACAGGGTGGCGCTGCAGCCGGTTGGCGGCGTGCTGGAGCGCATCACACGCAGCAACTATTCGATGCCGCCGGACCACGGCGCGGCGATCGCGGCTGCCATTCTTGGCGATGTCGCACTGAGGGCGTCCTGGCGTGACGAACTCGAACATATGCGTCAGCGCATCGCTGGCAACCGGCGTCGCCTTGATGACGCACTGGCCAGTCTGGGCGCCCCCGTTGCGCTACAGAATCTGTCACGGCACAAGGGCATGTTTTCCACGTTGCCGTGGGATGCCGATGCCATGGAGCGTTTGCGCGCACATCACGCCATCTATGGCACGCAGAGCGGCCGGATCAATATTGCAGGGCTCGCTTCGGAGCAGATCGACCGGGTGGCCGGCGCGCTTGCCGCCGTGGCCGCGGACATGGCCTCTACGCTGGCCTGAATGATCTTGATGATCTCGCCTTGATCCCCCGCAACCAACACGCTGCCTACGCCGCGGGGGTCCTCTCATAGCCGCCGTCGGCGTCGACGCGCGGACAAGCCGCACGACGTGTTACCGGTGCTGTTGCCTAGCGCCGCGACGCCATCGCCTGCATGGCCGCATCCACGAACTTCGCGGCGGCGTGTTCGCCCGCCAGGGGGGCTGCAGCCTTCGCGCATGCGGCAACCACGTCGCACAGCGATTGCGGGTCTTCCTTGCAGGCTCGCAGCAGCGGCATGGCGGCACCTGCCGCAGAGCCGAAGTGCTGCACGGCCAAACGCATCAGCTCGACCTTGACCACGTTGGGCAACACGTCGGCCAACTCCGGTGGCACGGCAGGCTGTGGCGCAGAAATGACCTGGACCGGCGCCGTGTGCGGCTTGCTGGCGTCATTGGCGGCGGGCTCGTCGATCGGCGCCGCCACCGCTTGCAGACCAAGCGTCATGCCCGTCAACGGCGGCAGCTCGTCGTAGATGTGAGAGAGGGCAGCAGGGCCGGGGCTGCCATGGTCGTCGAACAATGGACGATTGAAGTGCGCGATGGGGTCGAAAGGCGCGGCAGTCGCTGTGTTTTCAGGCGAGATACCGGGAAGCACGTCGACCATGCCGGCCCGTTGCAGCCCCACCAGCAGGTCGTCGAGGTCCGGCCAGTCGCTCAGCAGTTGATGCAGTTGCCCGACTGTGCGGGCTCCGTCAATGAGGATCAGCAGATGCCGCTGGCGCATCTGCATGTCATGGCGGCGCTGGGCCAAGGCTTCGCGGCCGTCCTCCGTCTTGATCAGGACGTTCGTCGTTACAAGCATGGTGACTCCCCGTTAAGCAGACTTGCCCGGCATCTTGATGTGCCGGTGCTAGCTGTACGTTAGTCATCACACCCGACCCCTGCCATCGTTCGATTGGCGGAGATTGTGAAACCAGAGACCAACGATCGGTCTAGCTCCGCCACGATTCCAATGCGGGCGCGGGCTCGCCGTGCGCGCTGCTTTGACGAGCCAGCGACCCGGCGTAGGTCGCGTACCACGCGAGCACCTCCGGGTTTGCCATTGCATCGGGGTGGGCGACGCGCTCGACTGGTGCGCCAAGCAGCAGTTTCTTGATGGGCACTTCCATCTTCTTGCCCGAGAGCGTGCGCGGCACGCCTGGCGCCTGCACGATCACGTTGGGCACATGCCGGGCTGACAGTCCCGCCTTGATGCGTGTGTTGATCGTGCTGCGCAGCGTGTCGTCGAGCGTCGCACCTTCGCGCAGCACGACGAACAGCGGCATGAACGATTCGCGGCCGAGAAATTCGAGATCGACGACGAGGCTGTCGAGCACTTCCGGCAGGTCTTCCACTACGCGGTACAGCTCGGCTGTGCCCATGCGGATACCGTGGCGGTTGATCGTGGCATCCGACCGGCCGTAGATGATGGCGCCGCCGCGTGGCGTGATCTTGATCCAGTCGCCGTGGCGCCACCGGCCGGGGTACATGTCGAAGTAGCTGTCGCGGTAGCGGCTGCCATCGGTATCGCCCCAGAAGAACAGTGGCATCGATGGGATTGGTGCCGTGCAGACCAGTTCGCCCACTGCATCGATCAGCGGTTGGCCGGCCTCGTCCAGGGCTTCAACACGCGAGCCGAGGTTGCGGCATTGCATCTCACCTGCATAGACGGGCAGCGTGGCGACGCCGCCCACGAAGCATCCGGCGAAATCGGTGCCGCCGGAAATCGGATTGAGCCAGACATCGGCCTTCACGTGGCGGTAGATCCAGTCATACGCCTCGGCGGAGAGCGGCGAGCCCGTCGACCCAACCGCGCGCAGCTTCGACAAGTCGAAATCGCGACCGGGCTCGATGCCGGCCTTCAGGCAATTGGCGAAGAACGCCGCCCCGGCGCCAAAGAAGCTCACGCCCGCATCCTGTGCGAAGCGCCACAGCGTATTGAGATCGGGCGTGCCGGGGTTGCCGTCGTAGATGGCGAGCGTGACGCCGCCCAGCAGGCCGCTCACTTGCGAATTCCACATGACCCACCCGGTACTGCTGTACCAGTGGTAGACGTCGTCGGGGCCAAGGTCGAGATGTAGCGCGCCCATCATCGTCTGCACCAGCAGGAGGCCGCCGTGGCCGTGCACGATCGGCTTGGGCATGCCGGTGGTGCCGGACGAATAGAGAATCCACAGTGGGTGGTCAGCGGCAACGGGTGTGACGACGAGCGGCACGTCGTCGGCCGTCAGGTCGCGCCAGTCGTGGGCCTCTGGGAAACGTGCGCGGTTGATCTCGCCAAGCAACTGCGGCACGAGCACGAGGTGTTCGACTGTTGGCAGCGCGTCGACCATCTCTGCGACCACGTCGGCGCGGTCGAACGCGCGGCCGCCGTAGTGATAGCCGTCCACCGCAATCAGCACTTTGGGCTCGATCTGGCGGAAGCGGTCGGTCACGGCCACCTGGCCCATGTCGGGCGCACAGACAGACCAGATGGCCCCGACGCTGGCCGTGGCGAGAAACGCCACCATCGCGTCCGGCGTGTTCGACAGATATGCGGCGACGCGGTCGCCTGGCACCACGCCCATCTTGCGCAGCGCATCCGCCAGCGAGGCAACGCGTTGGCGCAGTTCGCGCCATGACAAGTCGGCCAGCGGCTTGGTCTCGCTGGCGTATCGGATGGCGGTGCGGTCGGGGCTGCCGCCTTCTTCCACATGGCGCATGACCTGATCGACGTAATTGAGCTTCGCGCCGACCAGCCATTGCGCGCCGGGCATGGTGCGGTCGCCCAGCATCTGCGTGAACGGTGTCGAGGCGCGCAGGTCAAGGTAGTCCCAGACGGACGTCCAGAACGCCTCGAGTTCAGTGGTCGACCATTCCCAGAGTCGTGCGTAGCCCTCGGGCGTGGTCGCCGAAAAGCGCAGCCCGCGTTCGCGCGCGAGCCAGTCGAGGTAATGCGTCAGGCGCGCGCGCGCGATGAAGTCAGCCGATGGCGTCCAAAGCAGGGCGCCTTCCTGGATGGTGCTCATGTGTCTCCTCCGCCGGTCAGGCAAGGGGAAAGGCGCCCGCTCTATCGATGTGGCAGGTCGGCCAAGAGGGGGCGACGCTTCAGATGCCGCCCATGCACAGATACTTGAGTTCGAGATACTCGTCGATGCCGTAGACCGAACCTTCACGGCCCAGGCCCGATTGCTTGATGCCGCCAAACGGCGCGACCTCGTTCGAGATCAGCCCCGTGTTGATGCCGACCATGCCGTATTCGAGTTGCTCGGCCACGCGCCAGATGCGGCCGATGTCGCGGCTGAAGAAGTACGAAGCCAAGCCGAATTCGGTGTCGTTGGCCAGGCGCACGACTTCCGCTTCGTCCTGGAATTTGAAGATGGCGGAGACCGGGCCGAAGGTCTCTTCGCGCGCGATCAGCATGTCGGGCGTGGCGTCCGCCAGCACGGTGGGCTCGACAAAACGCTGCGAGCCGAAGCCCTGCATCAGTTTGCCGCCGGCGGTCAGGCGCGCGCCTTTCTGCGTCGCGTCGTCGATGTGACGCTGCACTTTTTCCACCGCTTGGTCGTCGATCAGCGGGCCTTGCACTACGCCCGATTCGAAACCGTTGCCGACCTTGATGCCGCGCACCTTGGCCGAGAGCTTTTCGACAAACGTGTCGTACACCGAGGCATGGACATAGAAACGGTTCGTACACACGCAGGTCTGGCCGGCGTTGCGGTATTTCGACTGCACTGCGCCTTCCACGGCGGCATCGATGTCGGCGTCGTCAAAGACGATGAACGGCGCATGGCCCCCCAGTTCCAACGCCACCTTTTTCACCGTCGGCGAACATTGCTGCATCAGGATGCGACCGACCGGGGTCGAGCCCGTGAACGACAGATGCCGCACGATCGGCGATTCGCACAGGGCTTTGCCGATGGCGATCGAGCGGTCCGCGTCGCCCGTCACCACATTGACCACGCCCTTGGGAATGCCCGCGCGGTGCGCCAGTTCGGCCATCGCGAGCGCGGACAGCGGCGTTTGCTCGGCCGGCTTAATGACGATGGTGCAGCCTGCCGCCATGGCTGGTGCGACCTTCCGGGTGATCATCGCCAGCGGGAAGTTCCACGGCGTGATGGATGCGCACACACCGACCGGCTGCTTCAACACGACCATGCGCTTGTCCCGCCAGGTGCTGGCCATCACGTCGCCGGAGACGCGCTTGGCCTCTTCGGCAAACCATTCGATGAACGACGCGCCGTAGACGATTTCGCCCTTGGCTTCGGCCAGCGGCTTGCCTTGTTCAGCCGTCATCAGCGCGGCGAGGTCGTCGGCGTTGGCGATAAGCAGGTCGAACCAGCGGCGCATCAGGCCAGCGCGCTCCTTGCCGGTCAGCTCGCGCCACGCGGGCCACGCCGCATTGGCCGCGTCGATCGCGCGCAGCGTTTCTGCGTGGCCGAGATTGGCGACGTCGGCCAGGTGTGCGTTGGTGGCAGGGTCGTAGACGGGAAACGTCGCGCCGTCTGCCGCGCCTACCCAGGCGCCGTCGACATAGGACTGCGTCTTGACGAGGGTGCGGTCTGTGATGCGCTCCAGCGCGTTGGAGGCTGTGCGGGATGAGTCGAGTGCTTCGGCCATGGCGTTCTCCATAAGGAAGGCGGACCCAGTAGACAAAAGGGCCCGCCTTTTAGATGCAGCAGTCGCTTAACCCGCTAAGAATAACCGAACGGTCGTTCGCTCGCAGATCGTGCCGCCAGGCCTTGTGGTTATTGGAAGAGCGTGTCCCACATGGCGTCGACGCGGGCTTTGACAGCGGCATCCATGACGATGGGCTGGCCCCATTCGCGCGTGGTCTCGCCGGGCCATTTGTTGGTGGCATCGATGCCCATTTTGGAGCCCAGGCCCGACACCGGGGAGGCGAAATCGAGGTAGTCGATCGGCGTGTTTTCCACCATCACCGTATCGCGCGCCGGATCGACGCGGGTGGTGATCGCCCAGATCACTTCCTTCCAGTCGCGCAGGTTCACATCGTCGTCCACCACCACGATGAACTTCGTATACATGAACTGCCGCAGGAAGCTCCACACGCCAAACATCACGCGCTTGGCGTGGCCGGCGTATTGCTTCTTCATGCTGACCAGCGCCATACGATAGCTGCAGCCCTCGGGTGGCAGATAGAAATCGGCAATCTCCGGAAACTGCTTCTGCAGCAGCGGCACGAACACTTCATTGAGCGCCACGCCGAGCACGGCCGGCTCATCGGGCGGCTTGCCTGTATATGTGGAGTGATAGATCGGGTCGCGGCGCATCGTGATGCGCTCGACCGTGCACACGGGGAACCAGTCCTGCTCGTTGTAATAGCCGGTGTGATCGCCGAAGGGGCCTTCGAGCGCGTGCTGATAGCCACTCGGGTGCGTCGGGTCCGGCTGGATGTGGCCTTCGAGGATGATTTCGGCACCGGCCGGCACTTGCAGTTGCGCCTGCGCCAAGGACGGCGTCAGGCATGTCGCAAGTTCGGTCCGGCTGCCGCGTAGCAGCCCCGCAAACTGGTACTCCGACAACGTGTCCGGCACCGGCGTCACCGCGCCAAGAATGGTGGCCGGGTCGGCGCCCAGTGCCACCGCAATGGGAAACGGCTGACCCGGATTGGCGATGGCGTGCTCGCGGAAATCCAGCGCGCCGCCGCGGTGCGCCAGCCAGCGCATGATGAGCTGGTTGCGACTGATGACCTGCTGCCGGTAGATCCCCAGGTTCTGCCGCTTCTTGTGCGGCCCGCGGGTGATGACCAGCCCCCAAGTGACAAGCGGCGCCGCATCGCCAGGCCAGCACGTCTGTACGGGGATGCGCGAGAGGTCGACGGCATTCCCTTCCCACACGATCTCCTGGCATGCCGGCGACGACACCTTGCGCGGCGCCATATCCCACACGGCCTTGGCCATTGTCCACAGCTTGCCGGCTTCACGCAGGCCGCGCGGCGGTTCGGGCTCTTTCAACGCCGAGAGCAGGCGACCGACGTCCCGCAGTTCATCGAGCGACTCCGCGCCCATGCCCAGCGCCACTCGACGCGTGGTGCCAAACAGGTTCGCCAGCACCGGCATGTCGTACTTCTGTGCGCCGTCCACCGGCTGCTCAAAGACGACCGCTGGGCCTTCGGCGCGCAGCAGACGGTCACAGACTTCGGTCATTTCCAGGCGCGGCGACACCGGCCGGTGTATGCGGCGCAGTTCGCCCGCGCGCTCGAGCTGGGCGAGAAAGTCACGTAAGTCTCTGTATTGCATGGAGATTTTGTAACCAAAGGTAAGGTCGGTCGCCTATCACGCGGACGGGCCGCCCCCCGAATGGTCGTCCGGGCGACATTTTTTTTGGTGTAGGCAGGGTGGCCGCGATTGTACGGCCAAAACCGCATGGCCCCCTGATGACAGAACGCGTCGCAGGTCAGCTAGTCCCAACAACGGGACGCCTATCATAACTTTTGGATATGAAAAATCGTTTCTTTATGATTGACTTGGCATAACGCGCTTCCTACAATCCAATCCGATCTGGCAATTGTTGCAACGCAACATGTTTTCGGCTAATGCCTTCGCCCCGTTCTCAACCATGTGAGGGGCGACACCAGAGCACATCAGCATCGCTGCGGGACGTGACCTCCCCAAGGACACGGCCCGCATTTCTCTGGGCACTAGGGGAGTGCCCCCAACAGATGCCGGCTGACTGCAACAGCGCGGCATCCTTACTAAAAACCGTTGCGACCTGAAACGCACGGCGCCATGCAAAAGAAAGGCGTCTACCGGATCTGAGCAGCGGACGGAGGTAAGTATGAACGGTTGGAAAACCCTTCATTCTTCCGGGATCGGATCGGCGCTGCAACGCCGGCTCGTAGCCCCGGTTGGCCGCCGCCTCGCGCGTGCCGGTCAAGTTGCGCTGCCTCGTAAGCTGCGCATGGAGTTGAACGCAGGGGGCGCCGCCGCGTCCCGCAATGAGTTGCATCCTGGCGTACTGCTGGTGTTCCGCAGCGGGCATGTCGTGCTCAATAGCATCGGCTTGCTGGCGGTCGCCGCCGCAGTTGCACTCTCGCTGAACAGCGAGTGGCGTGCCACGGTCGCTCAACGCGTGCTGCATTTCACGCCGGGTGTCGACACCAGTGTCGCCTCGGCAAATCCGTCTCCCGCAATTGCGGCTGGCGTGCAGCCGGTGGCTTTTGCGCCGACTGCGCCGTCTGCTGGTACGGGCGCCGCTCAAGCTGTTGCTCCGGCGACGGCACAGGGTGGCACGGTTGCGGCGGCAGGTTGGGACGCGCTTTCGAAGGTGCCGTCCGTGGCCGAGTTGGCCGCGCAGATTCCGAACACGCAAGTCGTCCGCGACGCGCGTGAGTCGGCAACCGCCGGTACCCCGCGAGAGCAGGCCGCCGTAGCGGAATACATTGCCCGCAAGTATCGCGTGGCGGCTACAGCCACCGGCCAGCTGGTGAAGGCTGCGTATCAGACCGGAAAGGAAGTCGGCCTGGATCCGTTGCTCATCCTGGGCGTGATGGCGATCGAGTCCAGCTTCAACCCGTTCGCCGAGAGCGGTATGGGTGCGCAGGGCCTGATGCAGGTCATGACGAAGGTCCACCAGGACAAGTACGAAGTGATGGGCGGCGTCGGTGCAGCGCTCAACCCGTACGCCAACATCAAGGTCGGTGCGCTGGTACTGAAGGATTGCATCGCACGCGCAGGATCGATCGAGGGCGGCCTGAAGCTGTATGTCGGGGCCGTGACGCAGGGCGATGGCGGCTACGGCGGCAAGGTGTTGCAGGAGCGTTCGCGCCTGCGCATGGTCGCGACAGGCCATCGTTCGCCGATGACCGCGGCATCCGAACGCGAACCGGTGAAGCCAGTTGCGACAGCCGCGCCCGTGGCGCAGGCTGACGTGAAGACGCAAGCTGCCAAGCCGTCCGACAAACCAGCCCCGGGTCAGCAGGAAGAGGCGCGTCTGGACAGTAAGTCGCAAGGCCAAGCCTGATCAGCTTGATTCGCTGCACTAAACGGAAAGGCCGTCCTCCGGGACGGCCTTTCTGTTTGGGCGATGCGAAGCGTGCTTTATCGACCGAATAGCTTGCCCAGCCGTGCGACCGCTTCTTCCAGATGTGCCATTGATGTGGCGTAGGACAGCCGGATGTAGTGCCGCGCCGTATGCGGTCCAAAATCGAGTCCCGGTACGAGCACCACGCCCGCGTCGTGCAGCATCGACTGGGTGAGGGCATCGGCATCGTCGGCATGCGGATGGTTCACGCCCCGGCAATCGGCGTAAACATAGAATGCTCCGTCCGGCTTGACCGGTACGTTGAAGCCGAGCGATTCCAGGGCTGGCACGATGAAATCCCGGCGGCGGCGGAATTCGGCCTTGCGCTCTTCGTAAATCGCCAACGCTTCCGGCTCGAAGCAGGCAAGCGCCGCGTACTGCGCCACCGCCGACGCGCAGATGAACAGATTCTGCGCGACCTTCTCGAACTCCGGCACCAGTTCGGCGGGCGCCACCAGCCAGCCGAGTCGCCAGCCGGTCATGTTGAAATACTTCGAAAAGCTGTTGATCGTGACGACATCGTCGCCGAACGACAGGGCGGAGACCGGGGCTTGGTCGTACGAAAGGCCTTGGTAAATCTCGTCGACGATCGAGAATCCGCCTCGCGCGCGCACGGTCTGCACAATACGCTGCAGCTCATCCGGCAGGATCGAGGTGCCCGTCGGGTTGGAAGGGGAGGCCAGCAGCACACCCTGCGTGCGCTCGCCCCAGTGAGCGTCGACCTGCGCGGCCGTCAACTGGAAGCGTTCGTCCGGCCCCGACGGCACCAGCTTTGCCTCGCCATTGAAGGCAGCCACGAAGTGCCGGTTGCACGGATAGCTCGGATCGGGCATCAGGACTTCGCCGCCAATCTCCACTAGCACCGCACACGCCAGCAGCAATGCCGCAGACGCGCCCGCCGTCACAATGATGCGCTCGGGCGCAATCTCGAGGCCGTAAACGGTGTGGTAGTAGCGGGCGATTGCCTGGCGCAGCGGGCGGATGCCCAAGGCCCCGGTGTACTGCGTGACGCCGCGCCGCATGGCGTCGGCCGCGGCTTGCACGACGGGCTCGGCGGCGGTGAAGTCCGGCTCGCCGATGCCCATGTGAATGATGCTGCGTCCAGCCAGTTCCAGCTCGCGGGCCTGCTTGGCCAGCTCCATCACGTGAAAGGCGCGGATATTGGCCAGCCGGGCGGCTGTCTGCAGGCGGTGGGCGTCCATCTTCAAGCGATGCAAAAGGTAAAGCGAACGGCAGACGCCGAATTACCGGCGGGCAGCGACCTCGACAGCGCGGACCTGGGCGGCCAGTTTGTCCAGCACGCCGTTGACGTACTTGTAGCCTTCGACGCCGCCGAAGGTCTTGGTCAGTTCAACGGCCTCGTTGATCACGACCTTGTACGGGATGTCCACGCAGTGCACCAACTCGTACGCGCCGACCAGCAGGGCGGCACGCTCGACCGGCGACAGCTCGGCAACCGGGCGATCCAGGTACGGCGTGAACGCCTCGGTCAGCGTGGTTTCTTCGCGGATCGCACCGTGCAGCAACGCGTCGAAGTGCGCACGGTCGGCCTTGTTGAAACCTTGTGCGTCTTGCAGATGCGCCTCGACCACACCGGGGTCGTTGCGATTGAGCAGCCATTGATACAGACCCTGCAATGCCAGTTCGCGCGCACGGCGGCGCGCGCTCTTGGCGGGGGCCTTGGTCTTGGCTTGGGAATTGTCTTGCGTCATGGGAAAAGCCTTTGCGCGAGGAAGCGCTTATTCATTCTCGCCGTCGTCGTCCTGACCGTGATCCTGCAGACCATCGAGGTCATTTGTCAGGTTGGCCATCTCAACAGCGGTACGGGCGCAGTCGCGACCTTTTTCGCGGGTGCGGGCATGGGCCTGTGCGTCGGTGTCGGTGGTCAGGATGCCGTTGGCGATGGCGATGTTGAAGTCCAGGCCCACGCGCGTGATGCCGGCGCCCGATTCGTTGGACACCAGCTCGAAGTGGTATGTCTCGCCGCGGATTACTGCGCCCAGCGCGATCAGCGCGTCGAACTGGCCCGATTCGGCCATCTTCTGCAGGGCCAGCGGGACTTCCAGCGCGCCCGGCACGGTCACCAGCAGCACGTCTTCGCCGGCCACGCCGAGTTGTTCGAGTTCAGCGACGCACGCTTCGCGCAGCGCTTCGCACACGGGCTCGTTGAAACGCGCCTGGACGATGCCGATGCGCAGGCCTTCGCCGTTGAGATTGGTCGGGTAGAAGCCGTGGTCCATGGTGTATTCCGGTTGGGGTTGCCTGAGGTTGTCTATCTGGCAACGTCAGAAAAAAGAAAGTCGGCGCGGCAGTTTATCTACCGCGCGAAGTTCAATGCGTGGCGGCGGACGAAGCCGAAGTGACGTCCGGCGCATCCGCCATCGACTGATACGCCGTCACTTCCAGATCGTAGCCGACCATGCTCGGCAGCTTGAGTGGCGAGGCCAGCACCCGCATCTTGCCCACACCAACCTCCTTGAGAATCTGTGCGCCGATTCCATAGATGCGCGGATCGGGTTTCGTGCGCGGGCGCTCGTGCGGCGCATCCAGTGCGGTGAACTGGGTGAACAGGCGGTCCGCCGAATCGCCGCAATTGAGCAGCACGACCACGCCGGTCGGGGCGGCCTGCACGGCGCGCAGGGCAGCGGGCACGCTCCACGAGTGCGTCGTGCGCTGGCATTCCAGCAGATCAAGCACCGACAGGGGCTCATGCACGCGCACCAGCGTTTCGGTGTCCGGTGTCGGCGTGCCCTTGACCAGCGCCAGATGGGCGCGGCCGGCCGCGCGGTCGCGGAAGGCAACGGCATGGAACGTGCCGAACTGCGTCTCCATCGTGCGCTCGCCGACGCGCTCGACGATGCTCTCGGTGCGGCTGCGATATTGGATCAAGTCGGCAATCGTGCCGATCTTCAAACCGTGTTTCTTGGCGAATTCCACCAGGTCCGGCAAGCGCGCCATGGTGCCGTCGTCCTTCAGGATCTCGCAGATCACGGCGGCGGGCGTCAGGCCAGCGAGTGCGGTCAGGTCGCAGCCGGCTTCGGTATGGCCGGCGCGCATGAGCACGCCGCCCTTCTGGGCCCGCAGCGGGAAGATGTGGCCCGGATTCACCAGATCAGACGGTTTCGCGTTCTTGGCCGCGGCCACCTGGATCGTGCGTGCACGGTCGGCTGCCGAAATACCCGTGGTCACACCCTCGGCCGCTTCGATCGAAACGGTGAAATTGGTGCCGAACTGCGTGCCGTTGCGGCTCGCCATCATGGGCAGGTCGAGCTGATCGCAATGTTCTTCGGTGAGCGTCAGGCACACCAGGCCGCGCGCGTGCGTGACCATGAAGTTGATGGCTTCTGGCGTGACGAAATCGCTCGCCAGGATCAGGTCGCCTTCGTTCTCACGGTCTTCCTCGTCGACCAGGATGACCATGCGGCCGGCGCGGATTTCGGCAATGATTTCTTCGACTGTGGCGATCGACATGGCGTAGCAGGGGTGCGCGCCGCCGGTCAACTCCCGCCAATCGGTGATTTCGGGGGCCGTGCGACTGCGTAAATGGGAAGCCCGCTATTGTACGCCAAGGCGGCCCCAAGCCAGTGGGGCCAATGGTTCAAACGGCTGCCAGGGGTTGGGTGCCCACGGGCAGGCCAATAGCGGCGTGGGTCAACATGCGTTCCACGTAGCGGGCGATCAGGTCGATCTCCAGGTTGACCTGGCTGCCGGCCTTCAAGTGCTTGAGCGTGGTGACTGCCACGGTGTGCGGGATCAGATTGATCGAGAACTCGCAGCCGTCGGCGTCGTCACGGACGGTATTGACCGTAAGCGATACGCCGTTCACCACCACGGAGCCCTTGTAGGCCAGATATTTGCCGAGCTCTGCCGGCGCCCGCACACGCAGTTCGTGGGATTCGTTGACGGGCGCGAAGTGTGTGACCGTGCCCAGGCCGTCCACGTGGCCTGACACGAGGTGCCCCCCGATGTGGTCCGCCAGGCGCAGGGCCTTCTCCAGATTGACCTCGCCCGGGCCTTCCAGCCCGACTGTCTTGGAGAGCGATTCGCGTGACACATCGACCTCGAAACGGTTGTCGGCTTTGGCGACGACCGTCATGCACGCGCCCTGGATGGCAATCGAATCGCCCAAAGCCACGTCTGCAAGCGGCAGGCCGCCGGCGTCGATGGACAAGCGCACGCCGGCATCGGCGTTGTCGCCAAGCGGCGAGACAGTTTCAATTCGGCCAACTGCGGCGACGATTCCGGTGAACATAAGCAATCAATCCGTCGGGTTGCGGCGCGCCAGGATGCGGAGATCGCCCCCGATGCGCGAGATATCGTGAAAGAAGAATTCGGCCGCGCCTTCCAGCGTCTGCAGCGGCCCCATATTGAACATGCCCTGGCCCGAGCCCAGCACCTTGGGCGCCAGATAGACGAGGACCTCGTCAACCAGCCCTTCGCGCAGCAGCGAGCCGTTAAGCTTGAAGCCGGCCTCGACGTGCAGCTCGTTGATTTCGCGGCGGCCAAGTTCGCGCAGAACCGCGGCCAGGTCGACCTTTCCAGCCGCATTGGGCAGCAGGATGACCTCTGCGCCGCGCTCGCTCAACGCCCGCATTCGGCCCGCTTCGGGCTGGGCGGCAAAAATCAGCGTCGGCTCATGGTGACCATCTGCCGTGAGGATATGCGCGTCGAGCGGCACGTCCAGCGCAGAGTCGATCAGCACGCGGCGTGGCTGGCGAGGCGTATTGACGGCACGCACGGTCAGTCGCGGATTGTCTTCGCGTACGGTGCCGATGCCGGTCAGGATGGCACAGGCGCGCGCGCGCCAGCGGTGCCCGTCGTTGCGCGCTTCGGCTTCGGTAATCCATTGGCTGACGCCGTTGTCCAACGCCGTGCGGCCGTCCAGCGATGCGCCGACCTTCACGCGCACCCACGGTGTGCCGCGGGTCATACGTGAAACGAAACCGATATTCAGCTCGCGCGCCTCGCGCTCAAGCAGACCGCAACGCACGTCCACGCCGGCATCGCGCAGCTTCTGCAGACCACGCCCAGAGACGGCAGGATTTGGATCTTCCATGGCCGCCACCACGCGTGCAATGCCTGCTTCGACCAGTCGATCTGCGCAGGGCGGGGTGCGGCCGAAGTGGCTGCAGGGCTCCAGCGTCACATAGGCGGTGGCGCCGCGCACGTCGAGGCCGCGGGACTGGGCGTCCTTGATGGCCTGGATTTCAGCATGGTCCTGGCCGGCGGGTTGTGTGTAGCCCTCGCCGATGACGGTGTCGTCTCGCACGATCACGCACCCGACGCGCGGGTTGGGCGTGGTGGTGAACAAGCCCTTCTCGGCCAGCGCCAGGGCGCGCTGCATCATGGCGTGGTCGAAGTCGGAAAACATGGGTGTGACGCGGCCTGGTTACGGATCGGTATTGGGTGCTCGGCAATTGCCGCCGCGATCCGCATGTGGGTCACAGATGCGGGGGCGGCCAACGGTGTTGACCCGTACTAGACGCGTATGGCGTCCGCTAGAGATCGTCACTGTGGTGCCGGTTACTTCTGTCATCCGTGAGTATCCCACAGCCTCGTAGGAAATTTTGCTGCGAGGCACGCTGAGCCGGACGGCGGGCACCGTGGGCAACGGGATAGAGACCATGATTTCTCTCTCCGACGCGGCTGCAGCGCCAGGCGTACCTGCCGTTGCCAATACAGTGAGTTCCCAGCCGCTAGCCCAGTCTGATGAAGCATTTCGAGGGGCGATCTCTGTCTGGAGATGACGATGCTGAGCCGTACGCTGAGCCAACGATATCGTGCTGGCCAAGCGTTCGGCGAGGAGCGTCACGGTCTCGCGCTGCCAGCGGTCGATGGTCGGTGGCACTGTCATCACGGCCAGTAAAGTGAGGATGGCAAGCACGATCACCAATTCCAAAAGGGTCACGCCTGCTTTCCGGGTGGCTAGCATTGGTAGTGTTATGGCCAACATGCCGCGTCGCGTGGTTCGCGTTCGCCGGTGCTTCGTAGAATGAGCATGCCGCAGGAGGCATCCGCTCTATCCGGAACGGCGACCACTTCAATACATTGAGTCTTCGGCCGCTCTATACCCCCACTGGAGCACGCCTGGGGGCGGATGGAATAACCGTCCGCATGCGGGATCGGGCCGTGAAATGGCGACTGTCCATCGTACGTACCTGTGCGCGCACGCCGGAGTTCCAGTTGCGATAGGGCACCGACCAAGGCGGCGCCCGCGCTGACGCGATGTGCACGCTGCCAATACGTAGACCAGCTTGATATGGCGAAAAAAGCTAGCAACCCCACGACGGCAAGCGCTGCCATCAGCTCTATCAACGTGAATGCCCGCGTAGGACGCATCTGCGTGCCCCAGCTTCGGTCACTTCGCGCCAGCTGAGTCGGCCGAGTTGGCGCGTGTATGTGCGCGATTCCAGCTGCTGGACACGTTCGCCATCCAGTTGCCACAGGACGGTGTGAGTTGCTTGCGTGGTGCCACCGCGAGGTGTCTCGGCGGGCGGGGCGCTCTGTATGGTAATGAGCGGTGCGCCGAGGACAACCCGGCCTGTTCGCCCATCTTTGCTCACGGGGAGGCCGGTTTTCGCGTCCAACAGAAGGGTGCGTTCGCGGTCGGCAGCGTCACGTGTAGTGAGCAGCAAGCTATCGGGACCGGCTGCGGTCAGGTCGTCTGGCCTTTGGCCGGCCGGCAGATCGATGCGCCAGCCAGCCGCGCTGTTGCTTCCCGGCTGGATCACCACGCCGTCTGCGACCTCGCGGGTGCTTAAGCCTTCGAGGCTGTCGCGCGACAGGTTGCGTAGCGACGTGTTTGTGTCCGCTACGCCATAAAGCGTGGCATGCCCGTCGGCGCCTAGCGCGGTGAAAACAAGCAATGGGCCTCCAGCCGTTGACGACAGCAAGATCGGACTAAGAATGCGCTGGACAGAGCCTCCGAGAGAGGTGGCTGTGAAGAAGGGCGTGCGGCGCTCGGCATCATTCGTTCCCAATGCTTGCCACCACGGCGGGGCGCCCGTCAGGTCGAAGCGCCAGATTCGGCCTTCAGTGTCAGCGACGTACGCCGATTGGGCTGTCCCCCGCGGCCCGAGTGCCACCGCTGGTGCGCCAAGCCCCCCTTGACTTGCACTCGGAGGCACCTGGATCGATAGAGCTGTGCCGGGTTGGTCCAAAGGCAAGAGCAGCAGACGACTCCCAGCACGCTCGGCACCTTCACCATTGCCGCTGACTGCGAACCATCGCTGCTCCCCGTCGCCACCCGCGTTGAGTGGCACGATGGGGATAGGGCCTGTCATGTGGCCGACACCGGCGTCATTGCTTGCGTCATAGGCAAGCATGGGTGGAGGCGTAGAAGAGGGCGGGTCGGTAATGTCCACAAGGAAGAGGCCCGACCCCATTGCACCATTGGGGCAAGCGAGTATTGAACGCCATTGCTTGCCGACTCGTGCATCGGTGGCCAAAGGCCGGCTGCAGATCGGAGCCGGTGCCGGCTGCCCTAAGGAGGCATTGCGCGCAGCAGCGGTCAGGACGGCATCCGGTATGACGGCGAAGCGTTCCATACCGGTAAGCGCATCGAAGCCATGCAACATGCCGTCGTTCGCACCGATGTAGACCATCCATGGACGGCGCATGTGCTGGCGGCGAAAGAGTTCGTGACTTGCATCGAGAGCCACGCCGGGAGGGCCGAGCAGCAGGACGTGTGCGCCGCGCATGGAGCCTAGTACAGACGTGCGTGGCCGCAGTGTGGGATCGACGTGCTCGTGCTGCCGTACACCACGCACGTAATCGACGCGTCGGGCGCCGGGCTCATCGCTCGCGGCGATCTCGGTCTGCTGGGAGCGCGACAGGGCTGCCCAGCGCAGCGGGGCTGGCGTGCGAACGCCGGAAGGACTGCGATGGAAAGTCCACAGATGCCGCGCATCCGGAGCGACATCACGGAGCTGTCGACTGGCCTCCCAGAGATCTTGCGGAGCAGGGGCGTCGAGCGTGCCCAGTGTGGGCAGAAATTGCATACCACGGAGTTTGCCGCTCCAAGCATCGTCGCCGGCTTCGACAACGACGTGGGTCGGCAGTTGACCCGCGGGACTACCACTCGTAGCGCCAAGCGTTGAACTGATCAGCGCTGTAACGATTCCCATGCAGATTTGACACGCCTTCATGGTTCGTTTGCCCGTGGGCGAAAAACGGTTTGCAGCAGCACATTAATCTGCGGGTTGGTGCCAAAGCCTGCTGCCGTAATCCGGAAAAGCGAAGGGGGGCGCTCAGCACCGGCTTGTATCCACTGGCCAGGCAATGCGTCAGGAATCGGCTCGATGACATAGCGGGCCGGCGTTGCGCTGCGCCCGTCCCGCTGCTTAGTTGTGGTAACTGTCACACTCCTCGAACCGTTTTCGATCAAATCCGCGAGCTTGGAAGCGGATTGACCCTGCAGCGGCCAGCACAAACCCGCTTCAGTGCCCTGCCCACAGAGGCCCGGAACGAAACCCGCCAAAGTGATGGGATCAAGCGCCGCGACGCGCGCTGCATCCACCGTTGCAGGGCAGTTTCTGCGGATTGGCGTACGTGTCGCAACGGCTAGATCGCACTCGCCCGCTGCCAGTGCAGACTCGGCGGCCTGCAAAGCGACGGCATAGTCTGCAGACAGAACGGCACGGCGGAGGTGGTCTTGTGCGAGCTGCAAGGCCGTGACCGTCAGCAGGCTGATGATGATCAGCGCACCAGTCACTGCGATGATCGAGAAGCCTCGCACGCTTGTATGCTGGATCAGCATGCGTCCGCCTCGCAGCGTAGTGAGTTGCGTACGGCGAACGTGGCGGTGAAGAGCGCGCGATTACGGCGTGGATCTTTGGGTTGGAATTCCAGGTCTTCCGTACGAGCGCCTGAGGCCGAGCCAAATGCGGGAAACAGGGCGATACTTTCCGAGTCGGGCTGCCTGAGTGAATGCCGGTCACCGCGTACGACGAGGGCAACATGGACCAGCTTTACGCGATGCCAATCTGTGGTGGCCATGGCGCGAGCGGACACGGTTTTGGCTTGCGATGTAGCCGTCGGTGCGAGCGTATACAGCAGTTGTAACGTTTCGACCCCGCGGACCGCTTCGTTCGAGTTCACTGCCACCAATACATCACCACTATTGCGCGACAAGGACCGGCACATCAGTCGCGGCGCCTCCTCGGCGTCCGTGCTGACGGAGATGAACAGCAGAATATTTCCCAAGCGCGGATCCGATTCCGATCCGGCGCGTTCTCGTACGCCGTAGTTGTCGCAGTCCAGCGTGGCGCCGTCAGGCTCATGCGCGTTTGGAGGCAGTTGGTTGCGACCGGAGAAACGCACCATCAATGCGTCACTGCCTTGTATTCCGCGCGGACCGCATTCCAATTCGACAGTTTTCTTAGGCTGGCCGCAGTCGTCCGCTCCGACCAGGGACAATGGTGCGGCGCTCTCCGCCCAGCGCCGTACGGGAGAAGAAGTAGGCGTGTCGGTAATCCATCCCGCTTGACGTACCGCCTTGCCGATCAGCTCCAATGCACGCATTCCGCGGTCTTCAATGAGTGCTTCGTCGGCCAGCCGCTGGTAGCGCACCCGCGCTACGAGCATGAGTTGCAACGCGATGCCCAGCACCATCAGGGCGATGATCATGCCGACCAACAGTTCGACCAGCGATGTGCCGCGCGTATGCCGCGCGAGCGGGCGCGGCATCTCAGCGAGTTTCCGTCTCGTTGATATGGGCACGGGCCTCGACCCCTAGCGCGCGAGCGGCATGGCTGGTGGCCTCCACATGATCGAGCGCGTGGAGCATGGCTGCAGCGCCCAGCGAGAGGACGGCCAGGGCGACAAGGGATTCGAGCAGGATGGCGCCCTGTTGATGCATGACGTGGTGGCGATGTGGCATGAGTCGGCTGGAACTGGTTAGCCGCTCAAGTTAGTGGGAATTTGGCCGTATAACTGTCATATCTGGTCAATACCCTCTACGATGGTCGAGTGTCCGCCTACCTCTGTTGGGGTGTGACGCTATTTTGGATATCCAGTTAGCTGATTCCCGACGCGACTTCTCCCTCAGGTCGTTGTTTGTAGGGAGTCACGCCAATGACGTACGGTCACTGAGATCCTGGTGGCCGGGTTGCGTTGCACCAACAAAAGACGCTTGTCTATCGGACCGGGCCTATTGACAGTGATTGGTTGCCTCCTACATGATTGCGAGCGTTAGGATTGACGCTATATCTGCTTGGTGTGCGGGGCGGCAGAATCAAAAAAAAGTAATCGGGTAATCGGGAAGGACGCATCTTTTGTCAAGATGCGTCTATCGTTTCAAGCAGCCGGGGGGCTACATGCACAGGGTTAAAGTAACTCTAACGCAGTCAATCTTTCTGCGGTGGCGTTGACATGTCCGCGCCGCTCTGCGTCAACGCAAGCGTGCCACGTGATCCTGATTGGACTGGTTCGCCTTTAGTTACTAAAAGGCGGCTGCGTCCGGTCGTTGCGTGCGCTTCTGGGTTTACGCTCGTCGAGCTCATGATCACGGTGGCCATTGTGGGCATCCTGGCTACGATTGCGTATCCCAGTTACACCGACTACATCACACGCGGCAAGCTGGCCAACGTGACCAACATGCTCGCGGGTATTCGCGCGCAGATGGAACAGTATTACCAAGACAATCGCACCTACGCGGCGGTCGGGACTTTCACCCCGCCCTGTCAGGCGATCTCGTCTGTAGCCGAGTTTTCATTGGCCTGCAACATCACGGCCAACGGTAATGGTTACCAGATGATTGCCACCGGTTCCGGAACAACGGCCGGCTTCACGTACACAGTCAATGAGGCAAATGTTCAGGCGACGACTGCGGCACCCCGCGGCTGGAACACATCCACCACGTGTTGGGTGACTAAGCGAGGTCAGTCGTGCTGATGGGCACCGAAGCCCGGTGCCGCGGCTTCACGCTGATCGAACTGCTCGTCACGATTTCGGTGTTTGCCTTTTTGATGCTCTTGGCGGCCCCGAGTTTTACGAGCTGGATTCAGGATGCACAGGTGCGTACCGCAGCCGAATCATTGCAGAACGGTTTGCGTGTTGCGCAAGCCGAAGCGGCGCGCCGCCATCGTCAGGTTGCGATGGTGCTAACCAACGGCGTGCCGAACCCGGGCGTGACGGCACAAGCCAACGGAAAGAACTGGTTCGTTACAGTGATTCCGAACACCACGGCAGGCGAGTCGTACCCCACTCCGCCGGCCCCATCCCCATTGATGGTGCAAAGCGGCACGCTTGGCGCGGTTGCACCTAACGCGCAGATCAACGGCCAGGCGGCGGTCTGCTTCAATTCGTTGGGCCGGCTGACCACCCTCAACGATGGCACGTACAGCTGCACCATTCCGGCCACGGGCACGGTCATTTACGCCGTGACGAACAGCCGATCTGCAACCGCCCGGGCATTGAACGTTACCGTAGGCCTTGGTGGTTCGATTCGAGTGTGCGATCCGAAAAAGTCTTTGTCGCAGAATAGTCCAGATGCGTGCAGCTAACCCCGCCTCACACCGCGCTACGCTCGACTCCCGACTCCAGAGCGGGATGACGCTCGTCGAGGTGCTGGTTGCGATGCTACTGCTCACCGTGGCGTTGACGGCCATGGTGATGGCGCAGATCCGAGCTTCGCAAGTGTCGGTTGACGCCGAGGACCGCAATCGCGCTGCTTTGCTGGCTAATGAACTCGCGAGCACCATGTGGCAGAACCACACGGTCAATCTGCCGGCGTCATCGGTGGCGGCGTGGCAAACGATGGTGGGGGCCAACGTGAGCTATCGGACAGCCAGCGCATCGAGCCCCGTGGGCAGCGGGCTGGGCGGCCTGCCCAACGGTACCGGCTCGGTCTCCGTCGATAGCACGACCAATATCGCGACGATCACCATTACTTGGCAAGCACCGTCCCACGGTGTGAACGCGACCGCCGGTATGAGCAGCACAAGCCAGTATGTGACGCAGGTGGTGCTGCCATGAGCGCCCGGATTTCCACCAAGCGGCCATTGCGCGCGCGCCGCCAAGCCGGCCTCAGCCTGATTGAATTGATGGTGGCGTTGGTCGTCAGCATGGTCATCGTGGGCGCGGTGTTCGGCCTGATGAGTGTGTCGGAAGGGCGCAAGCGCACCACGATGTCGGTCAGTGACATCAACCAAAGCGGTGTGTTCGCTTTGTACCAATTGGACAAGGCGATCCGCAGCGCCGGGTCGGGCTATTCACAGAACTGGCCGCTGACCTATGGCTGCCGCCTCAATGTCAATTTGAACGGCAATCAAATTCTTCCGTCTCCGGCGAGTATGCCGCCGCCGTTTGACAAGCTGTTGACGCAGTTGGGCGGCTTTCGGTTGATGCCGCTACTAATCGTGCAGAACGGAACGCCGCTGACTACGGGAAGTTCTGATGCGATCATTACCATGGCGGGCAATGCTGGTTATGGAGAGATTCCGACTGAGTTTTCCAATACTGCACCCGTGGTGTCCGCAGGCGTGGTGAACCTCAGCCTGATCAACACCATGACGTTCAACGCGGGCAACCTCGTGCTGGTGGCGGACCGCAATAACACGGCGGGCAACTTACAACCCTGCTATATCGGCCAGGTGAAGGCGGGCTTTACCGGCAGCGTTGCAGTACAACTGCCGTTGACTGGTGCCTATGACGCATCGGTTGGCACGGACGGGGGCGCGGCCAACGTCTCCGCAACAGGTGTGGCCATGAACCTCGGCAATGTCGGGGGGGGCAACTTGCCGGCCTTTGGCGTGTATGGCGTGGGTGCCAACAACACTTTGATGTTCTACGACCTGCTGCAATCGAGTGGCAACGGTAATAGCGCAATCCCGCTCGCCGATGGCGTGATGGAAATGCATGCCCTGTACGGCATTGATCCAAACAACACCGGCAATGTCACCTGGCAAGCGCCGACGGGCGCGTTCGATGCGGCAACGCTGTCCAACGGTACGCAGACAGCCGCTGCAAATCTCTACGCGGTCAAGGCGGTGCGGATCGGCTTGATCCTGCGGACGTCGTTGCCTGAGCGCGCGCAGCAATATGTGACGAGTGCTAGCGCAGTCACCGCGAGTGGCGTCGTCAGCCCGGGGCCGCTGGTTCTGTTTGCCGATGTACCAGGACAGGCCTATACGCGAAAGCTCACGGGCGCGGAGCAAAACTATCGTTACCGCGTGTTGGAAGCCACGATCCCTTTGCGCAACACATTGTTGCAGCGCTGAAGATGTCGACCACGCCCCAGCTCCGCTCGAATCGTCCCTTGCGCGCCATGGTGCGCCGGCATCAGTCCGGCGTTGTTTTGCTGATCGCTTTGATCGCCGTGGTCATCCTCGCCATCGGGACCGTCGCGCTGTTCCGCTCGTCCGATGCCGCACTGTTCAATGCAGGCAACCTCGCGTTCAAGCGCGATATGACCAACCGTGGCGAGCTAGGCATTGTCGCCGCTAAGGCAGCCCTGACCAGCGGCGCGCTCAACCAGGAGTCGACGCGCCAGAGCAATCAACTTGCCAGCGGCTACTACGCCACGATGCAGGCCACCGGCACGCACGGCGTTCCGAACACTCTGATCGGGTATCTCCCGAGCAAACCGTCCACACCGCCATTGCCGACGATCAACGCCGGCGACGGCATCACGATCTACTACATGATCGACCGGCTCTGTAGCGCAACGGGCTCGACTGACCCGTCCAATGCTTGCGTGGTCAGTTCGATCGGCTCAGCGAAGGGGGGCACGGTCCTGCCATATCGTGGTCAGGCCCAACCGCCTTCGGTGCCTGTGTACCGTATTAGCGTGCGGGTCGATGGGCCGCGCAATAGCCAGACCTTCCTTCAGACCACTGTTTCTCTCTGAGTTGCTGAACAGCCATGCATCCCAATTGTGACCGAGGTTGGAAGGCCAGCGCTTCGCGGAGCCCTTCCGTTATGACTTTCCTGCGCAGCTTGCTTGCAAGCGTCTTGTTGCTACCTGCGCTACTGGTGTCGGCTGCACAGACCGACCTGGCAGATCAGCCACTCTTCAGCTCCGTATCGGTGCCTGGCAACCTCCTGCTCTCGCTGTCGGTGGAGTACCCGACCGCCAACAGCATTGCGTATGTCAGCAGCTATACGGCGGGGGTGAAGTACCTGGGCTACTTCGATCCGCTCAAGTGCTACACGTATCAGTACGACTCTAAGGTCGACGCCAACAACTATTTCGTGCCGGCTACAGCATCGGATAGCAATTTCCAGTGCGCCAGCGGCAACAATTACTGGTCCGGCGCGTTCCTGAACTGGGCGACGATGCAAACCATCGATCCATTTCGATGGGCGCTGACGGGCGGCTATCGCGTCACGGATACTCCGTCGTTGACCGTGCTTGAGAAGGCCTGGGCGTCAGGTCAGGGTGGCGCAAGTGAAACGCCGAACCGCACCGTCAATGATCCCAACGGGAGCGGTATTGTGGGGGCCATTACGCCGTTCTCCGATTGGGGCAGCATCAGCGTACGCGTCTATGGTGCGGGCAATAAGCTGTACTTCACTCAAGACGGTAATTTGGATCGGGACAGGGTCAACACCTACACTTCAGGCTCGTCCCAAGACTCATCCAAGGTGTGGTCCGTGATTGTGCGCGTCAAGGTGTGCGACCCATCGCAACTGGAGGCGAACTGCACGAAGTACGGCAGCAACTACAAGCCGGAAGGCCTGATGCAGAAGTACTCGCAACGCATCCGTTTCGGTGCGTTCGGATACATCAATGATTCGAACATCCTGCGCGATGGCGGGGTGCTGCGCTCCAATATGAAGTTCATCGGGCCTATGCAGCCGGTCCCTGGCAAGAGTCCCACGACCAACGCGTTGGCCGAGTGGAGTGCGACAGACGGCACGATGCTTGTCAATCCAAACCCCAGTGATGCTTCCTCGAGCAATGTGAGTAACAGCGGGGTCATGAACTATTTGAACAAGTTCGGATCGACTTCCCACACCTACAAGACATATGACCCGGTGAGCGAGTTGTACTACGCGGGCATTCGTTACTACAAGAAGTTGGGGAACGTTGCTGCCTATTCCGACGTGACACACGATGCCAGCGGTAATAGCGTAAGCGCTAACACTACGGCGACGTATGTCGACGGCTTTCCGGTGATTCAGAAGTGGGATGACCCCATTCTGTACTCCTGCCAGAAGAACTACATATTGGGTATCGGCGACGTCAACACCCATGCGGACGCCAATTTGCCGGGCAGTACGATTATCCAAAGCGCCAATGAGCCTGCGCTTCCTCCGGAGGTTTCTGCAGATACCACGGTCAATGTGGATTCGGCGACCAGCCTCGTGGGTAAGATGGAAGGCATCGGCAATCTCAACACGGCTTCGCCGCCGTGGTGCTGTGGGGATAACAACACGTTCCTGATGGCGGGGCTGGCCTACGACTCGCACGTGCGCGACATTCGCCCGAACGATTTCAAGGACCCCCTCGGCAACAAGTCCAAGATCCAGACAATATCCACCTATTGGCTGGATGTGCAGGAATATCAGCAATACAAGTATCAGAACCAGTTCTGGCTGGCCGCAAAGTACGGTGGCTTCAGTGTTCCGAGCAACTACAACACGAGCAACACAACGGCGTTGGCTCAGTCGCTGTGGAACGCGAGCGGCAACACAGACCCGAATGGCAAACCAATGCCCGACAACTACTATCTGGCCGGTCAGGCGGACTTGATGGTGAATGGGCTTAACACTGCGTTCAACAATATCTCCAACGATATTCAGGCGGCCACGACGGCGCTGGCAGTGTCGTCCGCCAATGTGAGCCTGACCGGCAATATTGGATATTCCGCGTCCTACAACTCGTCGACTTGGAGTGGGGACGTCGTGGGCAGTACGCTTAGTTTTGATGCCAAGACCGGGTTACCCACACAGACGAAAGCCTGGTCTGCACAGGCGCAGCTCGCGAATCAATCGAGTTCGTCGCGCTTGATTGCCACCAGCAATAGCGTTGGGACGGCGCAGGGTGTGCCATTCCAATTGGCTAAGCTCAGCGCGACCAACCAGAGTGCGCTCAGCAATTCGGCCGTGAAGAACTGGAACAACCAGGATTTCCTGAATTATTTGCGCGGCGACCGTACCAACGAAGGAGCAAGTGGCAAGGCTGTCTATCGCCAGCGCAGCAGCCTGCTCGGTGACATTGTTGGCTCGAAGGTCGATCCCGTGGGCCCACCCATTGCCGTGCTGTCCAGTGCGACCAACCCAGGTTATGCAGCGTTCAAGAGCAGCAATGTCAATCGCAAGCCCGTGGTCTACGTTGGCGCGAACGACGGCATGGTGCACGCGTTCGATGGCACGATCGGCAACACAACCAGCGGCAACGAGCTGTTTGCTTACGTGCCGAGCTTCCTTTACCAAGGACCGTGCTCTTCAGGTACCTGCACGCCGACCGTCAATGGCCTGGCATCGCTGGGGTTGTCGGGCACGAATTTCGTCCACCATGCCATGGTGGATGCTACGCCCCAGGCGTTCGATGTCGATCTAGACCGTACGGGTGGCTCAACAGCCATTACTGGTACGCCGAACTGGCGCACCATGCTGATCGGCGGTCTGGGCAAGGGCGGAAAGGGTTACTACGCGCTGGACATTACCGACCCCACGACCATCACCACCGAGACCGCGCTGGCGGGTAAGGTGATGTGGGAATTCGGTGGCCCGTCCAACGTCCAGCAAGGCACCCTGGGCTTCACCTATGGCGACCCGATCGTCGTGAAGACAAAGAAGTACGGCTGGATCGTTGCAGTGCCGTCGGGCTACAACAACGCTGATGGCGTGGGGCGGCTCTTCATTCTGAACCCGGCGACGGGCGCCTTGCTGGAGTCGATTTCGACGGGTGTCGGTTCAGCAAGCTCGCCTGCAGGTCTGGCCTATGCGTCTGCCTATGTGGCCGACTACACCGACAACACTGCGGACTCGATCTATGCAGGCGATCTGCTGGGCAACGTCTGGCGTTTTGATCTCACGGCGGCAAGCGGCGCCTATCCGGCACCGACCCAGATTGCGCAGTTGACCGACCCGAGCGGCAACACACAGCCTGTCACCACGCCGCCGCTGATCGAGATCCAGCCGAATTCGCTCAAGCGCTATGTCATGGTGGGGACGGGTCAGCTCCTTGGCAGTACCGATATCGCAACCAGCCAGACGCAGACTTTCTACGTCATCTATGACGGCGTTGTGCAGCGCTTCAACAGCAGCACGGATCTCCCGACTGGGGTCACGTTCCCAATCAAACGCAAAGATCTGAATGCGAACACCAATCTGCTGAACGGCATTGGCAGCGCGCCGCCATCGGTCATGGGCTATTACATTGACCTCGGCCAATCGTCCAACAATGTGGCGGAGCGCGTGAACGTGGCGCCGGTCTCGAACTTCGGCACGGTGTCGTTTGCTGCCAATCTGCCGAACGGTGATGCCTGCAATCCTTCCGGCATGAATCGGGTGTTCTCGCTGGATATCGGTACTGGCACGAGCCGCGTGGTAAACAATGCTGGCCTACTCCAACCGTATTACACCGGTGGCGGGCTGGTTGTGGATCTGTCCTACCTTAATGTCAATGGTTCCGTTCGGCTGGAGGCTGGTACAGACAATAGCGCGATCAATTCAGTGCCATTGGTTCCTACGGTGGTGCAAGCAATCCGTCAGATCAACTGGCGTGAAGTGCCTACTGCCGACTAGCGCTGATTTGATGATGCGGTATCGCGACGCAGCGCCAAGCACCGACACGGAATAGTGAGGATGCGGCGTGGCTTGATCGCCTGCGCTGTTGCAGTGGCGGCCCATTTGGCTTTCCTGCACGCTGTCAGCGCGTGGAAACCTCAGACGGCCCCGGAGGAGGGCCACGCGGGCACTCGTTTGTTGTACGTAGGCCTGTCGCCGGAACTGACGGGTAAAGGCACCGGCGCAAACGGCCAAAGAAGCGGAGAAGTCGGTTCTGCAGCGCTCTCACCGCTGCGGGGTGCCTCTCCCGTGAAGCCTAACGCTAACGTCTTTGGCAGCGCAGGCTACAGATCGGAACTGTCTGCACCTGAGTCTTCGCGTTCGGAGAATCTCGACGGGATGCGGTTTTATGCATCGACGGAGGTGGACCGCCAGGCCTTGCCGGCTAGCTCACTTGAACTTTTAGACGTGATGGCGTTGGTCGAAAATGCATCGCCCATAACCTTGCGCGTCTATATCAGTGTTGATGGCGTGGTCGTGCGCGCTGAAATCGTCCGTGCTAATGAAGACAATCGTCCCGCCGCGGCCAGATTGGCTTTGATTCTCATGGAGACACGTTTTGTTCCCGCCAAGCGCTTGGGCGCGGATGTCGCTGCTGTAAGGGAGTTGGAGTTTCAGATTCAACCGTCCATCGGAAGCAACCGCCCCGCCTCCTCCTGAGACTCAATGCCGCAAGAGGCTAATTTGGATGGCGGACTTGTCGCCGATGGAGAAGTGCAGCCGTCTGCTGAAACTCACTTCCGCACATTCGTCGCCGCAACCTCATCCAGCACGTCCCGAAACTCTGCCAGATCCTCAAAACTCCGGTACACCGAAGCAAAGCGGATGTACCCGATCTTGTCCAGCCGCTTGAGTTCGCGCATCACCAGTTCGCCCACGCGGTCGCTGCCGATTTCTTTCTCGCCGTGGCTGAGGAGTTTTTCTTCGATGCGGGCGATAGCCTCGTCGATGGCCTCGGCGGAAACGGGGCGCTTGCGCAGCGCCAGGCGCATGGAATCCTTGACCTTGTTGCGGTCGTAGTCGACACGGCTGCCGTTCTTTTTAACGACGGCAGGGAAGAACAGCTCGATGCGTTCGTAGGTGGTAAAGCGGCGGTCGCAGGATTCGCAACGACGGCGGCGGCGCACGGTGTCGCCTTCTTCCGACATGCGGGTATCAATGACCTGGGTGGCCGCGTGGCCGCAAAAGGGGCATTTCATGCCGGTGGTCTCCTCGGCAACCTCAAAGAACGCACTGCGCTAAAAGAACAACGCCGCGATGGCCCCTCATTCAATTGGGGGCGCATCGCGGCAGGGTACTACGTGGCTGGCCGATCCGGCCATTGGCGGATGCTTCAGCCGTAGACCGGGAACTGCTTGGTCAGCGCAGCCACCTTGGCGCGCACGGCGGCGATGTTGGCTTCGTCGTGCGGATTGTCCAGCACATCGGCGATCAGGTGGGCGACCTTCACGGCCTCGGCTTCCTTGAAGCCACGCGTGGTCATGGCCGGCGAACCCAGGCGCACGCCCGACGTCACGAACGGCTTTTCCGGGTCATTCGGAATCGCGTTCTTGTTGACGGTGATGTGTGCGTCGCCCAGCACCTTTTCGGCTTCCTTGCCAGTGATCTTCTTGGCGCGCAGATCAACCAGCATCACGTGGCTCTCCGTGCGGCCGGACACGATCCGCAGGCCTCGGGCCATGAGCGTTTCAGCCATGACGGCCGCGTTCTTCACGACCTGTTGCTGGTAAGCCTTGAACTCGGGCGACAGCGCTTCCTTGAACGCCACCGCCTTGCCGGCGATCACGTGCATCAGCGGGCCGCCCTGGATACCCGGGAAGATCGCCGAGTTGATGGCCTTCTCGTGCTCGGCCTTCATCAGGATCACGCCGCCGCGCGGGCCGCGTAGGCTCTTGTGGGTGGTCGTCGTGACGAAATCAGCGTGCGGCACGGGATTCGGGTACACACCTGCAGCGATCAGGCCGGCGTAGTGCGCCATGTCCACCATGAAGTACGCGCCGATCGATTTGGCGATCTTGCCGATGCGCTCGAAATCGATGCGCAGCGCAAAGGCGGATGCGCCTGCGATGATCAGCTTCGGCTTCTTTTCTTGCGCCAGGGCTTCGAGCGCGTCGTAATCGATGTCTTCCTGCGCGTTCAGGCCGTAGCTGACCACGTTGAACCACTTGCCGCTCATGTTGAGCGCCATGCCATGCGTCAGGTGGCCGCCTTCGGCCAGGCTCATGCCCATGATCGTGTCACCCGGCTTGAGCACGGCGAAGAACACGCCCTGGTTGGCCTGCGAGCCCGAGTTCGGCTGCACGTTGGCGGCTTCGGCGCCAAAGAGCTGCTTCACGCGGTCGATGGCGAGCTGTTCGACCACGTCCACGTATTCGCAACCGCCGTAGTAGCGCTTGCCGGGGTAGCCTTCGGCGTACTTGTTGGTCAGTTGCGAACCCTGCGCGGCCATCACGGCCGGGGAGGTGTAGTTCTCGGAGGCGATCAGCTCAATGTGGTCTTCCTGACGCTGATTTTCCTGCTGGATGGCGGCGAAGATTTCGGGATCGATCTGGTCGATCGTATAGCGGCTGCGTTCGAACATGGCGAGTGTCTGGTCTGAAACGAAACGGAAATGGCGGAGATCGGGCGAGGCGTGGGGAAACATGCGCGCGGCTTGAACGGCTGCGCCCGGTGTCGGCCGATTGCAGCGGGTGTCCAAGTCACCCTGTGCTTCCCATTCGCTGCCCAGGCGAGCGGCAGGCGCCGTTGTGCATGACGTCAGAAACCTTGCGCTTCCTCGTGGTCGCTGCCCACATGTCGAAGCCGCTCAAAGCCGCTTCAGGATTCGCCAGTCGCGCAAGGTGGAATGGTTGCCCGCGAGTGTACGACAGCCCCATGGCCGCTGCAACCAGCGGGCGTGCAGACGCGCACATTGCGGTGCAATACCGCATAAGGCTTCAGGTAAACTCTGACTTTCGTTTTTTTAGGCCCGGAGACACTTCCATGATCGTATTCGTGACCGGCGCAACGGCCGGGTTCGGCGCTGCCATCGCGCGGCGTTTCGTGCGAGAAGGCCATCGTGTGATCGCGGCAGGCCGCCGCCAGGACCGTCTCGACGCGCTCAAGGCCGAATTGGGCGACGCTGTGCTGCCGTTCGTGCTTGACGTGCTGGATGCCGATGCCGTTGCGGCCTTGCCGGGCTCCCTGCCCGAGGGTTGGCGCGAAGTCGATGTGCTGGTCAACAACGCCGGCCTGGCACTGGGCCTCGAACCCGCCCAGCGTGCCGACCTGACCGATTGGGACCGCATGATCGGCACCAACTGCTCCGGGCTCGTGCATATGACGCGTGCGCTACTTCCCGCCATGGTGGAGCGCAATCGTGGTCACATCATCAACATTGGCTCGATCGCGGGGACGTATCCGTATCCGGGCGGCAACGTGTATGGCGCCACCAAGGCGTTCGTCCGCCAGTTTTCGTTGAACTTGCGGGCGGACCTGACCGGCACGCGCGTACGCGTATCGAACGTCGAGCCAGGGCTGTGCTCCGGCACGGAGTTTTCCAACGTGCGTTTCAAGGGCGACGATGCCCGTGTGGAGAAGGTTTACGAAGGCACGGAAGCCCTCACCGCCGACGACATCGCCGAAGCGGTCTACTGGATGGCGGCGCTGCCGGCGCACTTCAATGTCAACGCGATGGAGCTGATGCCCGTTTGCCAGTCATTCTCGGCCACCAGCGTGACGCGAGGCATGGCCTGAATTCGAGCGCAAGCCCTCGGCCAGTCGGTGGATGCCTGGCCGTCATTTGCGTCTTGGTAAAATTACCCGATGGCTTCTTTTGACTGGAACCTGCGCGTGTATTGGGAAGATACCGACGCAGGCGGCGTGGTGTTCTACGCCAATTATTTGAAATTTTTCGAGCGCGCCCGCACCGAGTGGCTGCGTGCGCTTGGGGTCGATCAGCAGGCGCTGGCCGACACGACCGGAGCCATTTTCGTGGTGCGCAGCACTGCCGTGAATTACCGCGCGCCGGCACGCCTGGACGACCTGCTTCAGATCCGTTCGCGTATGGAACGGGTCGGCCCCGTGTCGGTCCAATTCGCCCAAGAAGGCTGGCGCGGCGACGTTTTGCTCGCATCAGGCACGATTCGTGTTGGATGTGTCGACCGGCTCACTTTCCGGCCGACCCCGATTCCCGCTCCCGTACTCGCAACCATCAAAGCCGCCGCATGAATCCCGTCGAGGTCACACAAGATCTGTCGATCGTCTCGCTGGTGCTGCATGCCAGCCTCTTGGTCCAATTCGTCATGGGCCTCTTGCTGGTGATGTCGCTGTTCTCCTGGACGTACATCTTCCGCAAAGCGTTTGCACTGCGCGCAGCGCGTAGCCAGACCGAATCGTTCGAGCGCGATTTCTGGGCCGGTGGCGACTTGCAGGCGCTGTATCAGAGCGCTGCCAACAACCGTCACACTACCGGCGCGCTGGAACGTATCTTCGAAGCCGGCATGCGCGAATACCTGAAGGCGCGCGAGTTGCAGCGCGGCGGCGGCGATCCGAGCGCCATTCTCGATGCTTCCCGTCGTGCCATGCGTGCCGCCTACCAGCGCGAGATGGACTCGCTGGAGTCCCACCTGCCGTTCCTGGCGTCGGTCGGCTCGGTCAGTCCGTATATCGGCCTGTTCGGCACGGTCTGGGGGATCATGAACGCCTTCCGCGGCCTGTCCAACGTACAACAGGCGACCCTCTCGGCCGTAGCGCCCGGTATTGCCGAAGCGCTGGTCGCCACGGCCATCGGTCTGTTTGCGGCCATTCCGGCGGTGATCGCCTACAACCGCTATGCCACCGAGATCGACCGCCTGGCCAACCGCTTCGAGAGCTTCATGGAAGAGTTCTCGAACATCCTCCAGCGCCAGACGCGCTAAGGAGCCGCACTCATGGCTACCATCCAGCGAACGCGCCGCGCCCGACGGGCCAAGGCTGACATCAACGTCGTCCCCTACATCGACGTAATGCTGGTGCTGCTGGTCATCTTCATGGTGGCGGCGCCCGTGGTGAACCCGGGCGTGGTCAATCTGCCATCGGTGGCAAACGCGACGCCGCAGCAGACGCAGCCGCCCATTGTGGTGACCATCAAGAGCGACGGCACGATCCTTGCTCGCATCAAAACCGGTTCGGGAGCAACCGAGCAGAGGCTCGCCAACAACAACGAGCTGCGCGCATTCGTGAAGCAGCGCACGGACGAAAACCCCGATCAGCCCGTCGTGATTGCCGCCGACAAATCGGTCCAGTATGACCGCGTGCTGACCGTCATGAGCGTGCTCAAGGGCGATGGCGTAAAGCGCGTCGGCCTGATGGTGAAATCGTCATGAGCAGGTTGCTGAAGCGAGCGTTGACGAACCACGGCGGGGCAACCTGAACGTCATGGCTACGACGTCGTTGCATCGTTACGAGCCTGTTCGCGAGCGCGGCACGCTGCGCGCGTTCGGGCTGGCGCTCCTGACACACGTTCTGCTGATCATCTTTCTGTACTTTGGCGTGCAGTGGCAGAGCAGCACCCCGCGCGGCGAGGAGGCTGAACTGTGGGACGAGGCGGCGGTTCAGCAGGCCGTGCAGCAGGCCGCGCCGGTGCCCGAGGTCAAGCCCGAACCGGTGATCAAGGCGCCGCCGGCCAAGGTGGAAGAGGAAGCGGATATCGCGCTGGAGCAGCAAAAGCGCAAGCGCGAGCAGGAGGCTGCAGCGGCCCGTGAGGCCGAACTCGCTCGCCGCGCCGCCGAAGAACGGGCAGAAGCCCAGCGTCAAGCCCGTCTGAAGGAAGAGCAACAGGCGCGTCAGGCGGAACTCCAACGCAAGGCCCTGGCCGAACAGCAGGCCAAGGAAAAGGCCGCTGAGAAGGCTGCCGCGGACGCAGCGCAGGCCCGCAAGAATGCACAGCTTCAAGCCCAGGCCGAAGCGAAGGCAAAGGCGGAAGCGGATGCGAAGCAGAAGGAATTGAAGGCCAAGGCCGCCGCAGAAGCCAAGGCCAAGGCCGACGCAGAGCGTAAGGCGAATGAATCGCGCGCCAATGCACAACGCCAGGCGCAGCTGGATCGGCTGCGCGCGATGGCTGGTGCGGGTGCGACGGGCACGGTGGCGGGCTCCGGTGGTGGTGTCGGCAATGCCCAGGGCACGGGTGGCACGGCGTCGGCAGGATACGCAGAGCGTGTGCGGGCCAAGGTCAAGCCGAACATCCTGTTCGATCCGTCGGCCGTCAATGGCAATCCGTCGGCCGTCGTGTCGGTGCAGATGGCGCCGGACGGTTCGATCCTGTCCAAGCGCCTGACGAAATCGAGTGGCAACGGCGCCTATGACGAAGCCGTGATGCGCGCGGTTGAGCGCTCCGACCCGCTGCCGCGCGATACCAACGGCAAAGCGCCGTCGAGCGTCATCCTGACGTTCCGGCCGAAGGAATAACGGGCTAGCGCCGCTCAAGGCAGCGCTGGCCGGCGTACTCGGATTCCGGATTTGATAGTAGGGAAGATGAACATGATGCGAACGATGTGGATTCCGATGTTCCGACGTGCAGCGCAGGCGCTTCTGCTGAGCGCAGCGTGCGCGGGCGTGGCCCATGCCCAGCTCAACGTGGAGATCTCGGGTGTCGGCGCCAGCCAGTACCCGATTGCAATCGCCAACTTCCAGGGCGAGGCACAGGCTCCGCAAAACCTCTCCGCGATTGTCCGGGCGGACCTGGCGCGCAGCGGTCGTTTCTCGAACGTCGATGTGGCCGGTGCAGTCGTGCCGGAAAGCCCGGCGCCTGACCTGGGTGCCTGGAAGACCAAGGGCGCCGCAGCCTTCGTGGGCGGCACCGTGACGCGCAACGGCGACCGCTACGAAATTCGCTTCCGCCTGTACGACACCGCCAAGGGCGAAAGCCTGGGCGGCCTGTCGCTCACGCGTGGCCCCGGCCAGCTTCGCCTGGCTGCGCATGAGATCGCGGACTACATCTACCAGAAGCTGATCGGCGAGCGCGGCGTTTTTGCAACGCGTCTGTCGTACGTGTCCAAGGTTGGCCGTCGCTTCCAACTGCAGATCTCTGACTCGGATGGCGCCAACCCGCAGATCGCGTTGACGAGCAATGAGCCGATCATCTCGCCGTCGTGGTCGCCGGATGGCACCAAAGTCGCGTATGTGTCGTTCGAGAGCAAGAAGCCGGTGGTGTACGTGCATGACCTGGTGGCGGGCCGCCGCACGGTGATCTCGAATCAGAAGGGCAACAATTCGGCGCCCGCCTGGTCGCCCGATGGTCGCCACGTGGCGGTGTCGCTGTCGCGCGATGGCAATACGCAGGTCTACCTGGTCAACGCCGATGGCTCGGGCCTGCGCCGCCTGAGCCGCAGCAGCGCGATCGACACCGAACCGTCGTTCTCGCCGGATGGCCGCTCCATCTATTTCACCAGCGACCGCGGCGGTGCGCCCCAGATCTATCGCATGTCGGTTGACGGCGAAGAGGCGGGCGGTGCGCAACGCGTGACGTTCAAGGGTAACTACAACACCAGCCCGCGCGTGTCGCCGGACGGCAAGCTGCTGGCATACATCTCGCGCGTGGGGGGTGCCTTCCGCCTGTACACGCAGGACTTGTCGAATGGCGATGTGAACGCGTTGACGGACACCTCGAACGACGAGTCGCCGAGCTTTGCGGCCAACGGCAAGTTCATCCTGTATGCCACGCGCGTTGGCGGCAAATCGGTGTTGGCCGCTGTGTCCACCGATGGCCGCACGCGTCAGGTTCTTTCCCTCCAGGCCGGCGAAGTTCGTGAGCCGGCGTGGGGTCCTTTCATGCAATAACGAAGCTGTTCCACTAGGAGAAATCGGACATGTCGAAGTCCCAAACCATGATCAAAATCGCAGCCATTGCCGCGCTGCTGGCCCTGGGCGCTTGCAGCTCGGGCGTGAAGCTGGACGATACGGCCAAGAACGGTACGGGCGGTGGTGCCGGTACGGGTGCGGATGCCCGCACGGTGACGCCGGTGGACGTGGGCCGTGACGAGCTGACCGACCCGAACAGCCCGCTCGCCAAGCGCAGCATCTACTTCGATTTCGACAGCTACTCGGTGAAGTCGGAGTACCAAGGCCTGCTGGGCCAGCACTCGCGCTACCTGCAATCGCACAACCAGCGCAAGGTCCTGATCCAGGGCAACACCGACGAGCGCGGCACGAGCGAATACAACCTCGCACTGGGCCAGAAGCGTGCCGAGGCCGTGCGTCGCGCCCTGTCGTCGATGGGCGTGCCTGACAGCCAGATGGAAGCCGTGAGCCTGGGTAAGGAAAAGCCGCAAGCGACCGGCCACGACGAAGATTCGTGGGCACAGAACCGCCGCGCCGACATCGTCTACTGATCGGTACGGTTTGAAGTGGAACGCGCCGGCTGCGAGGTTGCGGCCGGCGTTCTTACGTTGGCAATCACATGAATACGATGATGAAACAGCGCGCTTATGGGGCCATGCGTCGGGCCATCCTGTTGGCGACGCTCGTCGCGGGTGGCGCCCTCACCGTGGCCGGCCCGGCGGCAGCGGGGGTGTTTGACGACGATGAGGCGCGCCGCGCCATCATCGACATGCGCGACAAGTTCAACAACTTCCAGTCGACGGCTGCCCAGCGCATCGATCAGAACAGCAAGAACCTGATCGACGCGCAAAACCAGATCGAGACACTCAAATCCGAAGTGGCGCGCCTGCGCGGGCAGAACGAAGTCCTGCAGAACAGCGTCGATACGCTGACCAAGCAGCAGAAGGATTACTACGCCGACCTGGATGCGCGCCTGAAGAAATTCGAGCCGCAGCAAGCAACGGTGGATGGCCGCGAAGGCATGGTCCAGCCGAACGAGAAGCCGGAATACGACGCTGCGCTCAAGGCGTTCCAGGCGGGCGACTTCAAGGGCGCGGGCAACCAGTTCTCGGCGTTCGTGAAGAAGTATCCGCAAAGCCCGTATCTGCCGCTCGCGCAGTTCTGGCTCGGTAACGCGCTCTATGCACAGCGCGACTACAAGGGCTCCAGCTACGTGCTCGAAAACATGGCGCGCAGCAACCCGCAGCATCCCAAAGCGCCCGATGCGCTGCTGCAGGTGGCGACCAACCAGGGCGAGTCCGGCCAGAAGGCGGCCGCACGCAAGACGCTGGAATCGGTGGTCTCTCAGTATCCCGGCACCGAGCAGGCTAAGACCGCGCAAAGCCGTCTGAAGTCGATGCGCTGATCGGCAAGCCGCTCGGCATCTGAACGAACGCCCGCCCGTGGCTGCACCGGCGGGCGTTTTTTCATGGACCGCCGAATAGCGGGCATAAGCCGTGTTGGGCGCGGGTAGGGCGGCGGCACGCTAAAATGCGGGCCTTCCCGATTTGCTTTGCAAGGCTTCGCCCATGAAAAAACGCGCCATCGTCCTGCTCTCCGGCGGGCTGGACTCTGCCACCGTGCTCGCCATGGCCAATGCGGACGGCTTTGAGACTTACGCGCTGTCGATGCGCTATGGCCAACGCCACTCGTCCGAGCTGGAAGCGGCCAAGAAAGTCGCGGCGGCGCTTGGCGCAGTGCGCCATGAAATCGTCGATCTGGACCTGCGCAAGTTCGGTGGCTCGGCCTTGACCGACGATACGCTCGACGTGCCGACCGACGGTGCGCAGACGGGTATCCCGATCACGTATGTGCCGGCGCGCAACACGATCATGCTGTCGCTGGCGCTTGGCTGGGCTGAGGCGGTCGGCGCACGCGACCTGTTTTTTGGCGCAAATGCCGTGGACTACTCCGGCTATCCGGACTGCCGTCCCGAATACGTTGCCGCTTACGAAACGCTCGCCAACCTGGCGACGAAGGCCGGTGTGGAAGGCGAGCGCATCCGCGTGAACGCACCCATCATCGACATGACCAAGGCGGAAATCATCCAGGCCGGCGTGCGGCTGGGTGTGGACTACGGCCTGACCGTGTCCTGCTACAAGGCCGACGACGAGGGTCGGGCTTGCGGCGTCTGCGATTCATGCCGCATTCGCAAGGCCGGCTTTGAAGCTGCGGGCGTGCCCGACCCCACCCGCTACGTCTGACGCACCATGCCCGATATCGACCTCAACGCGCTGTCCCACACGGTGCTGTGGGCCACGTTTGCGCTGACGTTCGTGTTTGGCGCGATCCTTCAGCGCACGCACTTCTGCACGATGGGCGCGGTGTCCGACGTCGTCAACATCGGCGACTGGAACCGGCTGCGCATGTGGGCACTGGCCATCGGTGTGGCCATGATCGGCACCGGGTGCCTGAGCTGGCTTGGCCTGATCGATACAAGCAAGACGATCTACACGGCCAGCAAGCTGCTGTGGCTGTCGTCGCTGGTGGGCGGCCTGCTGTTCGGCTTCGGCATGGTGCTGGGCTCAGGGTGCGGAAGCAAGACGTTGGTGCGTATCGGCGGCGGCAATTTGAAGTCGGTCGTCGTGTTGGTGTTTCTGGGGCTGGCGGCGTACATGACGCTCAAGGGCGTGTTTGGCGTGGTGCGCGTCGCAACGGTGGACAGCGTGGCGATTACATTGCCGACGTCGCAGGATTTGCCCAGCGTGCTCGGCCACGCGTTCTCCGCCGATGCGCGCATGCTGCGCCTTGTTCTGGCGTTGGTAATCGGTGGGGCGCTGTCGGTGTGGGCGCTCATCTCGCGCGATTTCCGCACCGGTGACAACCTGCTCGGTGGCATCGGCGTTGGCCTCATCATCGTCGGCATGTGGTATGTCTCCGGGCATCTCGGCTACGTGCAGGAAGATCCGAGCACGCTGCAGGAAGCGTTCGTGGCGACCAACAGCGGCCGCATGGAGGCATTGAGTTTCGTGGCGCCGGTGTCGTATACGCTGGAGTGGCTGATGTTCTTCAGCGATACGTCGAAGGTCCTGACGGTCGGTATCGTCAGCGTGCTCGGTGTGATTGCCGGTTCGGCGGCGGTGGCGCTGGCCACGCGCACGTTCCGTTGGGAGGGCTTTGCCAATGCCGAGGACACAGGCAACCACATCATCGGCGGTATCCTCATGGGCATTGGCGGCGTCACGGCGCTCGGTTGCACGATCGGGCAAGGGCTGTCCGGTGTGTCGACGCTGGCGGTCGGATCGTTCATCGCGCTCGCGGGCATCGTGATCGGCGCGGTGCTGGCGTTCCGCTACCAGATCTGGCGAATGGAACGTCTGGTTTGATCTGACGGGCCGTTGACAGAATCGCGGGTATCTCCCTATAATCGCGGTCTTTGGGGTCTTTAGCTCAGTCGGTAGAGCAGTAGACTTTTAATCTATTGGTCGCGGGTTCGAATCCCGCAGGACCCACCAAAATTCGAAGGGCTGACAGGCAACTGTCGGCCCTTTTTGTTTGGCTGTCTTTCTGCACGGCTGCCACTCTTCTGCTCTGCGCGTGGCGTTGCTTCCACATTCAAAGCGCGGGCATCCCTCCCGAAAGCACAATACTCGCTCCGCGCCGAACACATGTGCGGCGTGTCGCATCTGGCCACCGCTGCTAGGGATTTCCTCTATAGCGCGGGCCGCCTCCAACCGCGACCATATCCTCTAATGGAACCGGTTCCATACGGAGAAAAGCGCACAAATGGCAGATATCGTGATCGTGGCAAGCGCGTTCGGCGTCGCTCAGGTGCTTGAGCAGGGACATCACGTCTATGTCCCGCTGGCGGCGTCGGTCGGTGCTGCCGGCTTCGAGGTGCGGCGTGAATTGTTGCCTGTTGGCCTCGATGGCACGGTATCCGCTGAGGTCCTGGTTGCCTTGGGCCGGCTCATCACCGCGCATGGTCTCTGGGCGGTCTACTCGACACCGGCCACGCTTTACACGGACGACGGTGCTTTGGATGCAGGCGCGATCTGCGGCGCGCTGGTTGAAGCGCAGACCTTGGGTGCGCGCATTGTGAAGTTCCAGCTCGGCGGATTTGCCGGCGATGCGTCGGCAGAGGCGCTGGCCCAGCTGTTGCAAGGCGCGCGAGCACGGATACTCGTTGAGAACGGTCAGCAGGCGGTAGGCGGCTCGCTGTCGCAGTTCAGCGACCTGTTCAGCGCATTGAAAGCGGCGGGCCTGAACGACATGCTCGGCATGACGTTCGACATCGGCAACTGGGAGTGGGCTGGCGAAGCGCCGCTCACATGCGCGCAGGCGCTGGCGCCGTATGTCCAATACATCCACTGCAAGAGCGTTGCGGGCGAGGGCGCGCGTCGCTTTGCGGTGGCGCCTGCGGGCAACGATGCCGGATTCGCCGCTGTGCTGGCCGCGCTGCCCGGCGATGTACCGCGCGGCATCGAATTCCCGTTCAACGCGGTCGATCCCGCCGCGGACGCCCATCAACATGTCGTGTGGCTCAAGGCCGCCTGACGGTGACTCGACATCGAAGGAGCCTGCGCATGTCGCATACGTTGGATGTCATCACCTACGGCGAAGCCATGGCGATGTTTGTGGCGACGGCGCCGGGGCCGCTCGCGCAGGTCACGCAGTTCACCAAGCGCATCGCAGGTGCCGATCTGAACGTGGCAGTCGGCCTGAGCCGCCTCGGTTTTCGCGTCGGCTATGTGAGCCGGGTGGGGCAGGATTCGTTTGGTGAATACGTGCTGGAAACGCTGGCACGCGAACGGATCGACGCATCGTGTGTAGCTGTGGATCCGCAATATCCCACGGGCTTCCAGCTAAAGTCGCGCGCCGACGATGGCAGTGACCCGCGTGTCGAGTACTTCCGCAAAGGCTCGGCTGCCAGCCGCCTCTCCCGCGCCGACTATGTGGCCGACTATGTACTCAGCGCGCGCCATCTGCACCTGACGGGTGTGGCTCCCGCGATCTCTGCGTCGTCGTGCGAACTTGCGTTCCACCTCGCGAGGGAGATGCGTGCGGCTGGTCGCTCGATTTCGTTTGACCCGAACCTGCGCCCAACGCTGTGGCGTTCCACAACGGAGATGGTGACCACGCTCAACGCGTTGGCGTCGCTTTCCGATTGGGTGCTGCCCGGCTTGGCTGAGGGGCGGCAACTGACCGGCCATGACACTCCAGCCGACATCGCGCGCTTTTATCTCGATCGGGGTGCGCGCGGCGTTGCCATCAAGCTGGGCGCTGCCGGCGCTTACTACCAGACCGCTGATGGCGCGGAAGGCATCGCCGACGGCGTCCGTGTGGAGCGCGTTGTCGACACAGTCGGTGCGGGCGATGGCTTTGCGGTGGGCGTGGTCAGCGCGCTGCTTGAAGGGCTGTCCGCAGAGCAGGCTGTTGCGCGCGGCAACCGGATTGGCGCGCTGGCGATCCAGGTGATCGGCGATTCCGAAGGCCTGCCGACGCGTGCCGCGCTCGACGTACTTGAAGAAACGGCCCGCCTGGGGTGCGAGCCGGAATCCATTCCCAGCGTCTAACGCAGCGCTTCGACTGCCGCCCTCGCGGGCAACGCACACCATCAAAGGAGACACGAACATGGCAACGCAACTTGCTGCGCGGCGCTGGTGGATGATCATGCCGATCGTCTTTATCACCTACAGCCTGGCCTACCTCGACCGCGCGAACTATGGCTTCGCGGCGGCGGCTGGCATCAATCACGATCTGGGGATCAGCCAGGGGCTGTCGTCGTTGATTGGGGCGCTGTTCTTCCTCGGCTACTTCTTCTTCCAGATACCGGGCGCGATCTATGCAGAGCGCCGCAGCGTGAAGAAGCTCGTGTTCATCAGCTTGGTGTTATGGGGTTTGTGCGCGGCGCTCACCGGTGTCGTGAGCGACATTCCCTCGCTGCTCGCGATTCGCTTTGTGCTGGGCGTAGTCGAGGCGGCCGTCATGCCGGCAATGCTGATCTACATCAGCAACTGGTTTACCAAGCAAGAACGCTCGCGCGCGAATACGTTTCTGATTCTGGGCAATCCAGTGACGGTGTTGTGGATGTCGGTGGTATCGGGCTACCTCGTGCGCGAGTTTGGCTGGCGCCATATGTTCATCGCTGAGGGCGTGCCCGCCATAATCTGGGCCGTGTGCTGGTGGTGTCTGGTACAGGACAAGCCCGCGCAGGCGCCGTGGCTGAGCCCTCAGGAAAAACGCGATTTGGAACAAGCCTTGGCAACGGAACAGGCGGGCATCAAGCCGATGCGCAACTATGGCGAAGCTTTCCGCTCGCCTGCGGTCGTCAAACTCTGTGCGCAGTACTTCTGCTGGAGCATTGGCGTGTACGGCTTCGTGCTGTGGCTGCCGTCCATCGTCAAGAACGGCTCGTCGCTCGGCATGGTCGAGACGGGCTGGCTGTCGGCGCTGCCGTACCTTGCGGCCACCATCGCGATGCTCGCGGCGTCGTGGGCATCCGACAAGGTGGGGTCGCGGCGCGGCTTCGTTTGGCCGTTCCTGCTGGTGGGCGCTGCGGCGTTTGCCGCATCGTTTGCGCTCGGGTCCACGCATTTCTGGATGTCGTATGTGCTGCTCGTGATCGCCGGAGCGGCGATGTATGCGCCGTATGGTCCGTTCTTCGCGATCGTGCCGGAGCTGCTGCCGAAGAACGTCGCCGGTGGGGCGATGGCGTTGATCAACAGCATGGGTGCCCTCGGTTCGTTTGTTGGCTCGTACTTCGTTGGCTACCTCAACGGTGCCACCGGCTCGCCGCTGGCGTCGTACGCATTCATGAGCGCCGCGCTCCTGGCCGCCGTGGTGCTCACGCTCTGCGTCAAGCCGCAGCCGCCAGAAACGTACGCGTTCGCCCATCCTGTGTCTGGAAAATGAACCGATGAAACCGCTTGTCGTTGCCTACAAACCGCTGCCCGACGATGTGGCGGCCCAGTTGCGCCAGCATGTCGAACTTGTCGAGGTCGACGGCGCTGCGGCGTTGACCGAGTCGCTTGCCAACGCCGAAGGCGCGATCGGTGCGAGCTTGAAGATCACGCCCCGGATGCTCGACCACGCGCCACGCCTCAGGGCGTGGTCCACGATCTCCGTCGGCTATGACAACTTCGACGTGCCTGATCTCACGCGTCGGGGCATCGTGCTGGCGCACACACCGGATGTGTTGACCGAGTCGACCGCCGATACCGTGTTTGCGCTCATTCTCGCGTCGGCGCGTCGTGTCGTGGAGCTGGCCGAGTGGGTCCGGGCCGGCAACTGGCAGCGCAGCATCGGGCCGGAGCTTTACGGCACGGACGTCCACGGCAAGACGATCGGCATCCTCGGGCTGGGTCGGATCGGCGCGGCGTTGGCCCGCCGTGCGGTGCACGGGTTTCGGATGCACGTGCTCTACACGAACCGGCATCCGCATCCCGAGGCCGAAGCGCAGTACGGCGCGCGCCGCGTGACGCTCGACACATTGCTGGCCGAATCGGATTTTGTGTGCCTACAGGTGCCGCTGACGCCCGAAACACAGCACCTGATCGGGCCGGCGGAACTGGCCAAGATGAAGCGAGGCGCGATCCTGATCAATGCATCGCGGGGGCCCGTCGTCGACGAAGCGGCGCTCATTCATGCCTTGCGCAATGGCACGATCCGCGGCGCCGGGCTCGATGTGTTCGAGCACGAGCCGCTGCCCCCCGACTCGCCATTGCTGGCGATGAAGAATGTGGTGGCCTTGCCCCATATCGGCTCCGCAACGCACGAGACGCGGCACGCCATGGCGCGCTGCGCGGCAGACAACCTGATCAAGGCGCTGGCCGGCACGTTACGTGAAAACCTGGTCAATCCACTGGTGCTGGAGCACGCGCGCACCTCGTGAGCTGCGTGCCGGGATTGCGCTATGATCCTCGCACTCCGGCTCCGGCCCCTCGCGCCGACGGCCTGTTCTGAAGCGCATCGTGACTGATTTCCCATCCTCTTCCTCGCGCCCTGCGACCATCACCGACGTGGCCCGCGAAGCGGGAACCGGCAAGACCAGTGTGTCCCGCTACCTGAATGGCGAGACGCAAGTCCTTTCCGAAGATTTGCGACAACGCATCGAAGCCGCCATTAAGCGGTTGAACTACCGGCCCAACCAAATGGCCCGTGGCCTCAAGCGGGGCCGCAATCGGCTGCTCGGCATGCTGGTGGCCGATCTGACCAATCCCTATACGATTGAAGTGCTGCAGGGCGTGGAGGCAGCCTGCCACGCGCTGGGCTACATGCCGCTCATCTGCCACGCCGCCAACGAGATCGAGATGGAGCGCCGGTTCGTCCAGTTGCTGACGACGTATCGGGTCGAAGGCTTGATCGTCAACGCGCTGGGCGCGGAAGAGGCCGTGCTGCGTCCCTTGCGGGGTGGCGGTATTCCGGCTGTGCTGGTGGATCGCACCGTCGACGGGTTCGACGCCGACCTCGTGGGGCTCGATAACCGTGATGCCGTCAGCCTGGGGGTGCAGCATTTGCTGGATCAAGGCTTCGATGCCATCCAGTTCATCGTGCAACCGTTTGAACAGGTCAGTTCGCGGCGAGATCGTGAACGCGCATTTCGCGAGACGATGGCAGCGAGAGGCCTGCCAGCGGAGCCGACCGTGGTGCTCGACCCGAACGATCCGGCCGCATCTGCACGTGCGCTGGCCGAAATCGATGTACGCATCGATGCCGTGCAGCGCCGGGGCGGAAAGCGACTGGCGCTGTTCATTGCCAATGCGCCGGTTGCGCTCATCGTTGCGCGGCATCTGCGCACGCAGTTCGGCACGGCCTGGCTGGAGCGGGCAGCCCTGCTGTCGATCGATGATCCGGAATGGGCGGAGTTGATTGGCATCACCACGATCCGGCAACCGACGTACGACATCGGTTACAAGGCCGTCGAATTTGTGCATGAACGCATCGAAGGCGTGACCGGGGATGCCCGCGTCGTATTGCTGCCTGGTACGCTCGTCGAGCGGGCTTCGACGCTGCATGTTGTCGAGGCCGCGTCATGACGGTGCGTCTTTACCTCGCCGGCCCGGATGTTTTCCGTCCCCAGCCCATCGCGCACGGCGAAGCCCTGAAGGCGCTGTGCGCCGAGTTCGGCTTCATCGGCCTGTATCCGCTCGACAACACGATCGCTCCGCAAGCCGACGGCCCTGCCACCGCTGCGGAGATCTATCGCCAGAACATCGCGCTGATCGACTCGGCTGACGCCGTGCTCGCCAACGTAGCGGATTTTCGGGGCCACGAGCCAGATTCCGGCACGTGCTTCGAAATCGGCTACGCCATCGCCCGCGGCAAAGACGTGTGGTGCTATCACGTGCCCGACGCACCGCTCCTGGCGCAGGTGCCGAACACCAACGGCAACGATGCCGACGGCTGGGCCGTGGAAGATTTCGGCCTGCCGCGCAACCTCATGATCGCGTGCAGCTGTCACCTCGTCGTGGGCGATGTGCGCGCGTGCCTCGAGCGCATGTGCGCACACTACACATAGTCGCGCGCTGGATATGCGTATGCGGATTGCTTCCTTCAAGGCGGTAGGCGCCGTCCGTATAGTGCCTGCACCGGATGGCGTCTCCGACGCAAGGCAAACGCATGAAGCTCGACGATCTGCATCAACTTCCAGACCTGACGCAACTGCTGGCTGAGCTGGCAGCGACTGCTGCGCAGCGTGACCAGCACGGCGGCCATGCCGCGCACGAGAAAGCGGCGATTGCACGCGCCGGATTGCTGCCCCTGGTGATTCCCACGCAATACGGCGGAGCCGGCGTCAGTTGGGCCGATGCCTTTGCCACGGTGCGCGCTATTGCCGCAGTCGACAGCTCGCTTGGGCATTTGATTGCTTTCCAATATCTGCAAACCGCGACCGTCTATCTGTACGGCTCCGACGCGCAACGCGAACGCTTCCTGCGTCCGACCGCTGAGCTGGGGTGGTGGTGGGGCAACGCTGTCAATCCGCTCGATCATCGACTGCGTGCGCAGCGCTCGGGCAGCGGTTGGCTGCTCGATGGCGAAAAGGGTTTCTGTTCCGGCACGCTCGGCTCCGACGTGATGGTCGTGTCTGCCCACGATGCGGCCAGCGGCAACCCCGTTGTCGCAGTGGTGCCGACCGCGCGCTACGGCATCACGGTGAGGGATGACTGGCATCCGATCGGGCAGCGCCAGACCGACAGCGCGTCTGTGCAATTCCGGCACGTGCAGGTCAGCGAAGACGAAGTGCTGGTCCGCCCCGAGGCCGTCCTCACGCCATATCAAACGTTGCGTTCCTGTATCGCGCAGAACGTATTGGTCAATCTCTACACCGGCATTGCCGCAGGCGCGCTGGACGAGGCACGCAAGCACACGCTGCAATCGTCGCGGCCATGGATCACCTCGGGTGTGGAGCGCGCGGCGGACGATCCTTACCAAATTCACCGCTTTGGCGAGATGCGCGTGCAATTGCTGGCTGCAGAAGCGCTGGCCGATCGCGCCATCCAACGGTTGGACCGCGCTTGGCGTAAAGGCGCCGCGCTCGGCGCCGACGAGCGGGCCGAGGTCTCGCTTGCCACGGCCGAAGCCAAGGTGTTGGCACATCGTGCCGCGTTGTTCGTCGCCCAGGAATTGTTTGAGGCGACGGGCGCACGTTCGACCAAGGCCGCGCTGGCGCTGGACCGTTTCTGGCGCAACGCGCGCACACATACGCTGCACGACCCGCTTGACTACAAGTTGCGCGCCATCGGCCGCTACGCGCTGGAAGGCATCCTGCCTGACGCCACCATCTACGGCTGAACGCCTATCGATCTGCGCATTCCTTCGTTGGCACACGACCGCGGCGGGCAGTGTAATGTGAAATTCGTCTATTGCCGCGCGCTTACATCATGTCCGACGCCGTTGTTGCCACGGATGCCCCCGCCGTTCACACCGCCCGATTCCACATTCGCCGTCTGCCCGACGCGCCGCTTGGCGCAGAGGTTCTGGGCCTGGGCGATGCAGCCGATTTGTCTGACGCCGACATCGCCGCGATCCGCCAAGCCTGGCTCGCGCATGACGGTCTGCTCGTGTTCCGTGACGTCGAATTCACGCCGCAGGCGCAAGTGGCCTTCAGCCGGCGCTTCGGTCCGCAGCAGGTTCATGTGTTGAACCAGTTCCATCTGAGCGGACATCCGGAAATCCTCGTCGTCTCCAACGTGGTCGAAAACGGTAAGCCAATCGGGCTGGGCGATGCGGGGCGCGACTGGCATTCCGATCTCTCATACAAGCCGTTGCCGAGCCTCGGCTCGATGCTGCTCACGCGCGAGCTGCCGGAAGAGGGCGGCGATACGCTGTTCGCCAACATGGTGCGCGCCTATGAAACGCTGCCGGCCAATCTCAAGCGCATCATCGAAGGACGGCGCGCGGTGCATTCGTATGTGTACCGCTATGAGCGATTGCGCGCGCTGTCGACCTGGCGTCCGCCGCTTACGCAAGCGCAGCGCGACGCCGTTCCGCCGGTCGATCACCCCGTTGTGCGCACGCATCCGGAAACCGGCAAACGTGCGCTCTTCGTCAACGAAGGCTTCACCTCGCACATCATCGGCTTGCCGGAAGACGAGAGCACCAGCGTGCTGGAGCAGCTCTTCGCCCACAGCGTCCGCGCCGACAACGTCTACACGCACCAGTGGCGCCCTGGTGACATGCTGTTCTGGGACAACCGCTCCACCATCCACTTTGCGCCCGGCTGCCCGGACAAGTATCGGCGCACGCTGCATCGCACGACCATCGAAGGCGACGTGCCGGTTTAAGCGCCGTTCGTCTACAGCCCGGCCTCGGCGAGGCGGGCATCAATACTCGCCAGCGTCAACGTCTGTGCAAACAATCGCGTGAGCGATTGGCTCGCATACGTCGGCACCTCCTCCGCCGTGGCCCAGCGGTACGCGTCCATCTCGGGGATGAGGCGGCCGGTGTGATAGCTGTGGAACATCGACGTGCAGGTCAGCCTCTCGAGTGCGACGTCGGCGCGGCGCAGGCGCGCGGCAAACAGATGCAGCTCCTTGTCGCGGCGATAGGGAAACCGGCCGAGTTCGATCAGGGCGTGGCTGTCGAGCACAAGGCCGGTCTCTTCGCGCGTCTCGCGCAGGGCGGTGTCGCGATGGTCCTCGCCAGGCTCCGGTGCACCTTTGGGGATGTCCCAGTGGCGCGTCTCTGTGGCGTGCGCGAGGAGCACATCGCCATCTTCGTTGAGCAGCACCAGGCCGCAGGACAGGGCGATCGGCACGCTATTTCGCTCCGCCGCGTTGCGTGATGCGCGCACTCAGCAATTGGTGGGCGCGGCTGAACAGCCTGCGATACGCCAGCAGCACCGCCGCGACCGTCCCCAACCCTGAAGAGGCCGCCAGCAGGAACATGATGACGATCTGGTAGCGCACGGCCTCCAGTGGAGACTGCCCGGCCAGCACCTGGCCTGTCATCATGCCGGGCAGACTCACCACCCCGACCACGGTCATCTGGTTGATGATCGGTGTCATGCCGGCGCGTACGGCTGTGCGTGCTGCGTTGCGCGCCGCTTCCCAGCGCGTGCCGCCGAGTGCAAGAACCGTCTCCACTTGGTCGCGCGTGGCAGTCAGCTCGCCGGTCATGCGCTCGAGCGCCAGGCCTACGCCGGTGAGCGTGTTGCCAAGAATCATACCCATGATCGGGATGGCGTATTGCGGCTCATACCACGGGCGCGCATGCAGCACGGCCACCAGCCCGATCGCGCCGATCAGCCATGTGCTGCCGAAAACCGACAACGTGCCGTCCAACCGCAAGCCCGCGTAACTGCGCGCGCCGCGGCTGCCGGTTGCGTGCCCCGCAATCAGCGTCATGACAGCCACGATGCCCAGCACTACCGCCCAATGCGCGTGGGCGAAGACCCATTCGAGGACGAAACCTACCGCCAGCAATTGCACGACGGTGCGCACGGCCGCCCACGCCAGGCGTCGCTCGAGCCCGAGGCCCAGCCCAATCGACAACGCGCCATTCACGAGAATCAGCGCGGCCGCAATGCCGACCTGCCAGGCGGAAAGCGACAAGTCCTGGCCATTCATCGTGCGGGCTCCGTGTTGAGCTGCCCCGCCGCCATGCGCCAATGCTGACGGCCGACGCGCTCCGCTTGCGCCGGATCGTGCGTCACCCAGATCCATGCATGCCGTTCGGGCGCCTGGGCAAACCAATGCTGCAACAGCGATTCAACTGCGTGAGCAGAGGCGGGGTCGAGCGCCGCCGTAGGCTCGTCGAGCAGCAGCACGGTCGGGTGGGTCTGCAGCGTGCGGACCAGCGCGGCGATCTGCGCTTCGCCCCCGGAAAGATCGCTGGCATTTTTTTCAAGAAAGCTGGCGTCGCGCTCCGCGCCGGCGAGCAGAGCGATGGCGGCGTCACGGTCGAATGCCGCGCTGTGGCGCCGTGCACGCAGCTGATACGGCATCAGAAGGTTGTCTTCCACCGTGCCGGGCAGCAGCGCCGGGCGTTGGCGCACGTATGCGACGTGACAGCGATACGCCGGCACGGCGCTTACGTGGATCGCTTCGCCTTGCCACGTCACTTGGCCGCCATCGAGCGGATCAAGAAGCGCCAGCGCGCGCAGCAGCACGCTCTTCCCCCCGCCAGATGGCCCGGTCAGGGCAATGCGGTCGCCGGCCCGCACAACAAGCGTGGCGGGTTGCAGCAGCGTGGCACCGGAGCGTGCATCGCGGCGTTCAAGGGAGGTGGCGGCCAGCATGGAGGCGAGTGTGTTGCGGACGGTGCGGCATCAATGCGCCGAATTTATGCATTATGCATATGAACGGGTGGGGCGGTCCTCAGCCGTAATCCTGAATACTTCTGGGCCGACGCTGTGCGGCTGCGGCGTGGTGACGCCATCCACGTGCCCATGCGGAGTCGCCCTTAGCCCAAACAGATCAGCGTCGATGCGTTGAGCAAAGGCTGATGTCGGACGAATCCGACATGCCATTCAGCGGCGGGCGGGTCGCCATTTGCGCAGACGCGGCATAGGATCGGAATATCACTAAAAAAGAGCGATGGAGGGCGCCATGGAGACCGAAAAAGTGCAAGTTGCCCACCCATGGTGGCAGCCGGGAGTCTTTGCATCGGCGCCGGCCATTTTTCTCTGGATCTGCGCGGAGTTGCCTCCCGATATGCTCAGCGCGATTTTTCATGCGGGTACGTCCCCCAAGTCGCTCAGTCACATTGGCGACACGCTGTTCGTGATCGGCTGGACGGCCAGCGGCGTGCTGATGTGGCATGGCCGCCGCGGCGTCGTGCGTGACGGTGGTGTGACAGAGCCGACCGTTGAACCCGACAACGGCCCCGCGCTTCAAGCGCACGGTCTGTCGGGTTTGCGCCAGAGTATGGCCCGGCGGTGGGAGCGCATGCGTCATCCCATTCCGCTGCACTGAAAGAGCGCTGATACTGCAGTGCGTAAACGACAAAGGCCGGACTTTTCCGGCCTTTTTTGTTACGTGGTTCGCCCTCAGGAAGTGCTCCCAGGAATGATCTCGTCCGCGTCGGCACCGGGTGTCCGCGTGGGCGCGATGGCGGTGTCCTGGCCTTGCGCCTCCCGCCATTTCCTGTAGGCCCACCAGGCCGCTCCGGCCACGACCCCCACCTTGCCCAGCTTGCGCGTGAGGCGCCCGATGACGGTGCGGCGCAACCCTGCATATGCGAGCGACAGCGCGGTGCCCACCAGCGGATATTCACGTGCAATACCCAACGTCCGCATCAGGCTGTTCGGACGGGCCAATGGTCGGATCAAGCTGGGCAGCAGTGCCCCGAAGCCGCCCAGGCTAAAGGTGCGGCTGGTGGCGCGATGCACATCGTTGCGCGCCTGGGCGTAGTCATAGCGCTCCAGCGCGGCGCGGGTCAGCAGCAATTCCTTGCGCACGCTCAGCGGCAGGCGCGTTTCGGCGCTGCGGCGTGACGGCCGCACGTGATGGCGCGCGCTCGATGCGGGTTCGTTCATGGAAGTGCCGGAGGTGCCGGGCGACGGCGCGTGTTCGGTCGGGTCAGTCATCGGCGCAGGATCTCCCGGTCTTTGTCCAGTTCAGCCAGTGTGGCCTCGAACAGTGGCGGTGCGTTGCGCAGCAGCGAGCGCACCTTCCAAAGGCATGCCACCGCGCCCAGCGCGTAAAGCGCGGCCATGACGGCCAGAGACTGCCAGCGATAGGTATCCCAGCAGAGGATGACCACCAGCGCCGTCAGCGTCATGATGGACAGTGCAATCAGGCTTACGGCCAGCATGCCCAGGAAGGCGGTGCCAAGCAGCCGTTCTTTTTCTTCAGCCAGTTCGACGCTCGCCAGTTCGAGCCGCGTCTGCAGCATCGAGACGACCGTGCCGGCCAGTTTCTTCAAGGAAGCGAACAGCTTTGGACTGGTGTCGTCGGTCATGGGGTGTGGAAAGGGTGCGAGGCGATCGGAGACACCCCAGACACAGCACGCGCCATGCCCGGGATCGAGCCGCCGAAATGCAACTGGCCGATGGCGCGTCCCACAAGGCGCGCGCCATCGGCCAGAAAGACTGCGGCAGGTTATTTGCGGTTGAGCAGCAGGCCGATCAGCAGGCCCACGCCAGCTGCCACGCCCACGGCTTGCCACGGGTGATCGTGAACATAATCATCGGTGGCGCGGGCGGCAGCCTTGCTCTTGTGGACGACCGCGTCTTGCAGGTCCTGCGCCTTTTCCTTGGCTTGGCGGAGCATGCCCATGCCGCGCTCGCGCAGCTCGGCGGCCTTTTCGCCGCTGCTGGACGCAGCTTGTTTGAGCAGGGTTTCAGCGTCGGACAGTACAGTCTTCACGTCGGTCATCAGTTTCTCCTTATTGACGGAATCGGCCAGGTTGGGGGAAGTGTTCGTCATGGTCGGGTCCTCGTTATCGGGGTGGTTCAATCGTCAATATGTCGGCGCGCTTATTCGCTAGCATATGTGTGGGCGTTGCGAAACTTCAAGCGCCCGCATTGCGCATGCTGCGATGGATCAAGACCGCAGTCATTGTCCGGCAATGTGCGCATGCCTTCCACCTTGTTGTCAGCAAATGCCGGGCCTAATGACGAAAAGTGATGTTGTTGTGAATTTATAGTCGTTTTGGTTGGATGGCAATCTGGCTATAGTGGTTCCCAACCTGTGTATGGAGGACACGATGTCTCTACGTTTGGGCGATATCGCCCCTGATTTCGAGCAGGATTCAAGCGAAGGCCGCATCAAGTTTCATGAGTGGCTGGGCAACAGCTGGGGCGTGCTTTTCTCGCACCCGGCCGACTACACGCCCGTTTGCACCACCGAACTGGGCCTGACCGCCAAGCTGAAGGACGAATTTGCCAAGCGCAATGTCAAGGCGATTGCGCTGTCGGTCGATTCGGTCAAGTCCCACAAGGGCTGGATCAACGATATCAACGAGACGCAGAACACCAGCGTCAACTTCCCGATCATTGCCGATCCCGATCGCAAGGTTTCGCAGCTGTACGACATGATTCATCCGAATGCGAGCGAGACGTTCACCGTGCGTTCGTTGTTCGTGATCGATCCGAACAAGAAGATTCGCCTGACGATTACGTATCCGGCATCGACGGGGCGCAATTTCAATGAAGTGCTGCGTGTGATCGACTCGCTGCAGTTGACCGAGTACCACAGCGTGGCCACGCCGGGTAACTGGCAGGACGGCGATGACGTGGTCATCGTGCCGTCGCTGAAGGATGAGGAAGTCATCAAGCAGAAATTTCCGAAGGGCTACAAGGCGTTGCGCCCGTATCTGCGCCTGACGCCGCAGCCCAACAAGTGACCGTCTCCTTGGTAGTGTGATTGCCGCCCGGCCTTGTGCCGGGCGTTTTTTGTCGTGCCGTGCAAAACAAAACCGGCCAGCCCTTTCGGGTCTGGCCGGTTTGTCTTTTGTGAAGACGGTTCCGTGTGCGATCAGATCGCCCATCCGCCTACGTAGAACGCGACCAGCGCAGCCGCGATCGCCACGGTGCCGATGTTCAGCTTGCGCCATTCGCCGGCTACCAGGCGGCCGATGACCAGCGTGCTGAAGCCCAGCATGATGCCGGTGACGATATTGCAGGTCAGCACGATGAACACGGCGCAGACCAGCCCGGACAGCGCGTCGACCATGTCGTCCATGTGCAGCTTGCTCACGCTGGAGAGCATCAGCAAGCCGACATACATCAGCGCCGGGGCCGTTGCGTACGACGGCACCAGACCTGCGAGCGGCGAGAAGAACATCACGGCCAGGAACATCACGCCGACCACGACAGCCGTCAGGCCCGTCTTACCGCCGGCTGCCACGCCAACCGTCGACTCGATGTAGGCGGCCGCGGGAGCCCCGCCAAAGAACGCCGAGAAGATCGAGCTGATCGAATCGGCCGTGAGCGCGCGACCACCGTTGATGATGTGGCCCTTGTCGTTGAGCAGCCCGGCCTGGCCGGCGACGGCGCGGATCGTGCCGGTGGCGTCGAACACGGCGGTCATCACCAGCGCCAGCACGCTCGGCAGAACGGCGGCCGTGAGTGCGCCGCGAATATCCATTGTGCCGATCAGCGAGGCATGCCCTGCAGCGGCGAGGGAGGGCACGGCAAACACGCCGGTGAACTTCACGGCCGGGTCAAAGATCAGCCCCAGGACCGAGATGGCGATGATCACGATCAGAATGCCGCCCGGGACGCGACGGCGTTCCATGCCGAAGATCGCGGCCAGACCCAGCACCGACATCATCACCGGGAAGGCGGTCACGTGGCCCAGAGCAACGGGCAGGCCCGCACCGGCGTTCTTGACCACCAGGCCGACGTCGTTGGAGGCGATCAGCAGCAGGAACAGGCCAATGCCGATGCCCGTGCCGTGTGCCACGCCCGAAGGCAGGTTGCGCAGAATCCACGAGCGTACGCCCGTAGCCGAGATGGCGGTGAAGGCCACACCCATCAGGAACACGGCGCCGAGCGCGATTTCCGGCGTCAGCTTTTGCCCCAGCACCAGGCCAAAGGCCATGAACGCCGTCAGCGAAATTGCGCAGCCGATGGCGATGGGCAGCTTGGCCCAAAGGCCCATCAGCAGCGAACCGAAGGCGGTGGTGAGACACACCGCGACGAACACGGCGCTGGTGTCAAAGCCGGCCTTGCCCAGCATGCCGGGCACGACAAATACGGCGTAGACCATCGCCATGAAGGTGGTGATGCCAGCCACGACCTCGCGCTTTTGCGTGCTGCCGCGTGCAGAAATCTGGAAATAGCGATCAATGGCACGCGCATCGGCGATGCCAGCGGCGCCAAGTTCCGTCGACGACGGAATGGACTGTTCAGCCATGGTGGGTTTGTCTCCTGGCAGGACTCCGCGCCGGCCGATCTTGGTCGTCCGCGTAGGGTGCCCTGTTCTGGTTTTGATATCGGTACGGGTGCCTGCGTACGCGCGCCGGCATTCTCCAGACCGTTGTCTCGCGATTGGTTTTGTCGCGTGGCGCTGCACTCTGCGTGTGGATTGCGCGCTCGTTCTATCGGTGTGAGGGCGTGCGGCCCAACAATCCGCCGACACTTGGACCGAAGCATAGACGCGCGCTACCGCCGATTCATGCGGCGTAGCGTATCCCGGTCATTTGCAAATTGGTATATCGGGAGGGGCGGAGAACAACGGTGCCCAGGACGGGCGAGAGGTGCAGCCACGGGTGTGGCGAGTGGTGCACGAGTGTGCCCCAACTCGCCGGAAAAACAAAGCGCAATCAGAAGAACGCCTGAATGCCGGTTTGAGCGCGGCCGAGGATCAGCGCGTGGATATCGTGCGTGCCCTCGTAGGTATTCACGACTTCCAGATTCACCACGTGGCGGATCACGCCAAACTCGTCCGAGATGCCATTGCCGCCGAGCATGTCGCGCGCCACGCGGGCGATGTCGAGCGACTTGCCGCACGAGTTGCGCTTCATGATCGACGTGATTTCCACCGCGGCGGTGCCTTCGTCTTTCATGCGGCCCAGGCGCAGGCAGCCTTGCAGGCCAAGTGTGATTTCGGTCTGCATGTCGGCCAGCTTCTTCTGCACGAGCTGGTTGGCGGCGAGCGGGCGGCCGAACTGCTTGCGATCGAGTACGTACTGGCGTGCGATGTGCCAGCAGGCTTCGGCTGCGCCCAGCGCGCCCCACGCGATGCCGTAGCGTGCCGAGTTCAGGCACGTGAACGGACCCTTTAGGCCGCGTACGCCCGGCATCAGGTTTTCTTCCGGCACGAACACTTCGTCCAGCACGATTTCACCGGTGATCGACGTACGCAGGCCGACCTTGCCGTGGATGGCGGGCGCCGTCAGTCCCTTCCAGCCTTTCTCCAGGATGAAGCCGCGGATTTCGTCCTCGCCGTTGTCGTTCGGCAGCTTGGCCCACACGACAAACACATCGGCGATGGGTGAGTTGGTGATCCACATCTTGGCGCCCGACAGCGAGTAGCCGCCGTCGACCTTCTTGGCGCGCGTGATCATCGAGGCCGGGTCGGAACCGTGGTTCGGTTCGGTCAGGCCGAAGCAGCCGATCCACTCGCCGGTGGCCAGCTTGGGCAGATACTTCTGCTTTTGCGCCTCGCTGCCGAATTCGTAGATCGGCACCATCACCAGCGACGACTGCACGCTCATCATCGAGCGATAGCCCGAATCGACGCGCTCCACTTCACGTGCGATCAGGCCGTAGCTGACGTAGTTCAGGCCGGGGCCGCCGTACTGCTCGGGAATCGTCGGGCCCAGCAGGCCCAGTTCGCCCATCTCGCGAAAGATCGATGCATCCGTCTTTTCATGCCGGAACGACTCCAGCACGCGCGGCATCAGCTTGTCCTGGCAATACGATGCGGCGGCGTCGCGCACCATGCGCTCGTCGTCGGTCAGTTGTTGGTCGAGCAGCAGGGGGTCGGCCCAATTGAAGGCGTTGCGAGCGGTCACAGCGGTCGTCTCCGAGTCGTTGTTGTTCCGATATACGGAACACAGTTTCGAAATTTAGGGCTATCATAGCGCAACCACCGACGATTTCCAGGGCTTTTTTGCCATGAGCACGACCCGTCTCCCCGATCCCGAATTCGACACGGCGCCCGCCGAGTCGAGCGACCCGAATTTCGTCACGGCACTCGCGCGCGGGCTGGAACTGCTGCGCGCATTCCGCCCTGGCGACACGTTGCTCGGCAACCAGGAATTCGTCCGGCGCACGGGTTTTCCCAAAGCCACCGTCAGCCGGCTGGCTGGCACGCTGGTGTCGCTCGGTTACCTGCGTTATGACGACGCGCTCGGCAAATACGGGCTCGACGCCGGTGTGCTCGCACTCGGGTTTGCCTATCTGGCCTCCAGCGATGTGATCCAGCTCGCGCGGCCACACATGAGCGCGTTTGCACAGCGCTTTGGCGTGTCGATCTCACTGGGCAAGCGTGATCGGCTGGACATGGTTTATCTGGAGACGATCCGCCACGACAGCCCGTCGATGAGCGGTTCATCTGGCTTGGGCGTGGGCTCGCGGCTGTCGCTGCTGTCGAGTTCGATGGGACGGGCGTATCTGGCTTCGTTGCCCGCCGCGCGGCGTGAGCGCTTGTACGAAGCATTGCGCACGCAGCAGCCGGCGCAGTGGGCGGCAGAAGGGGCCGCCGCAGATGACGCGGTGAAAGCCGGCATCCGCAATGGCTACGCCGTATCGCTGCGCGACTGGCATCCCGCTATCCACGCATGCGCAGTCGCGTTCTTCGCGCCAAGCCAGCGCGAGCCGTATGTCGTGAGTTGCAGCGCGCCGTACACGTCCGCCGATGCAGAGCGCATCCGCGACGAACTGGCCCCCGCGCTACGCGAGTTCGCGGCACGGCTCGGCCAAGTGGTTGAGCCCGCCGCGTAGGCCGCTCAGAGATCCCCGGAAACTGTTTTGCCGCCAGCGCTGGCGGCGAGAAGGGTTTGGCCGTTGATGCCCTAGATGGCGCCTTGAATTTCTGTTGCAGAGAGGAAAAAGGAAGGGAAACTGTCTGAGCGAAGCGAGTTTTTCCCTTCCCCTCTCTGCGACATAAATTCAAGGGGTGAGTCGCCATCTCGGGCGCGCCTTTCTTTGCTTACTTTCTTTGGCAAGACAAAGAAAGTGAGTCAGCCCCGGCAGGGGATGAAACCAGAGATCGACCAATAGCAAAAGTCACAAGTCAGTCCGTAACTTCCAAAGCTCCGGAAACAACACCACATCCAGCATCTTCCGCAGGTAGCCGACACCTTCGGTGCCGCCCGTGCCACGCTTGAAACCAATCACGCGCTCCACCGTGGTCACATGCCGGAAGCGCCATTGTCGGAACGCGTCTTCCAGATCAACAAACTTCTCGGCCAGTTCGTACAGCTCCCAGTGGTGCGTCGGGTCGCGATAGACCTCGAGCCACGCCGCTTCCACCGAGGCGTTGTAGGTGACCGGCCGTGACCAGTCACGCTCGATGCAATCCGCATCGAATGCAAAGCCGTGACGCGCCATGTAACGCACCGCCTCGTCATACAACGACGGCGTTTCCAGTGCAGTCTTGACCTGTTGGTAATGCTCCGTGCGATGCGCATGTGGCTTGAGCATCGCCGCGTTCTTGTTACCGAGAATGAATTCGATCTCGCGGTACTGATACGACTGGAAGCCCGACGATTGCCCCAGGTGCGGACGCATGGCGGAGTATTCCGGCGGCGTCATCGTGGCGAGCACGTTCCACGCCTGCACCAGCTGATCCATGATGCGCGACACGCGCGCCAGCATCTTGAACGCAGGCGGCAGGTTGTCATTGCGCACGCAATCCCGCGCGGCGCGCAGCTCGTGCAACATCAGCTTCATCCACAGCTCGGTGGTCTGATGCTGGACGATGAAGAGCATCTCGTTGTGATCCGGCGAGCGCGGGTGTTGTGCGTTCAATATCTGGTCGAGCGCGAGGTAGTCGCCATAGCTCATCGATTTTGAAAAATCGAGCTGCGCGTCGTGCCAGCCTTCGCCCTGGGGGGCATGCATGGGGCAGCCCGATGCTGCGGGTTGGTTCGGGTTCGACATCTCAGGTCACCAGCGTACGTTCGTTGAATTGGGCCGATTGCCACGCGCCGGTTTCCAGCACATCGCGCAACACCTCCACGGCATCCCACACATCGGCAAAGCTCGTGTACAGCGGCGTGAAACCGAAGCGCATGATGCGCGGCTCGCGGTAGTCGCCGATCACGCCGCGCGCGATCAGTGCCTGGACCACGGCATAGCCGTTGGGGTGTTCGTAGCTGACATGGCTGCCGCGGATGGCGTGGTCGCGCGGCGTTATGAGCGTGAGGGGAAAGCCTGCGCAGCGCGTTTCCACCAGCGTGATGAAGAGGTCGGTGAGCGCCAGCGACTTGGCGCGCAGGGCGGCCATCGACGTCTGCGCGAAGATGTTGAGCCCGCATTCCACCATCGCCATCGACGTGATCGGCTGCGTGCCGCACAGGAAGCGGCCGATGCCGGCATCGGCGTCGTAGCGCGACTCCATCGCGAACGGCCGCGCATGGCCCCACCAGCCGGACAGCGGCTGCCAGAAGCGTTCGCGCAGCGCGGGCGCCACCCACACGAAGGCCGGCGAGCCAGGGCCGCCATTCAGGTATTTGTAGGTGCAGCCGATGGCGTAATCCGCGCCGCCAGCGTGCAGGTCGACGGGCACGGCGCCGGCCGAATGCGCCAGATCCCAGATGGCCAGCGCGCCGTGCTTGTGCGCCAGCGCCGAGACGGCCGCCATGTCGTACATGTGCCCGCTCTTGTAGTTCACGTGCGTGAGCATGGTGACGGCGACGTCGTCGCCCAGCGCACCTTCCAGTTCTTCCGGCGAGTCGATCAGGCGAAGTTTGTAGCCGTCGCGCAGCAGGTCGGCCAGGCCTTCAGCGATGTAGAGGTCGGTCGGAAAGTTATGCGTTTCCGACACGATGATCTTGCGGGCGGGCGCGTCTTCGCGCTGCACGCGAATCGCGGCGGCCAGCACCTTGAAGAGATTGATCGATGTGGTGTCGGTGACGACGACTTCGTCTTCGCGTGCACCAATCAGCGGGGCAATCTTGTTGCCCAGGCGGCGCGGTAACTCGAACCAGCCGGCCTGGTTCCAGCTGCGGATCAGGCCATCGCCCCATTCGTTGGCGACGACTTCCTGCGCGCGGGCGAGCGCGGCTTTCGGGCGGGCGCCCAGCGAGTTGCCGTCGAGATAAATCACGCCGTCGGGCAGCGCAAAGGCGTCGCGCAGCGCGGCGATCGGATCGGCCGCGTCGCGTTCGACGCAGGAGTTGCGGGTGATGGTCATGTGAATGCCGGGTAAAAAGGGGTGGGTGTTCTGTCGTTGTGTCGATCAGGGGAGGCTGCGCAGCACGGCGCGCACCGGGCTCGCATCGAGCGTGGCGAACTTGAGGGGCAGGGCGATCAGTTCGTAATCGCCGGCGGGCACGTCGTCGAGCACGAGCCCTTCGAGGATGGCAAGGCCGTGTTTGCCCACTGCGTGGTGCGCGTCCATGGTCTTGGAGGTCTGCGGGTCGAGCGAGGCGGTGTCGACGCCGATGAGCTTGACGCCGTGCGCGGCCAGCAATGCAATCGTCTCGGGCGCAACGGCCGCAAAGTCGTCGTCCCACGCGGTTTGCGGCATCTCTGCGTACGTGCGCAGCAGCACGCGCGGCGGTACGTCAGTCAATGCATCGCGCACGTGTTCAGGTTCGACGCGCGCTACACCTACGCAGTGGATAACGCGGCATGGGCCCAAGTAGGCGTCCAGCGGCACCTGGCCGATGGCAGCGCCGTCGGCGCGGTAGTGGAGCGGCGCATCGGCATGCGCACCCGTATGCGGCGAGAGCGTGATGCGCCCGACGTTGACTGGGCAGTCACCTTCGAGCTTCCACGCAATTTCCTGCGAAAACGGCGTGTCGCCGGGCCAAGTGGGCGTAGCAGGCGAGAGGGCGGGGCTGATGTCCCACAAAGTGCGTTCCAAGGCGGCTCCAGGGCGGAAAATTCGTTGAATCCGTGCCGAAATGATAGGGAAATCCGCGCGCAATGGGTTTGCATAATCGTGCGCGTCATCGCGTGAGATTCGCATAAAATGCAAAGCAATCAAGCGATGACGCAAGGAAGCACGAAAGATGCAACTCGATACCACCGATCTGCGCATTCTGCAGGTGTTGCAGGAAGACGGCCGCATCAGCAACCAGGATTTGGCGGAGCGCGTCGCGCTGTCGCCCTCGGCCTGTCTGCGGCGTGTGCGGATGCTGGAAGAGGGCGGCGCCATCACCGGTTATCGGGCGCAACTGGGCCGCGCCGCGCTCGGGTTGGAACTGGAAGCGATCGTGCAGGTGTCGATGCGCCAAGACGTGACGGGCTGGCACGAGACGTTCATGGCCGCCGTGCAGAGTTGGCCCGAGATCGTGGCCGCTTACATCATCACCGGGGATTGCAACTACATCCTGCGCGTGCAGGCGCCCAATCTGCAGCACTACTCGGAATTCATCATCGAGCGGCTGTACAAGACGCCCGGCGTGATGGATATCCGCTCGAATATCGTCTTGCGCACCATCAAGGACCGCGAGGGCGGTCTCGCGCTGCTGATGGACGCGCGTGGCGTGCGCCCGCTGGAAGGCGGGGCGACGGGCAAGCGCGGGAAGGGCTAACTAGCGCTCCGCCTGCTGGCGGCGATCAATCCCCGTGCAAGCATGCGCGGATAGTGGCCCATGTCTTGTCGACCGAAGCGGGCCATGGCCAGGACATTACCGCCGCATGACGGCGACTCAGTCGCCGAGGCGGGTGAGCGACGAAAACGCGCCGCGATGAAACACCAGCGGCGCACCCTCAGCGTCGACGACGCCGCAGCGCTCGACTTCGCCCACGAAGATGACGTGATCGCCCTCGTCGTATCGGCTGCGGTTATGGCACTCGAACCAGGCCAATGATTGCGCGAGGATCGGCAGGCCGGTCGGGCTGAGGCGGTAGTCGATGTTGGCGAAGCGGTCGCCCTTGAGCGTGGCGAAGCGCTTGCACAGGTCCAGCTGCTCCGCGGCCAGGATATTGATGACGTAGTGCGAGCCGGCGTGGAAGAGTGGGAATGAATTCGCCTGCATGCCCAGACTCCACAGCACCAGCGGCGGGTCGAGCGACACCGAATTGAACGAGCTGGCTGTCACCCCGACAAACGCCGGTGTTCCGGGCCGGCCTTCCGAGCGCGTGGTGACCACCGTCACGCCAGTGGCAAACTGGGACAGGGCATGCCGGAAATGCGCGGCATCGAAATCGGGCGGGGTGGCGCGGCCATGTGGGCGTCGATGTGACGACGCCTCGCGCGCGGAAGATTCCCGGTCGCGCGCATCCATGGGAATGGCTCCGTGTTGGTCCATGAAAACTACCGAAAGTAATGTGCAATTGTAACGGACGAGCGATAGGCCGCCCGGACGTAGGGCTTTGCGTGATGTCGCGTCCACATGATGGCGACTGTGTCAGGATTGGCGTCTTCGGCCGACCAATGGCAGCCCAATCAATGCAGGAGAATCCGAATGACTGAACAACGTGCCCTTGAAACCGCCGTCCTGGGCGGAGGCTGCTTCTGGTGCCTGGAAGCTGTGTTCCAGGAGGTGCAAGGGGTGCAGAGCGTGGTGTCCGGCTATGCCGGCGGCCAGGTCGATCATCCGAGCTACCGTGCCGTTTGCAGCGGCAATACCGGCCATGCTGAAGTGGTGGCCGTGAAGTTCGACCCCGCCGTGATCCCGTATCGCGAGATTCTCGACATCTTCTTCGCCATCCACGACCCCACCACGGTGGATCGCCAGGGCAACGATGTCGGCCCGCAATACCGTTCGGCCATCTTCGCGCAAACGCCCGAGCAATTGGCGACGGCGCGCACGGCCATCGCCGAGCTGGGCGCCAGCGACATCTTTGAAGCGCCCATCGTGACGGAGCTAGTGGATGCCGCTGACGGCAAGGTCACCTTCTGGCGCGCAGAGGACGAGCACCAGAACTACTTCCGCGACCACCCGGCCCAGGGCTACTGCGCGTTCGTCATCTCGCCCAAGGTGGCGAAGTTCCGCAAGCAGTTCGCGCACCGCTTGCAGGGCTAGGCGTCGGCTGGAGCCGGCGTCGAGGCTACGCTGCGTCTGCCGGCAGGCGCGCGGCGATGGCCTCGGCCAGCTTGATGCACGACAGCGGGGACGATCCTTCCGCCTTGTTGCTGACCAGGATCGTCACCTTGCGCCCGGCCGCCAGCGCGGCGACGGCCATGTCGGCCAGCGTCTCGCGCGAGAACGGGTCTTCATCGACGAGCTTGTTGAACGGTTTGTACGCTGCTTCGGCTTGCGCGTAGCGATAGCGGCTGTTCAGGTTCCAGCGCACCACCAACGGGCCACCGCCACCTTCATCCAGCAGCGCAACGGCGGCCGCTTGCCGGTCCACTGCCGGCATCCGCTCATGCAGGCCGACGCAATAACGTACCCCCGCCGCGCGCAGCATTTTGATGAAGCGCGGCGTGAGCAGCGTGGCGTCGCGCAACTCCACCGCGTAGACAGCGTCGGGATTGAGTTGCGGATCGAGTGGAGGCAACGCGGCCAGGAATGCTTCAAGCCGTTCCACAAAACCGGTGGCATCTTCAGCCAGCGCGCCCAGCGGCGAAAGCTGAAACACGAGCGGACCGCATCGCTTCCCGAGCCCGCGGGTGGCCGGCTCGACAAAATCGCGGATCGCAAATTCAGCATTCAGGAAGGCAGGATTGGCCATGCGGCCGCGCCCGTCCGATTCGCGAATCCAAGCGTCGCATACGGCAGAGGTTGCCTTGACCGCGAAGCGGAAATCTTCCGGCACGCTGGCCGCATAGGCGACGTAGTCCGCCAGTGGGATCGGCGAATAGAACCCGCGATCGATGCTGACCGTGCGCAGCAGCGGGTGCTGGGCATACGCCGTCAGGCCCTTGCGGGCAAGCATGGACTCGGAATACTCGCCCCCATACACGAGCCCGTCCCACCCCGGATACGACCACGATGACGTGCCGATGCGCAGGCCGCGCGGCAAGCGTTGCGCGAGTTCCGCCACTTCGGGTGCGAACAGCGCCGGCAGTACGCCTTGGCGGGCGGGGGAACGTTTGGGTTTCGGAGCGGACTTGCTTGCTTCGGCGGCCGCGCCGTCGGTGGGGGCGGGCGGCGCGCCGAACAGATCGTCGATGGGGAAACTGGCGGTCAAATGGTTACGCGTAGATATAGCGGCGCGACCACGGGATCGTCGACGCCGACTTGCCGGACTTCTGCAACACGGTCTGGAAGATCGAGATCTCGTCGGCGTCGAAGGCGTGCGCGCAGCCGGCCAGGTAGACGCGCCAGATGCGGTATTTCTTTTCGCCCACCATCGCGCGGATGGTTTCGCCGTTGGTCTCGAAGCGCTCGGCCCAGTGTTCGAGCGTGCGCGCATAGTGGCGGCGCAGGCTTTCAACGTCAAGCGCTTCCAGGCCGCCATCCTGCGCGGCGCTCAGTGCCAGCGAAATGTGCGGCAGCTCCCCTTGCGGAAAGACGTAGCGATCGATGAAGTCGCCGCCGCCCATCGAGCTTTCGCCGCCGGCCGAGTCCGACGAAGTGATGCCGTGGTTCATGGCAATGCCGTCGTCGGCCAGCAGGTCGTGCATGCGGCGGAAATACCCTGGCAGGTTCTTGCGGCCTACGTGCTCGAACATGCCGACGCTGGTGATGCGGTCAAACTGGCCCGTGAGATCGCGGTAGTCCTGGATGCGAATCTCGATCTGGTCTTGCAGGCCCGCAGCACGGACGCGTTCGGTGGCGAGGTCGTACTGGTTTTGCGACAGCGTCACGCCCAGGCAGCGCGCACCGTACTTCTGGGCTGCACGCAGCACCAGCGCGCCCCAGCCGCAGCCGATATCGAGCAGCGTCTGTCCGGGCTGCAGGCGGATCTTGGTGAGGATGTGGTCGATCTTCTTGAGCTGCGCCTCGTCGAGCGTTTCATCGCCGTTTTCGAAGTAGGCACACGAGTAGACCATGTTCTGGTCCAGCCACAGTTTGTAGAAGTCGTTGGAAACGTCGTAGTGGTACTGGATCGACTCCTTGTCGCCTTCCTTGGTATGGGCAAAGTGGCGCACCACGCGGGCCAGCGCATTGCCGCTGCTGACTGCCGCCGCAGAAGCCAGGCTGTAACCCACGTTGATGATGTCGGCGAGCTTGCCGTCCAGGTCGATCTTCTCTTGGACGTAAGCTTCGCCGAGGTTGTTGAGGGTAGGGGAAAGCAGCAGCGGCAGGGCGCTCGCTTCGCGCACGGTGAGCGTGACGCGGGGCTGATCGAAGCGGCCCAGTTCGTATTGGTCACCGTTCCATAACCGCAGGCGGACAGGAAGGTCGGCAGACTCGCGGATGTCGTGGATCCACTGTTCGAGTTTGCGGTCAATCGCCTGTTGGAAAAACATGTCGACGCCTCCCTGATGTGCAGGTGTTCGGGTCGGCCATCGGATTGCGGCCCGAACGCATCACATTAGCTTACGACAAACTTTCCCATTGTGCTGTGCGGGTCTTGCGGGCGGGTGCCGGGCCAAGCCCGTTGCAGCAAGCGCCGTGCCGGTATGACGCAATGCGCAATAGCCTGTTGCGGCGCCGTCCGCTCCGGACTACGGGGCAAGGCGGACGATTGTCCAGCTGCCGTCGGCGTGCTTGCGGTACTCCAGCCGATCGTGCAGCCGCGACGGGCGGCCTTGCCAGAACTCCAGCCGCTCGGGCAGCAGGCGGTAGCCGCCCCAGTGCGGCGGACGCGGCGGGGCGTCGCCAAAGCGCTGGCGGTATTCGGCTTCTCGAGCTTCGAGCGTGGCCCGGTCGGGCACTTCGCTGCTTTGTTCCGAGGCCCACGCGCCCAGGCGCGAGCCGAGCGGGCGCGAGTGGTAGTAGGCGTCGCTTTCGGCGTCGCTCACCTTCTCGACGATGCCCTGGATGCGCACTTGCCGCTCCAGCCCGATCCAGTGGAACAGCAGCGCTGCGCGCGGATTGGCGGCCAGTTCTTCGCCCTTGTGGCTGGCGTAGTTCGTGAAGAAGGTGAAGCCGCGTTCGTCCAGGTTCTTGAGCAGAACGATGCGGGCCGAGGGCTGGCCATGCGGGTCGACGGTGGCGAGCGTCATGGCGTTGACTTCAGCGATCTCGGCCTTCAGGGCTTCGTCGAACCAGCGGCGGAACTGGCGCAGGGGGTTGGCGTCCACGTCGGCGATGTCGAGCGAAGCGCGGGCGTAATCGGTACGGATATCGGCAATGGAGGTCATGAGCGTGGCGAATGCGGCATGCGAACGGGCCGAGTATAGACAAACACCGCCTGCCGTTATTTGCTTGCGCGCAAAAGGGCTGGCACGGTTTGCGCTTGCGGCGGAAGGCTGGCGGTCCGTTTTGCGCCGCCTATATTGGCTAGTCAAGGGCATCAGGCTGCGGCGCTCGCCGCGTCTGCCACAAAAATTTCAACAGGATGTCGAAAATGGTCCCCCGTTCCCATGATCCCGACACCCCTGCCGGCTTGACGCGCCGCCAGTGGCTGCAGGGCACACTCGCGTTGGCCGCGGCCGGGCTGGCGGGCTCGCAGGTGCTGCGCGCGGTCGCCCAGGGCCCGACTGAATCGCTCGATGCATTCATCGCGTTGTCACAGGCGCTGACGGCACGGCCCTCGCTGGATCGCGGCGTGGGCACGCGGTTGCTGGCGGCGCTGGGCAAATCGAGCGCCGACTTTGCCGCGCAACTGCGGCCGCTGGCGCAGGCGTTGGCAGTGGGCTCGCTTTCCGATGCGCAGCAGAAGACGGCGCTGCAGATTCTGGAAGCCTGGTACCTGGGTGTGGTCGACGGCAATGTCGTCACGTACGAGCAAGCGCTGATGTATAGCGTGGTTTCAGACACGCTCGTCATCCGCACGTATTGCCCCAACCAGCCCGGCTTCTGGGCCGAGCCCCCCGTCGAGAGGCAAGCCTGATGGCCCAATCTGAACAAACTCGCCAACAAGCCGATATCGTAGTGGTGGGCTCCGGCGTGGCCGGGGCGCTGGTGGCGTACGAGCTGGCGCGCGCGGGCAAGTCAGTGCTGATGCTCGAAGCCGGCCCGCGCCTGCCGCGCTGGGAAATTGTCGAGCGCTTCCGCAACCAGGCCGACAAGATGGATTTCATGGCGCCGTATCCGTCGACGGCATGGGCGCCGCACCCGGAATACGGGCCACCCAACAACTACCTCGTGCTCAAGGGTGAGCATCAGTTCAACTCGCAGTACATCCGGGCGGTGGGCGGCACGACCTGGCACTGGGCCGCATCGACGTGGCGCTTCCTTCCGAACGATTTCAAGCTGCGCAGCGTGTACGGCATCGCGCGCGACTGGCCGATCCAGTATCAGGATCTGGAGCGCTATTACGGCCTGGCCGAAGAGGCCCTCGGCGTCTGGGGACCGAACGACGAAGACCTCGGCTCGCCGCGTAGCCAGCCTTATCCGATGACGCCGCTTCCGCTCTCGTTCAATGAGCGCACGATCAAGGAAGCGCTCAATGCGCACGACGCGAGCTTCCACGTGGTGACCGAACCCGTGGCGCGCAACAGCCGCCCGTACGACGGCCGCCCGACCTGCTGCGGCAACAACAACTGTATGCCGATCTGCCCGATCGGTGCGATGTACAACGGCATCTTCCATGTAGAGAAAGCCGAGCAGGCCGGCGCTCGGCTGATCGAGAACGCCGTGGTTTTCAAGCTCGAAGTCGGCCCAAACAAGCGCATCGTGGCCGCGCGCTACAAAGACGCGAAAGGCGCAGAGCACCGCGTGGAAGGCAAGTGGTTCGTGCTGGCCGCCAACGGCATCGAAACGCCCAAGCTCATGCTGATGTCAACCAGCCAGGATTTTCCCAAGGGCGTGGGCAACAGCTCCGACATGGTGGGGCGCAACCTGATGGACCATCCCGGCACCGGCGTGAGCTTCTATGCCGACCGCAAGCTATGGCCCGGACGCGGGCCGCAGGAAATGACGTCGCTGATCGGCTTTCGCGATGGGCCGTTTCGCGCCACGCAGGCCGGCAAGAAGCTGCACCTGTCGAACATCTCGCGCATCGAGCAGGAAACGCAGCGCATCTTCAAGGAAGGCAAGCTGATCAAACCGGCCGACCTCGATGCACGCATTCGCGACCAGGCCGCGCGCTACGTGCAGTTCGACAGCTTTCACGAGATCCTGCCGCTGCCCGAGAACCGCATCGTGCCGAGTGCGACGGAAGTGGACGCCATCGGCATTCCACGCCCCGAGATCACGTACCACATTGACGATTACGTTAAACGCAGCGCCGTGCATACGCGGGAGGTCTACGCGACGGTAGCCCAGGTAATGGGCGGCACCAATGTCGAATTCCACGACGATTTCGCGCCCAACAATCACATCACCGGCGCAACCATCATGGGGGCCGATCCGAAAGACTCGGTGGTCGACAAGGATTGCCGGACGTTCGACCATCCGAATCTGTTCATCAGCAGCAGTTCCACCATGCCGACGGTGGGCACCGTCAACGTGACGCTGACCATCGCGGCACTGGCCCTGCGGATTGCCGATCAACTGAAGAAGGAGGCGTGAGATGAAAGCGATCGCTTCCTTCTCGCTGCTGTTGCTCGCCGGCCTGGTGGCCAATGCGTGGGCGAAGGACACGCCGGCCGACACCGCACAGATCAAACGCGGCGAATACCTCGCCATTGCGGCCGACTGTGCAGCCTGCCACACGGCGCCGGGCGGCAAGCCGTTTGCCGGCGGCTTGCCGATGCAGATCCCGATGCTGGGCACAATCTACAGCAGCAACATCACGCCCGATGAAAAGACCGGCATCGGCAAATGGACCTACGAAGAATTCGAGCGCGCCGTGCGAAAAGGCGTGGACGATGACGGCAATAATCTGTATCCCGCCATGCCGTATCCGTCGTACGCGAAGATCAACGATGCGGACATGCGCGATCTCTATGCGTACTTCCGCAACGGCGTCACGGCGGTGGAAAACCGACGGCCGCGCAGCACCATCCGTTGGCCGCTGAACATGCGCTGGCCGCTCAAGCTGTGGAACCTCATCTTCCTCAAGAGCGAGCCGTACGTAGCGAAGGCCGACAAATCTCCGACGTGGAATCGCGGTGCGTACCTCACGCAAGGGCTGGCACACTGCGGCACGTGCCACACGCCGCGCGGTTTCGCCATGCAGGAAAAGGCACTGGATGAGCGCGGCAGCGGTTATCTGGCGGGCTCAACACTCGCGGGCTGGACGGCTTTCAACATCACGTCGGACCCAACGAGCGGCATTGGCGCGTGGAAGCGCGAGCAGCTCGTCCAATACCTGCGTACCGGCAGCGTGCCCGGAGTGGCCCAGGCCGCGGGGCCGATGGGTGAAGCGGTGCAGCACAGCTTTTCGAAGATGACGGTGCAGGACGTCGAGTCCATCGCCGAATATCTGCGGACCGTGCCTGCGGTGAGCAACAACCTTGAACGCGCACGGCAGGATTGGGGCAAGCCCGCCACCGATGTGACGACGCTGCGCGGCAAGCCCATCGAGACCACGATTGACGCCGCACGGCTGTATCTGGGCAATTGCGCGTCGTGTCACCAGGCCGATGGACGCGGCACGCCCGATGGCTACTACCCGCCGTTGCTGCACAACTCCACGGTGGGCACGCGGGACACGACCAACCTTGTGCAGGTGATTCTGTTTGGCATTGAGCGCAAGGCTGGCGACAAGCACATCGGCATGCCGGCCTTTGCCCGTCAGTTGTCGGAGGAGCAGCTTGCCGCCCTCACGAACTACGTCACGCGCCAGTTTGGTGACCCGGCCACGCCGCCGGTGACGGCGGAAGCCATCGCAAAGCGGCGTTCATCGCAGTAGCGGCGATGGTGCCGGCGGCGGGGTTCAGCCGCCGGTGGTCAGCGGGTCGCGCGACGGGGGGCCTGCGCGACGCTGCGGCGCTGCGGTCTTGCCCGAGTCGGGCTGCGTCGACTTTAAATCGCCTTCCGGCGTGCGGCCCGGCTTCTTGCTGTGATATGTCTGGCCGGGCGGCGGTGCGATCGGGCGTTGGCGCACATCGGCGAGCAGCTTGCCGCAGGCGCTTTCGGGCGCCGGCTTGAGCTCAAGCACAGGCAGTACCGCCGCCACCGGCGCCGTCAGTGCCAGCGCCACTGCGCCGCTTGCCCGCAGCGCCACGACGGCCGGGTTGACCGACACATCCGGATGCTTGTAAGTGCCCTTCACATACAGCGGCGTGCGCAGCGAAAACACGCGCAGCCCCTTCGAATCCGGATGGATGGTGAAGTCCAGCGCTTCCTGCTTGAAACTCGTCGCGCCGGTCACGTCGATGACGGCATCCTGTGTATCCACCACAAACGTGCGTGCCTGCGCCAGCCCATCGCTCACGGCAAAGTCGCCGGCCGCGCAGTTGATGGTGACCTGCTTGTCGCCAAAGAGCTTGGTCAGGATCACGTTGCCGACGTTCAGCCCCATGGCTTCCAGGATGAACTTGCTGATGGTGCCTTGCTCCACCAGGATCTTCACCTCGCCGTTGGAAGAGCCGAGCAGTGCCGCCACCGAGTTGCCCGTGGCCGAGAGCCGCGCATCGCCGTTGATCTCGCCCACGCTTGCACGCACGGACTCGATCTTCGGGAACAGTTGCTTGATCTTGAAGTGCCGTGCTGCCAGCGCGGCGCGCGCCTGCATGGGCGTGGCATGCCCGTCGAGCTGGATGTTGGAGCTGAGCGTACCGCCCGCAACGCCGAAGTTAAGCGGGTCCAGCGTGAGCACCGCATCCTGCAATTTGACGTGCGTCACAAGGTGGTTGATCGGCAGATCTGCGGTGTGGACGATGCGCTCGCCGGTGAACTTCACGTCGGCATCGATGGCGTTCCAGCGATCGGTGCGGAAGGGCTCCACCGGCAGCACCTTGTCGGCAGGCTGGCGCACGGTCTTGCTGTCGCCGGGGTCGGTGCTCGGGTCAGCACGCTTGGCTTTGCTGGCGTTGGAGTCGGCGCCGATGATGGGCGCGAGGTCGGCAAACAGCAATTGATGCGAAACCAACTCGCCCGTCAATTGCGGACGGGGCTCGCGCATCGTATAGGCGAGGGTGCCGCCTAAATCGGAGCCGCCCACGCGGCCCGTGAATTTCTCGTAGCGCCACGTCGAACCCCGTTTTCGCAACTCGCCGATCAGCCTGCCGCGCGTGTCGAAGGGGGGCGTATCCGGCAGCACCACGCCGGTCAGCGGATACAGCTGCGCCATGCTCGCGCCCGACAAGTGCACGCGCAAGTCGATCGCTGTCAGGCTGGCGGGGTTGGTGAGCGTGCCGGCCAGGTCAATGCGGGTCTTGCCGACCGTCACGTCGGCCTGCAGCGGGTAGGGCCGTTGCGCGTCCTGCAGGCGGAGCACGCCGCCCGCCTTGCCGCTGCCCGTGATGGCGGCGTTGTTATAGGTGCCCTTGACCGTCCACGCGATTCCATAAGGCTGCTGCGGATCCGGCGCCGCCGGCGTCTGTGCCGCGGTAGCGGAGGCTGCGGCGCCGGACGCAGCCGGCTCCTTGGCGGGCTGATCCGCGCTCTTGATGGCCGTGCCGTTAGCCGCGGTGTACAGCGTCTGGTTGTCTATGGTGTCGACGGTTGCCGTCAGGTGAATGCGCTTGATGTCGTCGTCCAGCGCCAGCGAGCCCCTGCTGAACGCAATTTCGCGCAGGTCGAGTTTCCAGTCTGATGGCTTCTTGTTGTCGCCTTCGCCGCCCGTCAGATCGAACGTCCAGTTGTTGCGGTTCTGCTTGTCGCGCTCAAGCGCAATCGCGGGGGTGTCGAGTGTGACGCTCGGGATGACAATGCGATGCGCGAGCAGCGGCAGTGCCTCCAGCACAAACGTGAGTTGCCGGATGGTGGCCACGTTCGGCTGCTTGGCCCAATCCGGGTTTCCGACGGTGATGTCGTTGGCAATGAACCGAGGCCAGGGCACGTAAGCACGCCAGCCGGATTCGCCTTCGGGCTTCTTCCACGTGAGCACCAGATCGCCGTTGATGGCAAAGGGGCGTCCGATGGCTTGCGAGACGCGATCATTGAGATAAGGCCTGGCGCGGTTCCAGTCGAACGTCAGCACAAAGATGACCGCCGCTGCCACGATGACCACGGGTGTGATGACCAGTCCGAGGGCGAGTTTGCCGGATGTACGCATCGTGTTTTTGTCGGTATTGGCACAAAAATGCGACCGCGCGCGTTGATATATAGTTCGGCGCAACCACGATTCAATTGTGTCATGAGCCAAGTAGCAATCAGCGCGCCAGCGCACCCGCCCATCCTCGATGACGAATACGCACGCCGCTTTGGTGGGGTTGCCCGGCTGTACGGCCCCCATGCGCTTGAGCGTTTTGCGGCGGCGCACGTTTGCGTGATCGGCATCGGCGGCGTGGGCTCGTGGGTGGCCGAGGCAGTGGCGCGCTGCGGTGTCGGCAAATTCACGCTGATCGACCTCGATCACATTGCCGTGTCCAACACCAACCGGCAGATCCACGCACTGGGCGACGCGTATGGCATGGCCAAGGTTGACGCCATGGCAGAGCGCATTCTGCAGATCAATCCGCGCGCCGAGATCAGCCGCATTGACGATTTCGTGACGGTCGAGAACGTCGAAGCATTGCTCGGCCATCCGTTCGATTACGTGATCGACGCGATCGATGCGGTGAAAGTGAAGACGGCCATCATTGCGTTCTGCAAACGCAACGGCAAACGCGTTGTGACGTGCGGCGCCGCCGGCGGGCAACTGGACCCGACGCGCATTCGCGTGACGGACCTCTCGCGCACGATTCAGGATCCCCTGCTCGCCAAGGTACGCGGCAACCTGCGCCGCCAGCATGGCTTTTCGAAAAACCCGAAGTCCCGCTTCGGTATTGACGCAGTGTTTTCCGACGAGCCCCTGCGCTATCCGGAACCCGAGCAGCAGGCATGCGCCGTCGAGTTGCCGGTTGAGTCGAGCCACGCCGGCATCGACGACCTCGCGGCGGCAGGGGAGATTGCTGTGGTCAACGCGCCGCCCGCACCGCAGCCTGCGCAGGGGCCGCAAGGCCTGGCATGCGCGGGCTTTGGTTCGTCCGTATGCGTGACTGCGGTGTTCGGGATGGTGGCCGCGTCAACGGCGCTGCGGGCGATCGCCGGCGTCTGATGGCGTATTGCTTGATCGAGGAATGACCTGATCGAGCTTCTCGCGGATGGTGTCGGCATAGACGCCCGACCATCCATCGCGCGGCTGGCAGTCAGCAAAGACCACAAAACCAGGCATGACCGACACGCCGTATCGATCGGCGGTGTGCTGGTTTTCGTCGAAGTCCATGGTGACGAACGTGGCGCGTCCGGCGTAGCTCGATTCCATCTGCTCGAGGCTGGCCACGGCGGCCTGGCTCGGGTGGCTCCACTCTGCGGCAAAGCACACGACCACCGGGTTGCGTTGCGAGGCGTCGATCACATCGGATTGAAACGAGGCATCGTTGACGATCTTCATGGGCGCTCCCAGGCTGGAGTGGACGCCCGCGCAACGAAGGCCAGCGGGCAGGGCCATTCTGACTCTAGGCAGCAGATCGCCGGTCGACAACCCGCGTTCAGCCAACGTGCTCGATATTGCGCACCGAATTGCCCATTTGCGCCAGATACGTCGTCATCATGCGGTCCATTACGTCGACATGCTGGGCAAACCAGGCGGGCAGCTCCGCCACGAGCCTGCGGCCGAGGTCCATGTCGCCGGCGGCGGCGCGCTTGCGCACTTCGCGGCACAGCGCCAGCACGTTGTCGTGCTCGCCGCGATGGCAGTGGCGCGGGGGAAAGTCCGCCGCGTCCATCCATCCGTTCTCTTCAGCGAAGTGGTGCTCTGTGTGGTCGATGAAGGCGTCGAGCGCGGAAATGAACTCGGCATCCGGTGCATCTGCAACGGCATTGAGCAACGCACAGAACTCGACGTGGTTGGCGTCAGTGGCAGCGTCTCCGAGTTGGAGTGCCTCCGACCATTCGATCACGGGCATGGCAGGCTGAAGAATTGGATGGGCGAGGCGGTCAGCTTAAGCGACGGCCGCCTCGCCACAGTTTGACGACGGGCAAACGTATTAGCCGGCGTCCGGCGCGGGATGTTGCTGCAGCACTTCCACCGCCCGCGCATAGAGCGCCACGGACGGGGCATAGCCACGCCCGATCTGGTACAGCGTGCCGCCCTGTTCGGCCAGCAAGCTGGGGAAGCCGGTGATACCCCAGCGGCGCGACAGGCGGAAGTCTTCGCGTGTTTCATCGCGTAGCGCATCCGTGTCGAACACGGCATCGAAGTGTTCCGCCTCGACGCCATTGGCGAGCGCAACGTCGCGCAGCACACTGGCCTGTGTGGTGTCGCGGCCTTCGGCGTAGAAGGCGTGCTGGATGGCATGGAAGAAGGTGAGCACGCGCTCGTCGTCCTCAGCCCAGTGTTCGCGCGCCATGACGACGGCGCGGCAGGCGGGTTCGGTGTCGTAGACGAAGCCGTCACGGCGCATCGCCACCGCGGGCGACTGGTCGAACGGCATCCCGCTGCGTTCGGCCACGGCATGCCAGTGGTGGAGGATTTCGTCGCGCTTGTCTGCGGCCATCGGTTCGCGCTGCGCGGGGCGCAGGCCGCCGGTGATGACCGTAACAGGCGCCGGTGCGCCCAGCGTGTCCGCCAGCCGCTTGCGCAGGTCAGCCAACTGTGGACCGAAGCCGTAGCACCAGGAACACATCGGATCGGCCACGTAGATCAATCGCATGATGGCTGCCTCAATTCAATTTGGACGCAAGCTGCCGGCGCCAGTGTGATACCGCCTGGGGCGCGTCGCGCATCATGTCGAACACCGACACCATGGTCTTGCGCGCAATGTCGTCGCGGAAGGCGCGATCCCGCTCGACGATGGCGAGCAATTGCTCCAGGGCGGCTTCGTAATCCTGGCCGGCGATGTACTGTTGGGCAAGGTCGAGCCGCGCCTGCAGATTGTCCGGTTGCGCTTGCACGACCGTGCGCAGGGCGCCGGCATCGGGCAGCGTATCGGCTCGTTCAGTGGCTTTCAGCCGCGTTTCCAGCGGGGCATAGCGCTCATCTTGCGGCGCCTTGGGTGAAAGCAAGGCGAATTCGCCCTGCGCGGCATGCGCGTCGCCGGTGTCGAGGAGCAGGTTCACCAGCGCAAAGCGCGCGGCATCGAAGCCGGGGTCGAAGGCCAGCGCGTTCTGGAACGCTTCGCGCGCGTGGGCGGTTTCGCCGGCTTGGCTCGCGGCGAGCCCTTCGCGATAGGCGACTTCTGCGGGTTGCGGAATCACGCGATCCAGGAACGCGCGCAATTGCGCTTCCGGCAACACGCCGACGAACTGGTCGACCGGCCTGCCGTCCACGAACGCCACCACGTACGGGATGCTGCGGACGTGGAACTGGGCGGAAAGCTCGGGGTTTTCGTCCGAGTTGATCTTGGCGAGCTTCCACTTACCGGCGTATTCGGCCTCCAGCTTTTCCAGCATCGGGCCCAATGTGCGGCAGGGACCGCACCACGGCGCCCAGAAATCGACCAGCACCGGGATCTGGCGTGAGGTTTCGACCACTTCCTGCGCGAAATTCTGCGAGGTGATGTCGCTCATCGTCGGGCTTCTCCTGAGGGGCAATGGCGCCGGCACACGCGCCGGCGAGAGGTATCAGGCATTTTACTTGGGGGCGCAGCGGCTCGTTGCGAGGCCGTCTGCTGTCTGCCCGCTCCCGGCAATAACGTATGTCAGAGCAACGGTTGAAAATAGAACGATCGTTCGGATACCATCCGGTAAAAACAACACACAGATTCACGGAGACATGGCATGACACGACCGCACTTCCAGTTCTGGCCCCGCCGTTTGCCGCACAACATCAGCTCGCCGCAAACGAGCCTTTGGTACAACCTGGAAGTGTCGGCCCGACGCTATCCGGACAAGGACGCAGTCATTTTTTACGGTCGCCACACGACCTTCCGAGCGTTGCACGACGATGCGGTGGCCGTGGCGGGCTGGCTGCAGCAGGTGGCGGGCGTGCAGAAGGGCGATCGCGTATTGCTGTACATGCAGAACTGTCCGCAGTTCATGGCCGCTTACTACGGCATCTTGAGGGCCGATGCGGTGGTCGTGCCGGTCAATCCGATGAACCGGCCCGAAGAGTTCAAGCATTACGTGACCGATTCGGGCGCCGCCACGGTCATCTGCAGCGCAGATCTGGCCGTCAATGTGACGACGGCCAACGCCGAGCTGCCGGAAGCGCAGCGCACCCGGCACCTGCTGGTCACGTCGTACGCCGATGCGCTGCCTGCCACGTACGAATATCCTGAAGATGCACCCCCCGCCTGGATCACCGCGCAGCATCCGGCGCAGCCCGGCGCCGTTGCATGGAACGACGTGCTCGCGCAGCGCCTTGTACCCGGCCCGCACACGGCCGGGCCGGACGACCTGGCCGTGATGCCATATACGTCAGGCACCACGGGCTTCCCGAAGGGCTGCATGCACCCGCATCGCACGGTCATGCACAACATCGTCGGTGGCTCGATGTGGTCGAATGGGACGAAGGAGGGCGTGAGCCTGTCGATCATCCCGCTGTTCCATGTGACCGGCATGCAGTACGGTATGAACGCGCCGATCTACATGGGCTCCACGGTCGTGATGCTGCCGCGCTGGGATCGCGAGGTCGCGGGGCGGCTGATCTCGCGCTACAAGATCACCCATTGGACGAACATCCCCACCATGGTCATCGACTTCCTGGCGAGCCCGCAGCTCGCGGAGTTCGACCTGTCGAGCCTCACCTACATCGGCGGCGGCGGCGCGGCGATGCCACAGGCCGTGGCGGAGCGCCTGCTGAAGGATTTCAACCTCGCCTACCAGGAAGGCTACGGCCTGTCGGAAACCATCGCGCCGACGCACAGCAATCCGGCTGATCGGGCCAAGCAGCAGTGCCTGGGCATTCCCGTGTTCAACACCGACGCGCGCATCGTCGATCCGCAGACGCTGCAGGAGTTGCCGATTGGCGAGGTGGGCGAAATCATCGTCAGCGGCCCGCAGGTCTTCCTCGGCTACTGGGGCAAGCCTCAGGCCACCGCCGAGGTCTTCATCGAATTCGAAGGCAAGAAGTTCTTCCGCACGGGCGACCTTGGCAGGATGGACGAAGACGGCTACTTCTTCCTCACCGACCGGCTGAAACGCATGATCAACGCGTCGGGCTTCAAGGTGTGGCCGGCCGAGGTGGAAAGCCTGCTGTACAAGCATCCCGACGTGCAGGAGGCCTGCATCATCGGCACGCGCGATGCGTATCGCGGCGAGTCGGTCAAGGCGGTGGTGGTACTCAAGGCCCACGCCAAGGGCAAGACCACCGAAGACGACATCATCAACTGGGCGCGCGACAACATGGCGGCCTACAAGTACCCGCGCGTGGTGGAGTTTGTGGACGCGCTGCCCAAGTCCGGGACGGGCAAGGTGATGTGGCGCACGCTGCAGGAGCAGGAAAACGCAAGAAATGAAGCAGCCGGGAAACCGGCCGCTGCTTAACGCGCGCAGCAAGAGAAAGGGGCCCCAGTGGCCCCTTTTTCAATGTCCGCGCGCTTTGAAGAGCAGTGCGCCGATGCCGTGGAAACCACGCTGGCGCGCATGCCGCATTGGCGTGACGCCACCGCGGTCGGCCAGGTTCGGGTCCGCTCCGCCGTCGAGCAGAACTTGCACGGTCTTCTCGTATTTGTCGCTGCCATCGCCCAGCGCCACGGCTTCGATCAGCGCGGTCAGGCCCAGGTTGTTGGTGGCATCGGGTGGAACGCCGGCCTTCACGAGTTCATTGACGACTTCGACATAGCCACGACGCGCGGCCGGGATGAGCGCGGTGTCGCCGTCAGCGTTGGTGGCGCGCAGGTTGGCGCCGTGCGAAAGCGCCAGGCGCACCGTTTCCGCATCGCCCTGGCTGGCAGCGAGCAGGAAGGCGCTGTTCTGCGTGTTGTCCTGCATGTTGACGTCGGCACCGGCCTGGATGAGGAGGCGTGCCGCTGCGCCCATGTGCGCCATGACGGCAGCGATGAGCGCGGTGCGGCCATCGGCGTCGCGCGCCTTGAGGCTGGCGCCTTCGGCCAGCAACGACTGGATGGCCATCGTGTTGCCGGCTTGTGCGGCAAGGATCAGGTCGCGGTCACGCGTGGCCGGGTCGCTGCGGCGCACGGGGCGGGTGTCCGCGGCGTGGGTCGCAACGGGTGCCGCTTTCCCGCTGGCGCTGGCGGCGACGTGCAGAATCGGCAGATGCTGCTCCTGCCACGCGTTGGCCATGTCGCCCACCGCCAGCGCCATCCCCAGCATGACGCCGATGAGCTGGTTGAGCGCAGGGTGCGGAGCGATGAGCATGGCGGGGGGGTTCAGGCGCTGAGATAGGGATCGGGCAGCGGTGCCGTGTCCGTTGCGTCGGTTGCCTCCGTGGTGGCGGAGGGGCCGTTTGCCGCGTCGATCGCCTGCAGGCGCGACCATAGGCGGTCCAGATACGGATCGTGCAACCCGTTGCTGGCCAGGCCGATCAGCGTGCGCTGCAGGTATTCGCGCGCTGGGCCGTACAGCCCGACGGCATTCCGCAGGCAGCCGACCACACGCTCGTCGGGCAGGCGGCCGGCGTACGCTTCGTGCGCTCGGTTCATGACAAAGGCCAGCGCCAGGACGCGTTTGCCGTTGATGTCGGTCGGCAGCCAGCGAGGGAGATACGCGCCGGTCAGCATTTCGCGGCGCCACAGCACGCGGAATTCATGCTCGACATGGTCGCGCGGTACGCGGAAGGCCACGCCTCGGCAACTGCCGCCACGGTCCAGTCCGAGTACGAGCCCCGGATTGTCCCAGGTGCCGCGGTTGATGCGGGAATATAGATAGAAGCCGCGGTGATAGCCGTGCACCGTGGCGCGGGCGGCCTCGGTGTGGAAGATCATCGGGTTCCAGATCAGCGAGCCGTAACCGAACACCCAGGCGTCTTGGCAATCACCGGGCGCAGCCGACAACCGCGCGAGCGTCGATGCAAGCGACGCTTCCAGCGCAGCCTCGGTCAGCAACGACGACGCGACGGGCGAATCACCCAGGGCGGCGCGCAACCGGTTCTGTTCGAGATCCTCTCGGGTGACGGCCATGTCGCAAGCATAGAGCAATCGTAAAGACTGGTCACGCAGGCGGACGCCCGATGGCCCGGAAACAGGGCGTTGCGAGTGTAGGCGGAGGTTCGACTATGGCGCGGCCGCAACGGTGAAGCGTGGGCAGCCGGAAAACTGGAGGCGGGGGATCGGAATTGAACCGTCTTATACGGCTTTGCAAGCCGCAGCATTGACCACTCTGCCACCCCGCCGGGGGAGGCGGCTCGTGATGCACCGTGTGATGCATCGCAAGCCGGGGCGGATTCTAGCGCAGGATCAGACTTCCAGCAGGTCGACTTCAAAAATCAACGTTGCGTTCGGGGGGATCACGCCGCCGGCGCCGCGTGCGCCGTAGCCCAGGGCTGCCGGGATGATCAGCTTGCGCGTGCCGCCGACCTTCATGCCTTGCACGCCTTCGTCCCAGCCCTTGATGACCATGCCGCCGCCCAGGTGGAAGGCGAAGGGGTCGTTACGGTCTTTGCTGGAATCGAACTTCTTGCCGGCCTGGCCGTTTTCGTAGAGCCAGCCGGTGTAGTGCACGGTGACGTATTTGCCGGCCGTGGCTTCAGCGCCGTCGCCGACGACGACATCTTCGTATTGCAGACCGCTTGCGGTGGTTTCGATGGTCATGATGAGCCTCGTGGAGTGACGTGGGTGATGAGGGGAAAGGTCTCAGGCAGCGTCTGCGGCCTTCAGCGTTTCGAGCTGGACGTGAACGTTGTCCGCGTCGTTGGCGATCCAGATGTCGCCGTCCTGGATGGTGACTTGCAGGCGCATGGTGCGTTCCACCATGGCGGCCAGCGCGGCCACCGTGTCCGCCGCGACTTCGTACACCGACACGTTGGCAAAGCGCGTGATCTTGGTCTCGGTTTGTTGCCACCACACGCGGCTCGCGTTGCCACTATAGGTATAGACGGCGACCTGCTCCGCGCGGTTGCTGGCCTTGCGGATGCGGGTGTCGTCGGGGTTGCCCAGGTCGATCCACAACTCGATGGCGTCGGTCAGGTCGCGCTGCCAGAGTTCGGGCTCGTCGGGCTCCGACAGACCGCGTGTGAAGGCGAGAGTTTCGCTGGCGTGGCGGGCGAAGGCGAGCACACGCACCATCATGCGTTCGTCGTTCTCGCTCGGGTGGCGGGCGACCGTCAGCGCGTGGTTGGCGTAGTAGTGGCGATCCATGTCGGCGATCTGCAGATCGACCTTGTAGATCGTGGATTTCAGGGCCATGCGGGTGGTCGGCAAATGGGCCGTTTTTGGCAAAGCGCGCATTGTCGCACGGGCCGATGAAGCTGACGGTATTGGCGGGCCGCATTCCCAACGGCGGCTGTTTGCGGTATATGAGCGGTGCGTGCGCCAGTCGGCGCATGGTTTTCCTATCCAAACCAGGACAATCAGAACGATGCGTTGGATATTCGGAATCGTGGGGCTGCTGCTCGGAGGCCTGTCGGGGGGCGTCATCGGGGCGTTCTTTGGGGCGTTGATCGGTCTGGGACTGGCCTCGCTGATCTTGTACATGGACAAGCGGGCCAGTGCGCAGTGGGCCAATCCACCCGACGTTCCGGGCGCAACGAGCGCGGCGCCAGGCCATGCGGCCACGCAGGCAGCCGTGTCGCCGCCGCCCGCGACGCTGCAGGAGCGGGTGGCGCGGCTGGAGCACGAGGTTTCGCTCCTGCGCCGGCAACTGGCTGAAATGAAAGGCGGAACGTTCGTCGCGCCTGCCGATGTGGAACAGGCAGCCGCAGAGGTGCCACCGGTCGTGGCCGAGGCATTGCCGCCCGTGGACACGCCTGCGGTGCCTGTGCCCGTGTCCGTGCCTGCGCCGCAGGTTGCGGTTCCGCAGCCAATGCCTCAATCTGCTGCGCAGCCCGTGCCCGTCTTGGCACCGCACGAGCCGGATTGGGTCGAGCGCGCCGTGGGCGCTGCCCGCGACTGGCTGCTGGGCGGCAACAGCGTGGTGCGGGTCGGCATTCTGGTCCTGTTTTTCGGCGTGGCGTTCCTGCTCAAGTACGCGGCGGACAATAGCCTGCTGCCGGTCGAGTTCCGGCTGGCGGGTGTGGCGGTCGGGGCGATCGTGCTGCTCGGCATCGGCTGGCGCCTGCGCGAAAAGCGCCCGGGCTATGCGCTGGTGCTGCAGGGTGGCGGGGTCGGCGTGTTGTATCTGACCGTGTTTGCAGCCACGCGCGTGGTGCCGCTGCTCAGCCCGGGGATGGCGTTTCCGCTGCTGGTGCTGATCTGCGCGCTGGCCGCCGGGCTGGCGGTCAAGCAGAACGCGCCGGCGCTCGCCTTTACCGGCAGCGCGGGCGGGTTCCTGGCGCCGATTCTGATCTCGACTGGACAGGGCAGCCACGTGGCGCTGTTCAGCTACTACGCACTGCTCAACGCAGGCATCTTCGCCATTGCGTGGTTCCGCGCGTGGCGGGCGCTGAATCTGCTGGGCTTCGTCTTTACGTTCGGCATTGCCACGGCGTGGGGCGTGCTGCGCTATCAGCCGTCGTTGCTGGCGAGCACCGAGCCGTTCCTGATCCTCTTCTTCCTGATGTATGTGGGCATTGCGCTGCTGACTGCCTTGCGCCGCCATATCAGCCTCACCAACTACGTTGACGGCACGCTGGTGTTCGGCACGCCGCTGGTGGCAATGGGTTTGCAGACTGGGCTGGTGCACCACATTCCGTTTGCGATGGCGTGGAGCGCCACCGCGCTGGCCGCGTTCTATCTGGGGATTGCGGGCTGGCTGGCGCCGAGGCGTGCCAGCCTTGGCCTGCTGTACGAGGCGATGTTCGCGCTCGGCGTGATCTTCATCACGCTGGCGATTCCGCTGGCCTTCGATGGGCGCACGACCAGTGCGGTGTGGGCGCTGGAAGGTGCTGCCGTGGTTTGGCTGGGCGTGCGCCAGCAGCGGCGTCTGGCGCTGGCGGCAGGCCTCCTTTTGCAACTCGCGGCAGGCGCCGCCTTCGCCTTGGATGCCGCATTCGATTGGGCGCCGCAGAGCGGCTGGGCCGTGCTCAACAGCCGCTATATCGGCGGGGTATTGATTGCGCTGGCGGGCGTCTTCAGCGGCTGGCGCCTGCATGGCAAGGCGGAGGCGCGTGCATGGCTGAAGGCCGCGCCGGTGCTTGGGGTTGTGGCGTCGGGGTGGGGCTTGCTGTGGTGGCTCGGCAGCGGCAGCAACGAGATTGATCGCTGGGCCTGGCGCATCGCCAGCAAGACCGTCGACCGGCCGGACATTCCACTGTGGGCCGTCTTCGCCGTGCTGACGGCGTGGGCTGCGCACGGCCTGCGCCGGAAGCTCGATTGGGCGCTGGCCGAGTGGCCTGCGCTGGCGTTGTCGCCGGTGCTGGCGCTGATTTCGCTGGCTGCGATCGAACACTGGGTGCCCTCTCCGCTGGCCGGGTGGGGCGGGCTGGTGTGGATTGCGGCCGTGGTGCTGGCCTTCGTGCTGCTGCGCCGGCAGGAGCGCGACGTGAAGGGCGCCATCCTCGCGCCGCTGCATACCGTGCTGTTCTGGCTGATCTGCGGCGTACTGGCCACGGAAGGCTACTGGCGCCTTGATGCCTACGTGCCCGAGGGCACGTGGAGCTTCGCCGCCTGGGCCTATGCCTACGGCGCGCTGCTCGCCCTGCTGGCGGGCGCGGGCTGGCGTATCCGCTGGCCGATCGCCCGATTCGAGCGCGCCTACCTGCTGTGGGGCGCCGCGCCGCTGACTGCCCTGCTGTGGCTGTGGAGCCTGGCGAGCGCCGCCAGTGACGGCAATGCGGCGCCGCTGTTCTACCTGCCGATTCTCAACCCGCTGGACGTGGCGCAACTGCTGGTGTTTCTTGCCATCGCGCTGTGGATGCGCCGCGTGGCGCTGCAGAAGCTGGTGCCCGAGCCGATGGTGATCGGCTACGCCATCGGCGCGACGCTGTTCATCTGGGCCAACGCAGTGCTGCTGCGCACGCTGCACCATTGGGCGCATGTTCCATACACGCTGGACGATCTGGGTGCCTCGATGCTGGTGCAGGCGTCGCTGTCGATGTTCTGGACGGTGCTGGCGTTGGCGGTGATGGTGTTTGCCACGCGGCGCGCCAGCCGGGCGCTGTGGTTCACCGGCGGAGCGCTGCTGGGCGTGACGGTGGTCAAGCTGTTCCTGTTCGACCTGTCACGCGTCACGGGTGTGGAGCGCATCGTGTCGTTTATCGGGATTGGCGTGCTGCTGTTGTTGATCGGCTATCTGTCGCCGTTGCCGCCGAAGCCCAAAACCAGCGCCGGAGCTGAAACCGGGGAGGTTCTGTGAAGAAGGTTGCTCTTGCGATGGCCGTGGCGTCGCTGTTGTCTGCGCCGGCCTGGGCCGAACGCTTTGCGTTGACCGGCACGCCCGGCGCCCCGTACTACGCCGTCACGCTGAGCGAAGACGTCTATGCCCATGCCCGCGAGGCCAATCTGGCCGACCTGCGCATCCTCAATGGCGACGGCGAGCCCGTGCCTTTTACCATCGATATCCCGCGCGATCCGCCGCCCCAGGCACGCACGCTGCGGGACGTGCACTGGTTCGCCACGCCCATCGACGACGCACAGAGGCCCAGCGCCGCAGGTGTCGTGCTCGGTACCGATGGCGTGCTGCGTGCGAGCGGCGCTCAGCTGTCGCAGGCGTCTGTGCGCGCGTGGTTGGTCGACCTCAGCCAGCTTCGTGACACGGTGACAGCGCTGGTCGTTGCGCTGCCCGCTGCGGAATTCCAGAGCGGTGTGAGCGTGCAGGCCAGCGATGACTTGCAACACTGGAGCCCGGTCGCTCAGGCCACGCTGTTCCGGCTGTCCAATCAGGGCAGCACGCTGGTGCAGGATCGCATCGAGTTCACGGGGCTGCGGGCGAAATACTTGCGTCTGACGTGGCAAGGCAAACCGCCTGCGCCGGACGCCGTGCGCGCAGAATTGGCTGCCGGTGCGCCGGTGGCGCTTGCGGATAACGCCATTCAGTGGCGCTCGGGGCTGGCGCCGGTGCAGACGCCCGCGGCGGGCGACTACCAGTTCGATACCGGCGGCGTGTTCCCGGTCGAGCGTGTGAAGATCCGTCTGCCGCAAGCCAACACTGTCGCACAGGCAACGCTCTATGCGCGGGCCGATGCCCAGGCGCCCTGGCGGCCGGTCACATCTGCCCGCCTGTTCCGGCTGGCTGGGGCCGACGGGAAAGGCGAGCAGGAGAGCGCGGCCATCACGGTGCCCGCCACCGGGGAGCGCTACTGGCGTCTGCAGGTCGACACGCGCAGCGGCGGCCTGGGTGCCGGCGCGCCGGAATTGGCGATCGGCTGGCGTCCGGCCACGGTTACGTATGCGGCGCGCGGCAATGTGCCCTTCACGCTGGCGGTGGCGGAAGTGGCGCGCGGCAATCCGGTCGCACGCGCGGATCTGCTGGCGGGTGCGTCGCCCGCCATTGCGCAGGCACAGCTTGGCGCGATGAGCGATTCGCCTGCCGACGCGCTGACAGCCGAGCCACCCGGGGGGCGCCGGCGCCAGTGGGTGCTGTGGGGCGCGTTGTTGGCCGCGGTAGCGGTGCTTGGCGGGATGGCTTGGCGGTTGTTCCGCGCGCCGTCGGTGCCACCGGATGCTTCGACGTAATCTGCATTGCCCAAAGAAAACGGCGCCACCTGGGCGCCGTTTCTTCCTGGCGGAGCGGATGTTCAGTGCGCAAAGGCCGGTTGCACGAACAGCGCAACGCACAAGGCAAAGCCCGCAAACCACATCAGCGAACGCAGCGGAGCCCAGTTGGCGAGATAGCACACCGTGTACAGCACGCGCACCACGATAAATGCGATGGCCAGCAGGTTGATGCGGTCAATGATGCCGCCGCCCAGGATGGCCACCAGCACTGCCACTGCAAAGAACGGAAACGCTTCGAAGTGGTTCTGCTGTGCGGCGGCGGCACGGCCCGCGACGCCGGTTTGCTGTGCGAGCCACGCGCGCGGGTTGCGATTGTCGTACCGCGGGCCTTTGGCCTTGGCGATGCCGACGCACACGATCGGCAACACCGCTGCCACCAGAACGCACCAGAGGGCGATCGGCATGGTCAGTCTCCTGGATGTGGATGGGTGTGAAGGTGCCGCACCGTAGCACAAGGCGCGTTTTCAAACACCTGAGACGTTAGTCGAAACCTTGCACGGCAATGCGCACATCCCCGAGCATGACAACCTGGCCCGCTCGAATCTTGGCCGTCTTGCGCAGTTCCGGCTGGCCGTCGACCGTGACCGCACCATCGGCGACCACCGCCTTGCCGGCGCCGCCGCTGTCCACCACGCCGGTGAGCTTGAGCAGCTTGTGCAGCTCGATGTATTCGGTGGTCAAGGCGAAATCGATATTGGGCATGGATGGATTGCGAGATTTATTGAGGCGTGGCTTCCACGCTGATGTCGAGGTCGACGCCGTCGCCCACGTCGGGCAGGAAACGCGTCATGCCGAAGGCGCTGCGGGCAATGGCGAGGTGGAAGTCACCCCCGCAAACGTGGCGCGTGCTGCCGGGCATCTTTTCGTCGCCGCAACTGAAGCGGCGCACCTCTAGGCGCACAGGCTGCGTCACACCGTGCAGCGTCAGGTTGGCCTCAATGGCGATGAGCTTGCCGCCCTCGACGACAAAGCGGTCGCTGCGCAGGCGGATGACCGGAAACTTCGCAGCGTCGAGAAACTGCTCCGATTTCAGCACGCCATCCAGCACGCGCAGCCGCGTGTTGATGGAGTCGGCGTCGACGGTGAAATCGAAGCCGCCCTGGTGGGTGGCTTCATCGAAGTTGATGGCGCCGTCGATCTTGTCGAAGCGGCCGCGCATCGTGCTGCGATCGAAATGCGATGCGCCGAAGTAGACCGACGTGTGCGCCAGATCTGGCGCAAATGATGCGGCGAAGGCGGGAGTGGTGAACAACCCCGCCAGCAATACAATCCATGCACGCATGATGCCTCCGATTATCAGAGGCCCATGGCGCGCATGGGCCTGTGCTTACTTGCCCCAGCTGTCCTTCAGGCCGACCACGCGGTTGAACACGGGCTTGCCCGGCTGCGAGTCGATGCGGTCTGCCACGAAGTAGCCATGGCGCTCGAACTGGAAGCGGTCTTCCGCCTTGGCCGTTGCCAGCGTCGGCTCCAGGTAGGCCGTGACGATCTTCTTGGAATCCGGGTTGAGCGCATCCAGGAAGTTCTTGTCGCCCGAATCCGGTTGCGGATCGCTGAACAGGCGGTCGTACAGGCGCACTTCAGCTTCCAGCGCATGTGCGGCGCTCACCCAGTGGATGTTGCCTTTCACCTTTACGCTGTCAGCACCCGGCGTGCCACTCTTCGTGTCCGGAATGATGTTGGCGTGCACGGCGGTGATGTTGCCGTCGGCATCCTTGTCGCAACCGGTGCATTCGATCACATAGCCGTAGCGCAGGCGCACCTTGTTGCCCGGGAAGAGGCGGAAGTAGCCCTTGGGCGGCGTCTCGGTAAAGTCCTCGCGCTCGATCCACAGCTCACGCGTGAGCGGGAATTCGCGGCGGCCCAGTTCGGGTTGCTTCGGGTGCACGGGTGCGGAGCACGGCTCATTGAAATCGGCCGGCACGTTGTCGAGCACCAGTTTGACCGGGTCCAGCACGGCCACCGAGCGCGGCGCACGCGCGTCGAGGTCGTCGCGCACGGCGCCTTCCAGGATGCTCATGTCGATCCAGCTGTCGGCCTTCGACACACCCACGCGTTCGCAGAACAGCTGGATCGATTCGGGCGTGTAGCCACGGCGGCGGATGCCAACGAGCGTCGGCATGCGCGGGTCGTCCCAGCCGTCGACGCGCTTTTCCGTCACCAGTTGCAGCAGCTTGCGCTTGCTGGTGATGGCGTAGGTGAGGTGCAGGCGCGCGAATTCGTATTGATGCGGCAGCGGGGCGGCCAGCACGCCGGCATCACGCAGGTGGTCGAGCACCCAGTCATACAGCGGGCGGTTGTTCTCGAACTCCAGCGTGCAGAGCGAATGCGTGATGTTCTCCAGCGCATCGGAAATGCAATGCGTGAAGTCGTACATCGGGTAGATGCACCACGCGTCGCCGGTGCGGTGGTGATGCGCATGGCGGATGCGGTACAGCACCGGGTCGCGCATCACGATGTTCGGTGCGGCCATGTCGATCTTGGCGCGCAGCACGTGCTCGCCGTCCTTGTACTTGCCGGCGCGCATGTCGCGGAACAGCGCCAGGTTTTCGTCCACCGAGCGGTCACGGAACGGCGACGGTGTGCCCGGGCGGGTGAAATCGCCGCGGTTGGCGGCGATCTGTTCGGCGCTCTGGCTGTCGACGTAGGCCACGCCGCGCTGGATCAGTACCTCGGCAAAGCCGTAGAGCTGCTCGAAGTAGTCGCTGGCGTAGTACAGGTGTTCGCCGCCGGCGTCGCTCCACGAGTAGCCGAGCCAGTGCACGGCGTCGATGATGGAATCGACGTATTCGGTGTCTTCCTTGACGGGGTTCGTGTCGTCGAAGCGCAGGTGGCAGCGGCCGTTGTAATCGCGGGCCATGCCGAAGTTCACCCAGATGCTCTTGGCGTGACCGATGTGCAGGTAACCGTTGGGCTCCGGCGGAAAGCGCGTGACCACCGGCGGAATCGGCTGGCCAGTGGCGTCCTTGCGATCGGCGTAGGTGCCTTGCGCGAGGTCGGCGTCAATGATCTGGCGCAGGAAGTTGGACGTCGGGGCGGTGGCGTTGTCTTGGCTCATGGGAGTGCGTGATTCGGCAATCCCGGGATTTTACCGTGCCCGGCGCTCCGCGCCCCGGGACGCTATTTACGCTGGGCAAGGCCATCGAGCGCCTGTGCGCGCAACAGCTCATGCGAGGCGGTGAAGGTCTGTTGCCGCAGTTGTGCGATTTGCGCGGCCCGATCGGCATCCGACAGGCCGGCAAAGGCGTTGATGCGATCGCGTTCAAGGGCGTACGCGTCGTAGCGGTTGCGCCAGTCGGCTTCCTCGCGATTGCCCTGGATGAGGCGGTCGGCTACCAGGTTGTCCACCCCCCGGGCCGACAGGCGCTGGCGCATCTCGGCTTCGCTCATGCCCTGCTTTGTCCACGTTTCCATGTCGGCGGCGAGCTTGAGCGGGGCGGAGGCGTCGCGGCGCGCCTGTTGCACCGAGGGCGGCAGGTTGGCATCGATGGCAGCGATTCGCACCGTGCGTTGTTCCGGCGTGAGCGACGGGTCTGCCATCACGGCCAGGCGCTCGAGTGCGGCGGCGTCCATGGCGTCGTCATCGGCGTACCAGGCCTGGGCGACGTCCGCTCCCAGGTATTGTCGACGCAGCGCGGTGCGCTCGCTCAACTGCTGGCGCAGCGTGGCGATCAGCTCCGGGCGCTGCTGGACTTGTTCGAGAGTCGGCTTGTTGTGGCCGGTGCTGCCCTTTTCAGCGGCTGCCTTTCGATAGACCAGGTAATGCTGCAACAACGATTGCGCCTCCGCCAGTGCCGGCGTGATGAGCTTGGCGCGCAGATGCGCCTCGGCCATCGACACCCGCTGGGCTTCGGGCAGCGACGCCGGCACGTCGAGGAAGTAGTCGAACACGGCGCGGTTGGCGGCTTCGACGATGAGGTGGCCGCGCGCATCCGCGTGGAGCCCGTCGGGCGCCTGTGTGTCGGCCAGCTCGGGTGCCGGCGTGCCCGTCGTCAACGGATCACCGCCCGCACTGCCGATGAATGCCCCCTTGACTGCCTGCGGCTGTGCAGCCACAGGCGTGTCAGGTGCGTCCGACGTGTGCCACCAGTAGACCCCGCCCGCGACCGATACCGCCACCAGTACGGCAACAACAAACGTCATAGGTTGTATCGATGGCGACAGGGTCTTCATCGTGGCAATCGGCGTTAGGCAGTTCGAGGGTCAGAGGCCTGCAGTCTTCAGCCGATTGGCCTGCGTGCGGATCACCGCAACCGGGTCGGCCGCGCCCCAACCGATCAGGCCGAGCAGCTGGTTGACCTCATCCAGGTGATTCCACGCGTAATCCGTCGACAAGACCTGCCCGAACTTCGCGCTGCAAACTGAGACAAGCCCGTCGTTCGTCCCCGAACCGCGCGCCTGCATGACGCTTCCGCTGAAAACCAGCACCGGATCAAACACGTCGAGCACGTTGGTGGCAGTGGAGCGGCCCGTCCACGAATACAGCTTCTGCACGTTGCCATTGCGCACGTCGGTGGCGCTGCCGGTGTTGCATCCGCTGGCGAGGCCCGCGCTGGGGAACGCCTTATTGAAATCAGCCGCGCCCGACGTCGACAGGATATGCAGCGCCGCAAAACCGTTCTGCGGATTGCTGTTGCCGTTGAACCAGCCGAGCACCGAGCCGAATACATCGGCACCGAGGTTCACGAGCGCCTTGAACGGGGCCGGTGTCGACTCCACAAAGTCTGCAAACTCGGACCCCTTGTGCGGCGTGCCGATGGTGGTGACGGAGGCTACGAGGTTCGGCACCACGGCGGCTGCATAGCGCGATGTCAGTCCGCCCTGGCTGTGTCCGATGAGGTTGACCTTGGCGGCGCCCGTCGTAGCCAGCACGCTGCGGATCTGGCTGACGAGCTGTTCGCCGCGCACGGTTTCATCGTTGAAGGCGGAGACATCGGCCACGTAGACATTGGCGCCGTTGGCACGCAGGTCTTCGGGGATCTGATACCAGTAATCGACCACGCCGAGAAACTTGCTGGTGCCCGACAGGCCATGCACCAGCACGATCGGGTACTTGGTTGCGGCATAGGTGCCGGCGGCCTGCGCCGGTGCGACGGTACCCAGGGTGAGGGCGGAGGTGGCCAAGACGGCGGCTGCAGCGTGCGTGCGCAGGAAGCCGCGCACTGATCCATACACAACATGGAACAGGGAAGTCTGTGACATTCGGTTGTCTCCTGGACATTGGATAGGTGGTCGACCTCTTTGGGTCGATCGCCCTCCGTTATCCGAAGCGCCGTGCCCAACGTCAACTGGAGTGGAGGTTTGGCTCTAATGCTGCGCCGCCGCGTGCGCAAACAAAAACCGGAGGGCAGGCCTCCGGTTTCGTAGGGTGCGATGCAGCAACGTCGCCACGCTTATTCTTCTTGGAACGCTTCCACGCGTTTTCTGTTGATGGCGGGCAGCGCCACCAGCAAGACGAGGATGCCCGCCGCAATCAGCAGCCCCAGCGACAGCGGCCGCGAGACGAACGTGGAGAAATCCCCGCGTGACAGCAACAGCGCGCGGCGGAAGTTTTCTTCCATCATCGGCCCCAGCACGAAGCCGAGCAGCATGGGCGCTGGCTCGCAGCGCAGCTTGACGAACATGTAGCCGATCAATCCGAACAGCGCTGTCTGGAAGATATCGAACGTCGTATTCGACACTGAATACACGCCGATGCAGCAGAACACCAGGATGGCCGGATATAGGAAGCGATACGGCACCTTCAACAGGCGTACCCACACGCCGATCATCGGCAGGTTCAGCACGATCAGCATCAGGTTGCCGATCCACATCGAGGCGATGAGGCCCCAGAACAGCGCCGGGTTGCTGGTCATCACCTGCGGGCCGGGCTGGATGTTGTGGATCGTCATCGCGCCCACCATCAGCGCCATCACTGCGTTGGGCGGAATGCCCAGCGTGAGCAGCGGGATGAAAGACGTCTGCGCCGCAGCATTGTTGGCCGATTCCGGGCCCGCCACGCCTTCGATGGCGCCCTTGCCGAATTCACTCGAATACTTCGAGGTTTTCTTCTCCAGCGAGTACGACGCGAACGATGCCAGCGTCGCGCCGCCGCCCGGCAGGATGCCCAGGAGCGAGCCCAGCGCCGTGCCGCGCAGTACGGCCGGGATCATGCGCTTGAAATCTTCGCGGCTGGGCCAGAGGTTACGCACGTGCTCGACAAAGGTTTCACGATGCTCCTTCTGTTCGAGGTTGGCGATGATCTCGGCAAAGCCGAACACGCCCATCGCCACCGACACGAAGTTCAACCCGTCGGCCAGTTCCGGCACGTCAAACGAATAACGCGCGGTGCCCGAATTCACATCGGTGCCGACCAGGCCAAGCAACAGGCCCAGGACGATCATCGCAATCGCCTTGATCAGTGAGCCCGATGCCAGCACGACCGCGCCGATCAGGCCCAGCACCATCAAAGAGAAATATTCTGCCGGCCCGAAGTTGAACGCGAATTCCGACAGCGGCGTGGCAAACGCCGCCAGCACCAGCGTGGCCACGCAGCCCGCGAAGAACGAGCCGAGGCCCGCGGTGGCCAGCGCCACGCCCGCGCGCCCGCGCCGCGCCATCTGGTAGCCGTCGATGGTCGTCACCACCGATGACGATTCGCCCGGCAGGTTAACGAGGATGGCTGTGGTGGAGCCGCCGTACTGCGCGCCGTAGTAAATGCCGGCCAGCATGATGAGCGCAGCCACCGGCGGCAGCGCGTACGTGGCCGGCAGCAGCATCGCAATCGTGGCGATGGGGCCAAGGCCTGGCAGCACGCCGATCAACGTACCGAGCACGCAGCCGATGAACGCGTAGATCAGGTTCTGGATGGAGAGCGCGGTGGAGAAGCCGAGCGCGAGATTGGCAAAGAGGTCCATGGTGTCGTCCGCGTCTCGCTCAATTGCCGATGAAGGCGGGCCACACCGGGAACTGCAGCTTGAGCCCGTACACGAAGGCCGCTAGGCTCATCACCACCATGACGATGGCGGTGCCGGCCGCGCCCTTCAGCGTGAACTCGTGGCTGGCCATGCTGGAAACGAAAACGAGTACTACAAGCGACAGCACCAGGCCAAGCGGTTGCAGCAGCAGTCCGAACAGAACAACCGAGCCGAGAATCCACAGCAGCGTCTTGACGTCCCAACGCGGAATGCGATCGACCACGCCCTTGCGGGACAGCGATTGCACGACGACAACCACGCCCAGCAGCACGAGCACCATGCCCAGCCAGAACGGGAAATAGCCCGGGCCCATGCTGCCGGCCGTGCCCATGCGGTAGCTGCGCGCCAGAAGGGCAAACGCCGCACCGGCGACGATGAACATGATGCCGGATGCAAAGTCCTGCTGACTGCGGATCACCGGACGACCTTGTGGATCGTTCTGCAAGTCTGGTCTCCTCGGATGGCGTGCCGCGCGGGTTCGGCGGGCCGCCTTGTGCGTGATAAGGCGACCAAGTTTGCACGCTAAGCAGACCGGCTTTCAAGCAGCTTGCGAAGGGGGGCATGCCGCTTCATGAGCCGGCGCGGCGCCCCGGGCAAACGGTTCAGGGTTTGTCCCTAGCGTTGCCCTGAGCAACATTGGGGCCGCACAACGCGGTTGCGCGGCCCCCGGTGCAATTACATGCCAATACCGCGCGCCATCAGCACGGCCGCCAGCGGAATGAAGATGATCAGGTGCGACTCGATCATGACCCAGCGGCGCGTTTTGGCGATCTCCGACGGGGTGGGCACGAAGTCGGGCAGCGTCTTGCCTTGCTTGTTCCAGCGCAGGATGTTGATGGTCGGAACAATCGACAGCAGTCCGACGAGGATGAACAGCCCGATCTTGATGTGGAAGACCGGGTTGTGGACATAAAAGGCGTAGCCCTTGGCACCGTAAATCACACGCAGCACGCCGGTGACAACCACCGCGACGGCCGCCACGCCATACACAGCGTCATAACGTCCCAGGCGTTTGCGGATCTCCGGCGTCATGTCGGGGCGCAGCACCACGGCCTCGGCGGTGAGAAAGACGATTAGCGTGAAGATCGAGATGTAATGCAGGTAAGCCAGCAACGCATCAAGCCACATGTTGACCTCGTCAGGGGTGGGGAAATGGTTTGCGCCAAATGCTCCGGTTCAGATCACGCCGCGCCTGCGCAGCGAGTCGACCTGGTCCGCGCTCAGGTTCAACACGTCGCGCAGCACGGCCTCGGTGTGCTCGCCCAGCAACGGCGGATGGCTCGCGGCCTTGGGCGGAGTGGCGCTCATCTTGACCGGGCTGCCGACCAGCTTGACGGTGCCCGCGCTCGGATGCGGAAGGTCGACACGCAGGCCACGCGCCTGTACCTGCTCGTTGTCGAACACCTCGTCAAGCGAGTTGATCGGGCCGCACGGCACCCCGGCGGCTTCGAGCTTGTCGATCCATTCGCCTTTGCCGAAGCGCTTGACCATCTCTGCCAGGATCGGCACCAGCACGTCCCGGTTGGCCACGCGCTGCGGGTTGGTGGCAAAGCGCGGATCGTCGGCCAGCTCGGGAATGCCGCCGGCCTCGACAAAGCGCCGGAACTGGCCGTCGTTGCCGACCGCCACGATGATCCAGCCATTGGCGGCCTGGAACGTCTGGTACGGCACGATATTCGGATGCGCATTGCCCCAGCGCTTGGGCGCCTGGCCGCTGGCGAGGTAGTTGGTATTCATGTTGGCCAGCATGGCGACCTGCACGTCGAGCAGCGCCATGTCGATGTACTGGCCCTCGCCGGTGCGGTCGCGGTGCGCAAGCGCGGCCAGCACGGCGACGGTGGCGTACATGCCGGTCATCAAATCGGAGATGGCCACGCCGGCCTTTTGCGGGCCGCCGCCGGGCAGGTCGTCGCGCTCGCCGGTCAGGCTCATGAAGCCGCCCATGCCCTGCACGATGAAGTCGTAGCCGGCGCGTGCGGCGTAAGGGCCGGTCTGGCCGAAGCCCGTGATGGAGCAGTAAACGAGGTCCGGCTTCACCGCCTTGAGCGATGCATAGTCGAGTCCGTACTTCTTGAGCTGGCCGACCTTGTAGTTCTCGAGCACCACATCGGCGTGCGCGGCAAGCTTGCGGACGATGTCCTGGCCCTCCGGCATGCTGATGTCGACGGTGATCGACCGCTTGTTTCGATTGGCCGCAAGGTAATAGGCGGCTTCGGCGGTGTTGTTGCCCGCTTCGTCCTTGAGCCACGGCGGGCCCCATGTGCGCGTGTCGTCGCCGGCGCCGGGACGCTCCACTTTGATGACGTCGGCGCCAAAATCGGCAAGGTTCTGCGCGCACCAGGGGCCGGCAAGCACGCGGGTCAGGTCGAGAACACGAAGATGGCTCAGAGCGCCCATGGATTGACGAATCGACACGATTGGAACGGGTGCACTCTACACCACGTCCCGGCGGTGCCCGAGCCCCATGCGACCAAGCGCGGAAAATGCGGCGCAGAAGGACGGCACCCGGCCGTGAACCCCGTATAATCAATGGTTTGCACTAATCCAAGGCGCTCAGGAGCGGGATGCTCCGAGGCGCAATGCTGACTCCGGCACCCCGCGACATGAAAGCCTCCGATATCCGCCAAAAATTCCTGACGTTCTTTGAGGGCAAGGGCCACACCGTGGTGCGCTCCTCGCCGCTGGTGCCGGGCAACGACCCGACGCTGCTGTTCACCAACTCCGGCATGGTGCAGTTCAAGGACGTCTTTCTCGGTACCGACAAGCGCCCGTACGTGCGCGCGGCCTCCGTGCAGCGCTGCCTGCGCGCCGGTGGCAAGCACAACGACCTGGAAAACGTCGGCTATACGGCGCGCCACCACACGTTCTTCGAAATGCTCGGCAACTGGTCGTTCGGCGACTACTTCAAGCGCGACGCACTCGTGTGGGCGTGGGAACTGCTGACGCAGGAATACAAGCTGCCGGCTGAGAAGCTGTGGGCCACCGTCTACCAGACCGACGACGAGGCTTACGACATCTGGACCAAGGTCATTGGTCTGCCGCCCGAGCGCGTCGTACGCATCGGCGACAACAAGGGCGCGCCGTACGCCTCCGACAACTTCTGGCAGATGGCCGAAACCGGCCCGTGCGGCCCGTGCTCGGAAATCTTCTACGACCACGGCCCGGACGTGTGGGGCGGCCCCCCCGGGAGCCCAGATGCCGACGGCGACCGCTACATCGAAATCTGGAACAACGTGTTCATGCAGTTCGACCGCCAGCTCGATCCGGCGACCGGCGAATACACGCTGACTCCGTTGCCCGCACCGTGCGTCGACACCGGCATGGGCATGGAACGCCTGGCTGCCATCCTGCAGCACGTGCACAGCAACTACGAGATCGACCTGTTCCAGGCGCTCATCGCTGCCGCTGCGCGCGAGACGAACACGAAGGATCTGACCAACAACTCGCTGCGCGTGATTGCCGACCACATTCGCGCGTGCTCGTTCCTGATCGTCGATGGCGTGATCCCGGGCAACGAAGGCCGCGGCTACGTGCTGCGCCGGATCATCCGCCGCGCCATCCGCCACGGCTACAAGCTCGGCTGCCGCGCTGCGTTCTTCCACAAGCTTGTGGACGACCTCGTCGCGCAGATGGGCGAAGCCTATCCGGAACTGCGTGAGGCGCGCGACCGCGTGGTCGAAGTGCTGCGTACGGAAGAGGCGCGCTTCTTCGAGACCATCGAGCACGGCATGTCGATCCTCGACGCCGCGCTGGGCGAGCTGAAGACCTCGGGTGCCAAGATGCTCGACGGCGAGCTGGCCTTCAAGCTGCACGACACCTACGGTTTCCCGCTGGACCTGACGCAAGACGTCTGCCGCGAGAACGATGTGATCGTCGACGAAGCCGCCTTTGACGCCGCCATGACCCGCCAACGCGAGCAGGCACGCGCCGCCGGCAAGTTCAAGATGGCCGCCGGCACGCTCGACTACACCGGCGACAAGACGACCTTCCACGGCTACGAGCAGCTGGTGCGCGAAACCGCGCGAGTGACGGCGTTGTTTGTCGACGGTGCATCGGTGCAGGAAATGCATCCGGGCCAGACCGGCGTGGTGGTGCTGGACCACACACCGTTCTATGCGGAATCGGGCGGCCAGGTTGGCGACCAGGGCACGCTCAAGGCTGCGACCGTCTGGTTTGACGTGACCGACACGCTCAAGGTGCAGCCGGACGTGTTCGGGCACCACGGCGAGCTGCGCACCGGCGTGCTGAAGGTGGGCGATGCCGTGTCGGCGGAAGTGGACGCAGTGCGCCGCGCGCGCACCATGCGCAACCACTCGGCCACCCACCTGATGCACAAGGCGCTGCGCGAAGTGCTGGGCAGCCACGTGCAGCAGAAAGGCTCGCTGGTCGATGCGGAAAAGACGCGCTTCGACTTCTCGCACAACGCACCGATGACGCCGCTGCAGATCCGCGAAGTGGAAGCGCGCGTCAACGCAGAAATTTTCGCCAACGCGGCCACGAGCGCGCAGCTCATGGGCTTTGACGACGCGGTCAAGAATGGGGCGATGGCGCTTTTCGGCGAGAAGTACGGCGACGAAGTGCGCGTGCTGTCGATCGGTTCGTCGAAGGAACTGTGTGGCGGCACGCACGTGGCGCGCACGGGCGACATCGGTCTGTTCAAGATCGTGAGCGAGTCGGGCGTGGCAGCGGGCATCCGCCGTGTGGAAGCCATCACCGGCGACAACGTGCTGCACTACCTGCAGACGCTCGATACGCGCATCAACGAAGCGGCCGCCGCACTGCGTGCGCAGCCTTCGGAATTGACGCAACGCATCGTGCAGGTGCAAGACCAGGTCAAGACGCTCGAGAAGGAACTGGAGCGCATGAAGTCGAAGCTGGCCGCAAGCCAGGGCGACGAACTCGTGAGCCAGGCTGTGGACGTGGCCGGCATCAAGGTGCTGGCTGCCAAGCTGGACGGCGCCGACGCCAAGACGCTGCGCGAGACCATGGACAAGCTCAAGGACAAGCTGCAGACCGCAGCCATCGTGCTGGGCAGCGTGACTGACGGCAAGGTCGCGCTGATTGCCGGCGTGACGGCTGACGCCACGGCCAAGGTCAAGGCGGGCGAGCTGGTCAACTTTGTTGCCCAGCAGGTCGGCGGCAAGGGTGGCGGCCGACCGGACATGGCCCAGGCCGGCGGCACGGAGCCGGACAACCTGCCGCAGGCGCTGGCCGGTGTGGCAGCGTGGGTGCAGCAGAAGGTCTGATGTAACGCCTTCGAACCGCATGCGCTGAACGGCGCGCGTTCCTGACAACGGGGCGCGCGCCGTTTTGTTTTGGGGCGATCAGGGCGGCGGGGCGGTTTCGCGCTGGAAGACACGCAGGCGCTCATTTCGGTCGCCATGGCGGGCGCCCGACCAGAACAGGGTCCACTCCATTCCGGGCGTTCGGGCGTGCGCATGGCTGTCCTGGACGATCAGCCATCGACAATGGTGTGCGGTGGATTGCCCAACGGGCTGGTGCAGGATGCCGGTGAAGTAGCGCAGCATGGGCGCCTCCGATTCACCCAGATGCAGGCTCGCCATGCAATCATCGGCGCGCCATGCCGGCGCCAGCTTGACGCCGAAGCTGTCGAACACGGAGCGATAGCTTTTGGCTTCGTCCAGCCACGGCAGCAGCAGCGTGCCGATCAAGCCCCAGCCGACCAGGGCACCGGCCGCCCATGACATTGCCCCGCGCCATGCGCCGGCCGCTTTCAGGCGCGGCAGCAGCCAGAGCCATCCCACTGTGAGGGCCAGCGCCGCGGCCACTAGCGTTGGCTGGATCGGCAAGGTCCAATCGACCGGCAACCAGCGGTCGAGCCAGCGCAGGCCTGCATGCGATGTGTTTTCCGTCATGACGGCCCACAGCAGCCATGCAAGCAGCACGAGACCGCCGAACAGCGTGCGACTGAGGTAGTCCCACGTGATGTGCACGCGCATCGGCAGCCGCGACATGGCGCGCTGCCCCAGTATTGCCAACGGCTCGATGAACGGCAGCAGGTACAACGGACGGCCCGTCGCCGAGAATTGGAGCGCCAGCAGCCCTACCGCCGTGAACACGAGCGGCAGTGCCACGTGCGGTGTACGCCAGTCTCGCCATGCGCCGCGGGCCAGCGCGACGAGCGCAAGCGGGCCGGCGGGAAACCCGATGGTCAGCAGCGAATGCCAGACGTAGAGCGGATCGTCATTCTCCGCGCCCAGCACCGGCACGGAGAAGCCGAGGAAGCGGCCGATGTTGTTGTCCCAGAACCAGACCTGAAAGAGGTCCGGCGCACGCAGATAGAAAAGCGTTGGCCAGATCGTGGCGAACGGAAGGAAGACGAGCGTCGCCGTCCCGAGTCGGCGCACGAACGCGCGACTGCGACATGCGGGCAGCAGCACGCAAGCCCCGGCGATGGTGATGCAGAACACCATCGGAATGAATACGCCCTTGGCCAGCAGCGCCATCCCCATGCCAATGCCGAGCAGCCATGCCGAGCCGCGAGCATGGGTTGCCGGCAGCACGCATTCGAACAAGCCGCAGAAACCGATGGCGGTGCCCGCCAGCAACGCCACGTCGGTGATCATCTCGTGGGCGTGCTTGACGACGATCAGCGAGCCTGCGCACAGCGCCACCGTGCCGAGCACGCGCGCATCCGTCCATGAAGCTGCGCCTGTGGCGGCCCGCGCGAGCCGCGCCGTGAACGCAAGCGCGAGTCCGGCAAACAGTGCGCTCGCGAGCCGCGCGGCGTCGTGCGCGGGCAGCACGTCTGCCAGCAGCCAGACCAGCGTGCTGGCCACCCACGCATAGAGCGGCGGCTTTTCGACAAAGGGTTGGCCTGCGCTGACCGGCACGATCGGGTCTCCGGTTGCCACCATGTGCTGGACGATGCCGAACGTGTAGGTCTCATCCTGCTTCCACGGGTCGTGGCCGAGCGTGCCGGGCAACAGGTAGGCGCAGGCGACCAGCGCGACTAGCAGCCATTTGCGCAACGCGCGCCAGGGCCATGCGCGCACGGATGGCGCTGCCGGCGTGATCACCCCGCCTGTGGCAAGCAGGGCAGGACGGGCGGTGAAGTCACGCGCGTGCGTGGTCGCGGCGGGCGCGTGTGCGCTCCGCCGTCCAGGGCGTGTGGATTCCTGCATGGTGCGAGGTTTTCCGGTTGGCCGGATGCGGCCCGGAAGAAGGTGGGCCGATCGGCTTGGATGTCAGACAGAACGCCCCGACCCGGTCTGGCGGGGCGCTGTGGAGTACATCACGCGCAACTTACGGAGACCCTGAGCGGCGCGTCAGAAAGCTGAGCAACGGATTTCAGCGGGCGGGCCGAGGGCTTTCAGGGCACCGGGCGCCCCGTGGTGGGGCTTGTCTGCATCGCAAGGACAAGCTCGGGAACGGTGCCCGGCTGGAGACAGGCGCCGCCATGGCCTATACCGGAACACGTTGCCGATTGCGTAGAGCGTGTTTGCCGCCTGGCAGGCAATTTGCATCGGTGGCGCGCGCTGTTCCCCACAGCGCGGGTTGATCCCATCCCTATCCCCAAAATCCGAGGAGAACCATGAGCGTCCTATCTGACAAGGTCGACGCCCCGCCACCGCAGCCGCCGCACCGGCTGCTCGGGCGCAAAGGCAAACGATTGGCGCGTGCCGTCGCGGTTGGCGCATTGCTGGCGGCGGGCGTTGGCGCGTCGACGCAGCCCGGTGCGCAACTCGCACCGGAATCGCATGCGCGCAAGGTCAAGGTGCTGATCATCAGCATGTTCGCGCCCGAGGCGCAGCCGTGGATCGACAAGCTCGGCCTCACGCAGGACGTGCCGGTGCCGGGCCTGTCCTTCGACTATCCGAACGTGCATTGCAACGCCAGCGACGTCTGCCAGCTCACCACCGGCATGGGCAAGGCGAATGCCGCGTCGTCGGTGTCGGCGCTGATCTACAGCGGCAAGTTTGATCTGCAGCGCACGTACTTCCTCGTGGCGGGCATTGCCGGGATCGACCCGTTGCAGGGCACGCTCGGCAGCGCCGCGTGGGCGCGCTTCCTGGTCGACAGCGACATCGCGTGGGAGATCGATGCGCGCGAGGTGCCCGCCAGCTGGCCGAACGGTTTCATCGGCATCAATACGCAAGGCCCCGGGCAGAAGCCGCCGCTGGATTACAAGACCGAAGTCTTCCGCGTGAACGAGGCGCTGCTGCAGAAGGCGCTGGCGCTCTCCAAGGGCGCGGTGCTGGACGACAACGCCACCGCGCGGGCTTATCGCGCCAACTATCCGAGCGCACCCGCCAACCAGCCGCCCTCTGTCGTGCAATGCGACACCGCTGCCGGCAACACGTACTGGCACGGCGCCAAGCTGGGCGAGCGTGAAGCCGCGTGGGTCAAGCTGCTGACGGACGGGCAGGGCACGTATTGCACCACGCAGCAGGAAGACAACGCCACCTTTGAGGCGCTCACGCGCGGCGCGAAGGCGGGGCTGCTCGATCTGCAGCGGGTGGCCGTGCTGCGCACTGCATCCAACTTCGATCGACCGTATCCGGGGCAGACACCGTACGACTCGCTGGTCAACAGCAACTCGGGCGGGTTCGTGCCGTCGCTCAACAACCTGTACCTGGCGGGCGGTCCGCTGGTCAACGAGATCGTCACGCGCTGGAGCGTGTGGAAACACGGAGTGCCCTCGCCATGATCGATTCCCGACTCAAGATGCCCATGCCGCGTTTGCGTACGATCGCGAAGCTCTGCGCCGTCGGTGCCGCAGCGCTGACCTTGAACAGCTGCGCGTATGACGGAGTGAAGGTCATCGTCATCAACATGTTCCAGGGCGAAGCCCAACCCTTTATTGACCGCTACGACCTGAAGGAGAAGGTCTATATTTCCGGCCTGTCACCCGATGCGCCGAACATGCTGTGCAACTACGACGGCATCTGCCAGGTCACGACCGGCATGGGCTACGCGAATGCCGCGTCGACGATTTCCGCGCTGCTCTATCGCAGCAAGCTGGACCTCTCGCACACGTACTTTGTGATTGCCGGCATTGCGGGCATCGATCCGGGGCAGGGGACAGTGGGCTCGGCGGCGTGGGCGCGGTATGCGGTCGATTACGGCCTGTCGCATGAGATCGATGCGCGCGAGATGCCGGCCGGCTGGCCGTACGGCTACTTCGGCATCGGCACCAAGGGCCCCGGCCAGAAGCCGCCGATGGACTACCGCACCGAGGTGTTCCAGCTCAACGAGACGCTGCTGCAGAAGGCGTACACGCTGTCGAAATCGGCGACGCTGGAAGACAGCCCCGAGGCCATCGCCTTCCGCAAGAACTACGCGTATGCGCCGGCCAACCAGCCGCCTGCCGTCATCCAGTGCGACGTGGCTTCCGCCGACACATGGTGGGCCGGCCGCAACTTGGGCCAGCGGGCGCGAGACTGGGTGAAGACGATGACCGACAACAAGGGCACCTACTGCACGACGGCGCAGGAAGACAACGCCACGCTGGAAGTCCTGACGCGCGGCGCCCGCGCCGGCAAGGTCGACTTCAGCCGCGTGGCATTGCTGCGTGCCGGGTCCGACTTCGATCGTCCATACGACGGCCAGAGCGCCTCCGACGGGCTCATTAACTACGCGCAGCAGGGCGGCTTTGTGCCGGCCACGCACAACCTCGTCAATGCGGCCAAGCCGTTATTGGACGACATCGTGCAGCACTGGCCCCAGTGGAAACAGGGGGTGCCGGCGAATTAACAGTTGCTGACATCACATTTCAATCTATATAATGCGAATCATTCTCATTTGATGGAAGGCCACGGGCGAATGCCCACCCGCTGACCATCGCTCCTGCCGGGCGAGCCAGCAGGTTTCCACCTGCCAGCCAACGGATCGACGCGCCGCATGATGTTTTGCGGCGCGTTTTCTCTTCTCTCAGCGCATTGCCGCGCGTCCGGTTTCGCCAATCCTGATTGACCCTTTGCCCGCGATGAACCGTCATCTCGCGGCTCGCGCCTTCTCGTGCGCGCTCGCCGCCATTCCTCTTGCCGTTTCCACATTGGCGCATGCCGAAGCCGACCAGCCGGCCGCAGGCGGCGCCACGGTGAACCTCAACGAGACGACCGTCACGGCGGCCAGCCAGCGGGGCTTTGCAGCCAGCACGGCACAGGTTGGGGCGTTCCGCGGGATGGCGTTGCGCGACATCCCTGCCACCGTGAACGTGGTCACGCGCGAGGCGCTCGACGCGCAGCAGGACACGTCGCTGTACGACGCCCTGCGCAAGACGGCCGGCGTGACGCGCCAGCAGCTCTCAGGCGAAACGTTCGACAACCTCGCCATCCGCGGCGTGACGCTGGAGAACCGCACCAATTTCCGCTTCAACGGCTCGATGCCGATGGCTGCACTCACGGCGATCCCGCTGGAAGACAAGGAACGCGTGGAGGTGCTGAAAGGCGTGTCGGCGCTGTATTACGGCTACACGACGCCGGGCGGTGTGGTCAATCTCGTGACCAAGCGGGCGGGCAATACGCCGGTGACCACGCTCGGCATGCAGTTCGACAGCAACGGCACCGCTGTGGGCACGCTCGACGTCGGGCGCCGCTTCGGTGAAGACAATCAGTACGGCCTTCGCTTCAACGCCGCGGGTGTCTCGTTGCAGTCGCCTACCAGCGGCATTGACGGCACGCGCCAGCTCGCCGCCGTGGCCTTCGACTGGAAGGTCAACAGCCGCCTCACCCTGAAAGCCGACGTGGAATATTCGCGCAAGGTCATCACCGAGCAGTCGGTGGTGACGCTGCCCGCCGCGAAAAACGGGGTGATCACCTTGCCGGCCATGCCCGACCCGAGCAAACGCATTTCGCCGGGCTGGGCCGACTTTGATGGCAACAACACCAACGCGCTGCTGCGCGCCGATTACGCGCTTGCCGATGCATGGCTGCTGACGGTGGAAGGTGGCATGTCGGAGACGGCGCGGACGCGGGCGTTCTCCGAATTTCGGCTGACGAACACGCTGACGGGCGCCGGCACGTTGTCGGGCCAGCGGCAGAGCGGTCGCTGGAATACCAGCCACGTGCGGGTAGACGTTTCCGGTACCGAGAAGACGGGGTGGATCACGCATGACCTGACCTTTGGTGTGGCGCGATCCGACATGCGTCAGGCGGCCGTGTACTCCGACCGCTTCTCAGGCGCGCAGAACTTGTACAACCCGGTCGACCTCGGCTGGCTGCCGACCACCGGCACCGGCTTTACCGCCGAGCAGCGCGCCGTAGACAGCGGCGTCTACGCGCTGGATCGAATGACGTTGTCGGAGCACTGGCAGGTGATCGCTGGCCTGCGCTACACGCGCTATACCAGCGAGCAGGCGCCCAACCGTTATGAAGCCAGCAAGACCACGCCGCTGGGGGCGGTCATCTACAAGTTCACGCCGACGCTGTCGGCGTATGCGTCGTACGCACAAGGCCTGGAAGCCGGAGCGCGCGCCCCAAATACGGCCGCCAATGCCAATGTGGCCATGCCGCCAGCGCTGTCGGAGCAAAAGGAACTCGGCCTGCGTTACGAAACACCGGCCGGCACACAGCTCGCCGCTGCCGTGTACGACATCGACCGCGCGGCAGCGTACACCAACGACGCCAATATCTTCGTGCAAGACGGTCGCGAGCGCATCCGCGGTATCGAGCTGACCGCGCAAGGCCGCGTCACCCCGGATTTGTCGCTGCTGGCCTCGGCCGGCTGGACGGACGCGAAGTTCCGCGGTGTCGGCAACGGCCTCGACGGAAAAACGCCGGAAAACACGCCGCGCAGCACCGCCAGCATCTTTGCCGAATACACGTTGCCGATGCTGCGCGCTGTCTCGCTCAACGCGGGCGCCTACTACCTCGGCCCACGGCCTGTGAACGACGCCAACCAAGCAGAGCTGGGCGGCACGACGCTCTTCAGCGCAGGCGTGCGCTATGTGACGCGGATTTCGGGCAAGCGGGCAACGCTGCAGTTCAATGTCGACAACCTGACCGACAAGCGTTACTGGGCGGGCGCCGGGAACAATCGTCTGTCGATGGGGGCGCCACGTCTTTTCAAACTCGGCATGAAGATCGATCTGTGATGCGTGTCAGCCACCGGCCGCTTTCTTCACTGCGCCCAGCACTTCCATCGGCAGCGGAAAGACAATCGTCGAGCTTTTGTCGCCGGCGATCTGCGTGAGCGTCTGGAGATAGCGCAACTGGATTGCCTCGGGCTGCTGGGCCAGCATGCGTGCGGCTTCGAGCAGCTTTTCCGACGCCTGCAGTTCGCCTTCCGCGTGGATGACCTTGGCGCGGCGTTCGCGCTCGGCCTCGGCCTGACGGGCGATGGCGCGGATCATCGATTCGTTCAGGTCGACGTGTTTGATCTCCACGTTCGCGATCTTGATGCCCCACGGGTCGGTCTGGATGTCGAGCACCTTCTGGATGTCGAGGTTGAGCTTTTCGCGCTCGGCCAGCATCTCGTCCAGCTCGTGCTTGCCCAGGATGGCCCGCAGCGTCGTCTGGGCGAGCTGGCTGGTCGCTTCCAGATAGTTGGCCACCTGGATGATGGCGCGCTCCGGATCGACGACACGGAAATACACCACCGCATTGACCTTGACCGAAACGTTGTCGTGCGAGATCACATCCTGCGGCGGTACGTCCATCACAACCGTGCGCAGATCCACGCGCACCATTTGCTGGATCGCCGGCACGATCAGCACCAGCCCCGGCCCCTTCACGCGCCAGAAGCGGCCCAGCAGAAACACCACGCCGCGCTCGTATTCGCGCAGCACCCGGAACGAGGAGATGACCAGCAGCACGGCCAGGAAGATCAGGCCGCCTGCGCTGAAGAAACCGTAGAGCATTTTTCTTCTCCTTATGAAGACGCGGCGAGGGGGGCAACGGGTTCCACCATCAGTGTCAGCCCACGCCGGCCGATCACGCGCACCTGATCGCCACGCGCGATGCCACCATCGCAGCGCACACGCCAGCGCTCGCCATGAATGCGCGCCCAGCCGTCGCTGTCGGCGTCGGCGTGCGGTGTATCGACGTCCACTACTTCGCCTGTCATGCCGATGAGCGTATCGCCGCCGGTCACGATCGGCCGCCGTCGCGCACGCACCGCCAGGCTGGAGAGCGCTAGAACAACGGTCAGGCTCACGAAGGCCAGTCCGATGATGAGCGGAAGCGGCACGCCAAAGCCCGGCGTTTGCGTATCGATCAGCATCACCGCACCCAGCACGAACGCAACGATGCCGCCCACGCCGAGCGCGCCGAACGTCGGCAGGAATGCTTCAGCCACCATACAGCCGAGGCCAAGTGCAATGAGGGCGAGCCCCGCGTAGTTGATCGGGAGCATCTGCAGCCCGTAGAGCGCGACCACGATGCACACGGCGCCGAGGATGCCGGGCACGACCATGCCAGGGGTCGAGAATTCGAAGATCAGTGCATACACGCCCACCGTCAGCAGCAGCAGCGCCAGGCTTGGGTCGGTAATGACGCCGAGGAAGTGATTGCGCCAGTCGGGCTCCAGCGTGACGATCGTGGCTTCGGCTGTACGCAACGTGACCATGCCGGCGGACGTGCGCACCGCGCGGCCATCGATTTGTTTGAGCAGATCAGGGAGGTTTGCCGCAACAAGATCGATCACGTGCTGGCTGGCGGCTTCGGGCGCGTCGAGGCTCACGGCCTCACGCACGGCGCGCTCAGCCCATTCCGCGTTGCGACCGCGCAGTTGCGCCAGGCCCCGGATGTAGGCCGCTGCGTCGTGCATCTGTTTGCGGGCGAGGGTGTCTTCGTTGCTGGAGGAGGCGGCTGGCGCGCTCGCCGGTGTGGCGCCAGGGCTGGGAGCGTGGCCGCCCATGCCGATCGCTACCGGAGAGGCCGCACCCAGGTTCGTGGCGGGCGCCATTGCGGCAACGTGGCATGCATAAAGGATGTAGGTGCCCGCGCTCGCTGCCCGCGCGCCACCGGGGGCCACGTAGCCAGCCACCGGCACGGGCGCCGCAAGGATGGCCTGAATGATCTGGCGCATCGACGCATCGAGGCCGCCGGGCGTATCCATTTGCAGTACGACAAGCTGCGCACCTTGGTCGCGCGCCTGTTGCAGGCCGCGGATCACGTAGGCCGCACTGGCTGGCCCGATGGCACCGTTGACCGGCAACACCACGACCGGCGCCGCTGCCACGGCAAGGCTGGTCCAGACTGCGGCGATGACCGCTGCCAACCATCCCATCCAACGCCGCATCCGCAACGACGGTCGCATTCGCGCCTCCGTCCGTGATTGCCGCGCTTTGCCCGATCAGACCGGCGGCACGGTCCCAGCATCCGCTTTCAGTTTAGGCGGCAATGGCTTCCCGCGCGGTCTTGCTTGCCGCTGCTTGGGGCTCGCTCAGCACCTGCACGAGCGCCTGCAGGGCGGGTCCGGCCATGTCGCGGTGCCAGGCAAGCAGCGTGTCGACACGGCCTGGCTTGCCGAGCGCGTGGATGCTGATTTCCGGAGCATTCGTATACAGCTCCAGCACCGAGCGGGGCACGAACGCCACGCCAATACCGGCTGCCGCGCACGCGATGATGGCGTGGTACGAGCCAAGCTCCAGCACCCGCGATGGCGCCACACCGTCTGCCGCAAACCAGTCTTCGATCAATTGCCGATAGGCGCAGCCGGCTTCGAACGCGAGCAGGCCCGTGATCTGTACATCCGAAGCGCGACGGATCGGTGGATGGGCGCGGTGGGCAATCAGTACCAGTTCTTCCGAGAAAGCCGGCAGCGTTGTCATGGCGGCGCGCCGGTTGTTCGAGCACGCGGTTTCGGCAACGAACGCGCAATCGACTTCAAAGTTCGATAGTGCCTGGAGGGAGTGGCGCGTGGTCATCGTCACCAGTTCAAGCTGCACGCGCGGCCAGCGTTGATGCAGCGTGGCCAGCAGGGCAGGAAGGCGGCTGGCCGCCGTGCTTTCCATCGAGGCGATGCGCAGGCGCCCGTGCGGTTCGCGCGGCTGCACGGCCTGGCGAGCCTCGGCGGCCAGGCGGAGGATGTCGTCGGCGTAGGTCAGCAGGGTCTGCCCGGCGGGCGTGAGCACCATGCGCTTGCTCTCACGCACGAACAGTTGCACGCCGAGCGAAGTCTCCAGCTGGCGGATGCGGGTCGTCACATTCGACTGCACGCGGTTGAGCTGCTGAGCCGCCCGCGTGACGCCGCCTTCGCGCACGACAGCGCGGAAGATCTCGAGCGAGGACAGATCCATGATGTATCTCAAATGCTAATGGGTTTGTTCAATATAATTCATTTTTCAGGATGAGCGGCCTTGCGTACGATGAAGTGCCAATTCCCTCATCCGGGCCCACTCCATGGAGCACACGCTGTCTTCCCCCTCAGCCTTGTCCGTCGCGCATTCCCAGCGAGCCAGCGCTTGGCGCGTGGCGATTGCGGGCATGGTGGCGCTGTCCGTGGCGATGGGCATCGGCCGCTTCGCCTTCACGCCGATCCTGCCGATGATGCTGCACGACGGCAGCCTGACGCTGGCGCAGGGCAGTTGGCTGGCCACCGGCAATTACCTGGGCTATTTCGTGGGCGCGCTGGCCTGCATGGCGGTGCGCGGCGATGCAGCGCGCCTCATCCGCATCGGTCTGGTTGCGACGGTGCTGCTGACCGCCGGGATGGGCGTGTTGCAAGGGCAGCCTGCGTGGCTTGTGCTGCGCTTTGCGGCCGGTATGGCCAGCGCGCTGGTGTTCGTATTTACGGCGGGCTGGTGCCTGCATCGGCTGACCGAACTGGGCCACGCGGCGCTCGGCGGCATCATCTTCTGCGGGCCGGGTCTCGGCATCGCCATTCCGGGCCTGGCGGCCAGCGGCATGGTGGCGCTGGGTTGGCATGCAACGTCGGCGTGGATTGCGTTTGGCGTGCTGTCTGCGCTGCTTTCGGCGGCGGTGTGGTCGACCATTCGGCCCGAGGCACCGGCGCATGCCACTCCGGCGTCCGCCGCATCCGGCAAGGCACCCGGCCTGGATGCGCCCACCAGCGCGCTCACGATTGCCTACGGTCTGGCCGGGTTCGGCTACATCATCACCGCCACGTTCCTGCCCGTGATCGCCCGCAAGGTGCTACCTGCAGGTTCGCTCTGGCCCGATCTGTTCTGGCCGATGTTCGGTGCCGGCGTGGCGCTCGGGGCATTCCTTTCCACGCGGATCAGCCTGGCGCGCGACAACCGTTCGCTGCTGGCCACGGCCTATGGCATGCAAGCGGTTGCCGTGACCATCAGCATCGTCTGGCCGACAGTGGCGGGGCTTGCGCTTTCGAGCACGCTGCTAGGCCTGCCATTCACGGCGATCACGCTGTTCGCCATGCGCGAGGCGCGCCGGCTCTGGCCGCATGCCGCGCCGCGTCTGATGGGGCTGATGACGGCCGCGTATGGCATCGGCCAGATCGCCGGGCCGCCGCTGGCGAACCGGCTGTTTGCGGCCACGGGCGGCTTCAATGCATCGCTTGCCGTGGCAGCCGTGTCGCTCGTGGCCGGCGTGGTCATCTTTCTTGTGGTCAAGCGCGTGGCCCCGGCGCGTGCGTGATGCGCGGCATGTAAAGGCGCGGACAGCGCGGTCGGTGCACCCGTTCTAGAATGCCTCCTCCATTGGAGGAGCCTCATGTCTTTTGCCCTGCGCCCCGATGCCGTTGTGCCCGGCGGCGAGATCAGCCAAGCCGAGCGTGCGGTGCGCGTCGATCTGGCAGCCGCGTATCGACTGGCCGCGCTCAACGGTTGGGACGATCTGGTCTACACCCATCTGTCTGCGACCGTGCCGGGCGAGCCCGATCACTTCCTGATCAACGCTTTCGGCCTGGCGTTCGACGAAATCACCGCATCCAACCTCGTCAAGATCAATGGCCGCGGCCAGCTTGTCGGCGATTGGCCCGAGGGCGCTGCGCGTCCGTCCGTCAACGTCACGGGCTTTGCGTTGCACGCGGCCGTGCATGCCGCACGGCGCGACGCGCAGTGCGTGATCCATCTGCACAACACGGCGGGCATTGCTGTGTCCGCGCAGAAGCGCGGGCTGCTGCCGCTGTCTCAGCATGCGCTGCGGTTTCATCGGCGCATCGCGTATCACGATTACGAAGGTCTTGCCTTCACGCCGGAAGAGGGCGCGCGGCTGACCGCGTCGCTCGGCCATCATTTCGCCATGCTGCTGCGCAATCACGGCACCCTCACCATCGGCCGGACCGTGGCCGAGGCGCACGTGCTGATGGCCACGCTTATCAAGGCATGCGAGATACAGATTCAGGCGCTTGCGGGCGGCGAGGTCGTCGCGCCGGCGCCGGAAGTGGCAGAGCGTTCGGCAGAGCAGCTCGAAGATGGCGGCGCCATCGAAGGTGTGATCGAGTGGCCGGCGCTGTTGCGCAAACTGGATAAAATCGACGCTTCGTATCGCGACTGATACAACCGCCGCGACTATCAGAGCGACGCACTAAACAGGAGACACCATGCCGACTTTCCATATCGAGATGTTCGAGGGCCGCAGCGTTGAGCAGAAGCGCAAGCTCGTCGAAGAGGTGACGCGCGTCACCTGCGAATCGCTGGGCTGCGCCCCGGGCGCCGTCGACATCATCATCACTGACATCAAGCGCGAGAACTGGGCTACCGGCGGTGTGCTGTGGTCCGAGCAGAAGTAACCCATTCTTTTCCACACACATTTGCCGGCCCGCCATGCAGCCCAAGCAGCATTTCGCCTCAGACAACTACGCGGGCTTCTGCCCGGAGTCGCTGAAGTATTTCCTGGAGGCCAACGGCAGCGGCCATGAGCCTGCCTATGGCGATGATTCGTGGACGCAGCGCGTGTGCGACCGCATTCGCGACCTGTTCGAGACGGATTGCGAAGTCTTCTTTGTCTTCAACGGTACGGCCGCCAATTCGCTGGCGCTTTCGTCGCTATGCCAGTCGTATCACTCCGTGATCTGCCACGAGCTGGCGCACATCGAAACCGACGAATGCGGCGGCCCCGAGTTCTTTTCCAACGGCTCGAAGTTGCTGACCGCCAAGGGCGAGAACGGCAAGCTCACGCCGGATGCGGTTGAAGCCCTGGTCACGCGGCGTTCCGATATTCACTACCCGAAGCCCAAGGTCGTTTCGCTGACGCAATCGACGGAAGTCGGCACCGTCTACACCGTCGAGGAGGTCCGCGCGATTGCCGCGATTGCCAAGCGTCGGCAGTTGCGCGTGCATATGGATGGCGCGCGTTTTGCCAACGCGGTGGCCTCGCTTGGGGTGCATCCGTCCGAGATCACGTGGCGTGCCGGTGTGGATGTGCTGTGCTTTGGGGGCACGAAGAACGGTCTGCCGGTCGGCGAGGCGGTGGTCTTCTTCGACCGCCGCCTGGCCGAGGACTTTGCCTATCGCGTGAAGCAGGCTGGGCAGCTGGCGTCGAAGATGCGCTTCATCTCGGCGCCGTGGCTGGGTCTGCTCGAGAACGATGTGTGGCTGCGCAACGCGCGTCACGGCAACGCGATGGCGCAGTTACTGCACGCGCGCATTGCCGACGTGCCGGGCGTGCGCATCATGTTCCCGACCGAGTCGAACGCCGTGTTCGCCGAGTTGCCGGTGCCCGCCATTGAGGCGCTGCGCGCCCGCGGCTGGCGTTTCTACACCTTCATTGGTGCCGGCGGCTGCCGCCTGATGTGTTCGTGGGATGTGGAGCCCGAGACGGTGGAAGCCTTCGCCGCCGACATCCGCAACGCCTGTGAGCAAGCTGTCTAACGCATCTCTCTGCCATGAGCTTCGACTACCGCTTCTGCCCCCAATGCGCTACGCCGCTCGTCGAGCAGCACAACGCCGGCCGCCTGCGCATCGCGTGTCCGGTGCCGGACTGCGGCTTCGTCCACTGGAACAATCCGCTGCCGGTCCTGGCGGCGGTTGTCGAATATCGCGGGCACATGTTTCTCGCGCGCAATGCGCTGTGGCCTGAGGGCATGTTCGCGCTCGTCACGGGTTTTCTCGAACGCGACGAGACACCCGAAGAGGGCATCGCGCGCGAACTGAAGGAAGAGACGAACCTCGACGCTCGCTCGATCTCGCTGATCGGTGTGTATGAGTTCATCCGCAAGAATGAACTGATCATTGCGTACCACGTGGTGGCCGATGGCGAGATCGCGCTGTCGGAAGAGTTGGTTGAATACCGCCTGAAGCCGTTCGAGAAAGTCCGCCCCTGGACGGCCGGCACCGGTTATGCCGTCGCCGATTTTCTGACCGCGCGCGGGCTGCCCGTCAACTACATCGACATCCGCACCGGCGAACCGGCCGAGCCGCCGCCGCGCCAGTGGCAACCCACCCGGCTCGTTACAATCCCGGAATGACTGACGCGAGCGGCACTGCGCCGCTGGCCCGTACCACTGAGGAAGACATGGAGTTTCAAAAGGAAATCGACGCGCGCGGCCTGAATTGCCCGCTGCCCATCCTGCGCACGAAGAAGGCGCTTGCCGACATGCAAAGCGGCGACGTGCTCAAGATTCTTGCCACCGACCCCGGCGCCACGCGGGACTTCCAGGCGTTCGCCAAGCAAACCGGCAACGAGCTGCTGGAGCACAGCGAGCACGACAAGGTGTTCACGTTCTACATGCGCCGCCGCTGATCTGGTAGCGCGTTCAAAGAAAGCGGGGCGATCCGGTTTGGCCGGATCGCCCCATTTTCATTTGGCGGCAAATACTTTTATCGACTGCGTGGCTACTTGCGCGCTTCCATCGCCATGCGCAGCGCCAGGCTGGTCAGCACGGTGCCCATCAGGTAGCGCTGAACCGATAGCCAGCTCGGCTTGCGCGAGAGGAATGCAGCGATGCTGCCGGCCGTGGCCGCGATCATCGAATTGACGGTCAAGCTCACGCAGATCTGCGTAAGCCCCAGGCAGACCGATTGCACCAGCACGCTGCCGTGCGCCGGCTCGATGAACTGCGGCAGCAGCGACAGATACAGCACCGCCACTTTTGGGTTGAGCAGGCTGGTCAGCAAGCCCATCGTGTAGAGCTTGCGCGGGCTGTCCACCGGTAGTTCACGCACCTGGAACGGCGCCCGGCCGCCCGGCCTCACCGCTTGCCAAGCGAGGTACAGAAGATAGATCGCGCCGCCAAAGCGCAGCGCGTCGTAGGCAAACGGCACGGCCATCAGCAAGGCGGTGATGCCGAAAGCGGCGCACAGCATGTAGAAGACGAAGCCTGTAGCGATGCCCGCCAGCGACACCAGCCCCGCGTTGCGCCCTTGGCAGATCGAACGCGAGATCAGGTAGATCATGTTCGGGCCCGGCGTCAGCACCATGCCGAGCGCGACCAGGGCGAAAGTGAGCAGGTTGGTGAGGGTGGGCATGGCGGATGCGCAATCGGCGGCAAAGGTGAGGAGCTTGCAGGCTAGCACCCGCTCTCGATGGCCCAACAGGTACAGAAATTCACAAAATTCCGCAATTCTGTATTGGTCGGTTGACTGCTCAGGCGCCGCGCGGCTATCACTGGGTCGGCGTAGACGGTGGTTACTACCTGGTGAGACCGGACGGTCTCGTCTTCAATGTGACGATCGGCGGTTAAGACAGCGATCCGTTGCGCCAGCTACCCGTGACTGCGAAAGCGTCGCGGGTTTTTCATTTTTTGGTGAGAGCAGGCACCCCGGAGGGCCCGGCTTACAGAATGCTGAACGTTTGACGGCCGCGCGCCATGCGTGCGTCATCGGCGTTGTTGAAGGTATGCCGAAATCATTCCCCCCGATCCCCCTTGTTCCCCATGCGCCTGCATTTCCTTCTTTCCGCCGTGCTGCTCACGGCGTCGCCTGTTCATGCCGAGCTTCTTATCAGCGAGTACGTAGAGGGCAGCTCGAACAACAAAGCCATCGAAATCTATAACCCAGATAGCGCCGAAGCCGATCTGTCGGTCTACAAGATCGAGCAGTACAACAATGGCGCCAGCACGCCCACCGCATCGTTTGCGCTTTCGGGCAAGCTGGCGCCGGGCTCAGTCCACGTGATGGCGCACAGCACGCTGGCCGGCGTGCTCGGTAGCCGCGTCAACCAGACCGCGGCGTTCTCCTTCAATGGCGACGATGCGCTGACGCTCACGCGTTCCGGTGTGGTTGTCGACCGCATCGGCCAGATCGGCTTTCAACCCCCATCCGGCTTCTGGGGGACATCCAGCGCCGGCACGAAAGACCACACGCTGCGCCGCAAGGGCTCGCTGAAGCAGGGCGATACGGCAGCGACGGCTGCGTTCGATCCGTCCCTGCAATGGGACGCGTTCAACGTCGACGACTTTTCCGACCTTGGGTTGTACAACGGGCAGGGCGCCGTCACGCCACCGCCTGCGGCTGCCGCTGCCGTGTGCGGGGCGCCGGCAACGCACCTTGCGGATGTGCAGGGCGCCGGCCCGACCTCGCCGCTGGCCGGTCAGAACGTCGAGATCGAAGCCGTGGTGACCGCCGACTACAGCGGCACCAGCGGTTTCAACGGCTTCTTCGTGCAACAGCCCGACGCGCAGCGCCGCAGACTGCCCGGCGTATCGGAAGGACTGTTCGTCCACGCGCCCGGCGTCACGGCCCGTGCGGGAGACCTTGTCCACCTCGTCGGCAAGGTGGAGGAGAAGTATGGCCAGACGCAGTTGACGCTGGCCACCAACGGCATCGCAAGCTGCGCCGGCGGCAACAGCGTGACGCCGATCGACGTGACATTGCCCGTGGCCGATGCGAGGGCGTGGTCGGCGTATGAAGGGATGCTCCTGCGCCTGCCGCAGACCCTCACGGTAAGCGAGACGTACGAACTTGGACGCTACGGCAGTCTGCTGCTTAGCAACGGGCGCCTGCCATTGCCGACAAACGTGGCACGGCCCGCAACTGGCGCGGCGGCCCAGGCATCGGCCAATGCGCTGAACCGCATCGTGCTTGACGATGGCTCCAATCAGCAGAATCCCGCCAGCGTGCGTTACCCGGCGCCGGGCCTGTCGGCGGCAAATCCAGTGCGCGCCGGCTATACCGTGAGCGGTGTGCAGGGCGTGCTTGAAATGCGCTACAACGCCTGGCGCCTGCAGCCTGTCCCGGGTGCGGCCGCGCCGGCTTTCAATGCTGCTGCGAACCCGCGTGCGGGTGCCCCTGCGCGCCACGCCCAGGCCGATGTGCGCGTCGCTTCGTTCAACGTGCTGAACTACTTCAACGGAGACGGCAAAGGGGCTGGCTTTGATGATCCAGCCAATCGAGGTGCCAAGACACAGGCCGAGTTCGAGCGCCAGGAAGCCAAGATCGTCGCCGCCATCCGCGACCTCAATGCCGACGTGGTCGGCCTGATGGAAATCGAGAACGAGGGCTACGGCGAGCTCAGCGCCATCCGCCGCCTGACGACCCAGCTTGGCGCCGACTGGCGCTATGTCGACCCGGGCATACCGAAGCTCGGCGGCGATGCAATCACGGTGGCAATCATCTACAACGGCCGCACAGTGGAGCCCGTCGGCACGCCGGCCACGCTTGCCATCGACGACAAGAACCGCCAGCCGCTCGCGCGCAGCTTCCGACGCATCGGCGGCACGCAGAACTTCACCGTCGTCGTGAATCATCTGAAGTCGAAGGGCTGCTCCGGCGCGACCGGCAAGGACGCCGACCAAGGCGATGGCCAAAGCTGCTGGAACCCCACCCGCGTCCGCGCTGCCGGCCTGATCGCCGACTGGCTGGCGACCTCGCCGACCGGCGTGGCGGACATCGGCAAGCTCCTTATCGGCGACCTCAACAGCTATGCCAAGGAAGACCCCATCGTGCTGTTCGCCGACAAAGGCTACGCCGACATGGTGGCGAAGTTCATCGGCAAGGATGCGTACAGCTACGTCTATGGCGGCGAAGCCGGCTACATCGACCATGCGCTGGCCACTCCGGGCCTGGCCGAACGTGTGCGCGCCGTGCACGAGTGGCACATCAACGCCGATGAGCCGATTGCGCTGGAATACTCGTTCGCCTACAAAAGCGCCGAACAGCAGCAGACGTTCTACGCGCCGGACGCGTACCGCTCTTCGGATCACGATCCGGTGCTGGTCGACCTCGCGCTCAACACGCAGACGGCAGGCGGCGGCACGAATCCGGAAGCCGATGCGGCGGCGGGTGCGGCCACGGGCAGCACAGGGGTGGGGGGTGCTGGTGCGGTGGACCCGATCCTCGGGCTCTCACTGGCCGCCGCTGCGGTAGCCTTGGCGCGGCGTCGTGCGTGTCGGTCTTGAGCGTCTGCGCGCTTCCTCGGGCGACGCGCGGCAGATCCATCGCCAGTCGAATCGCATCCATGCGTTCGTTGACCGTTCGACACAGCCTTCAGGTCGTTTCCGGCCATCCGGCTCGTGACTGAATTAAGCTTCTGAACTGGCGCGATCAGCAACATCTCGAACCCGACGCGCCGAGGCAATCGATTCCGATATGGCGACGGGGGGAGATGTGAGCAATGTAGCCGCGGCGGTCCGCGCGCTGATCTTAGGCTTCTGGCTCGGCTTGATGTCCGGCGGCAGCGATGCGGCCCCGACTTCGCTATTCACACCCGAAGAGGATGCCTGGATCGCCGCGCATCCGATCGTGCGCACCTGCGTGGATGCGCATTGGCGTCCGTTCGAGTTTGTCAAAGCCGGCAAGGTGGCCGGCATGGTTCCATCGTTCCTCGATGCGGTTGCCCATGTGAGTGGGCTGCGTTTCGAATATGTGGACGGTGCGTGCTGGAACGGCTCGCTGGCTGCACTGAAGCTCGGGCAGGTGGACATGCTCCCCGACTGGAGCAAGGACGAAGCCGTGGCACCCTACCGGGACGGTTACATCGCGAGCACGCCCTACTACGTCGGGACAATCGCAATCGTTACGGCGGAACAGGAAAACCTGTTCGCCAGTTTCTCGCAACTGTCCGGCAAGCGGCTTGCGATCAAGGGCGGCGGTGGTCTTGAACTGGCCATCCGCCGCAGCTCCGTCCCAGTGAAGTTGGTAACGTTTCAAAACGAGTCCGACGCGTTGCAGGCGGTTGTTGACGGCGATGCCGACGCCGCACTCGGGACGGACGCTTCGATCGTTCCGCAACTGCACCGGCAGTTCAAGGGCCAACTGTTCCTTTCGGGCAGCCTCTGGGACCGGCCCTATGCGTTGACGATGGTCACTCGCGGTGACAACCCCGTGCTCGCGTCGATTCTCGATAAATCGCTGACCGCCATTTCGGCGTCGGAGGCCGATGCTATCCGGCAGCGTTGGCAGGAAACGACCGACTACGGCGCGCCGTCGTTGGCGTCGATCCTGCATTACCGCTGGCGCCAGGTCGCTCTCGTTGCGGCCGTTGTTCTGGCGTTTGCGGTGTTGGCCTATGTGCTATGGCGTGCGCGTGTGGCCGCCGTTCGCAGTGAGCGTGAAAAGGCGATGTTCCTCGCATTCATCAGCCACGAAATCCGCACGCCAATGCACACGATCCTGGCTTCGCTGGAACTGCTGCAGCGCTCGCAATTGACGGGCCAGCAAGCCAGTCGCGCGGATGCCGCTGTCTCGGCGTCGGAAACGCTCTTGGCGCTGCTTGACGATGTCCTTGAATACTCGCGTCTCGAATCCCGCAGCGTGACACTCGCGCCTCAGCCTACGGCGATCGGGCCCTGGGCCGAGCAGGCTCTGGACATGGTCCGCTGGCGCTCCGATGAGAAGAAGCTGGCGTTGTCGCTCGATCTTGCCTGCGCGCCGGATTTCAGCGTGGACATCGATGCCATGCGCGTGCGGCAGATCGTTTTGAACCTGTTGGTGAACGCGATCAAATTCACCACGGTCGGCAAGATCGTGCTGCGCGTCGACTATCTGCCCGCAAAGCGACGCGCCGCCGGAACGCTCGTACTCGAGGTCAGAGACACGGGCATGGGCATTCCTCCGGAGCGCCAGCGGAATATTTTCGAACCGTATGCACGCGTGGAAAGCCCGGGCAATCGCGGTGCCAGCGGAACCGGGCTGGGCTTGTCGATCTGCCACGAACTCGTGGAGTTGATGGGAGGCGTGATCACCGTCAGCAGCAGCCCCGAGGTCGGCACAGTTTTCACTGTCATGTTGCCGGCACGGGAGGCGCGCGCAGCGATGGCGTTGCCAAAGGCTGCGGAAGCAGCGGGGGCGTCTGCGCCTCACGCGATATCGCCTCCTCGGGCGGGAAAGGCGCCGTCGCCGGAATCGGAGGAGGGCCCGCTGGTCCTGGTGGTCGATGACCACGAGGCTGTGCAACACGCGATCCAGCATCAGCTTGAGGCACTGGGCTGCCGGTCTGCAATCGCCGGCACCGGTGAGGCCGCGCTCGAACAGTTTGCGTCAGCAGCGTTTGACATGGTGCTGCTCGACTGCAATCTGCCGGGGATTGATGGATATACCGTCGCGCAGCGCATGCGAAACATCGAACATCAGCGCGGAGGCGAGCGCACGCCCATTGTGGCCATCTCGGCTGTGACAGGCGACACGCACCGCGTCCGGTGTTTCGACAGCGGCATGGACGGCGTCCTTAGCAAGCCGCTGCGCCTTGCCGCCTTACGGGAACTGATCGCGCTTTGGTGCGGCCATGGTGATTCCGGCTCCCGTACGGTGCAGGCAGAGCGCGAGACGGAATCGACGGTGGACGTGCTGGCGATCTATCGAGAGACCATGAAAACCGATCTTGAAATGCTCGCGCAGGGTCTCGCAGATCGGAATATCGAGCAGGCACGTCGCGCGGCACATCGGATATCCGGTGCCGCTGCCGTTGTGGACGACCTGCGAACGCGCCAAGTGGCAAGCGAATTGGAGCGGCATCTTTCGAAGGCGTCGGGGGGCATCACGGCAGACGCGCATGCGCTCCTGGCGGAACTCCAATCGCTGCACCCGACGGACAGCGCCACTACCTGAATTTGTCAACGGAGCGAACGTCGCTCCGGTTCCGTATCCCCCCACATATGCCGTGTACGCCTTGCCTGAGGCGGCACGGAGCCTTGTGCTGCAACGATTTCCGGGTTCTGCCGCATGCCTAGCGAGTCGCCTCGTTCGTGACGAGAATGTCTCCGCGCGCCCCAATGCCTAAAGCGGAGGCGTGCGAGCAGAACGCAAGAATCCCTCCGCTTTTTCAGAACAGTCTGATATGGCGCAGCCGCCACGCTTGGAATACTTGCGCCTGCCTTCTTCGATAGGCATTTGTTCTCGACCAAATCCCGCACGTTCGTGCTGCGGATTCAATCTAAGGGTAAGTCAATGAAAGCAAAACTGTTCCTGGCTGGCGTCGCCGTGTCTGCTCTTTCTTTCGCCGCAATGGCGCAAGCAGCGCCTGCGTCGGTGGATGGCGTTATCAATTTCCAAGGCACGATCCTGAGCGACACCTGCAAGGTGTCTTCGCTCACCGGCGATGCAGGCACCATCAACGTGAACATGGGCAAGATCGCTGCGGACGACATCGGCACGGTTGCTGCACCGAAGCTTCTGACCAGCGGTTCTGGCTCGGCCAACATTGACGTGGTGTGCAAGACGGGCGCCAAGGTCAGCATGAAGTTCGCCGGTAAGGCGGCCGACCTGAGCGCCGACAAGAAGACGCTGCGCGTGAATAGCGGCAACACCGCTGCAGGTTTCGCACAAGGTGTGGGCATTGCTGTGTACGAAGGTACGGGCGCAGGTGCAAACGCGTTCGACCTGAGCAACGGCGATCTGCTGGCACAGACCACGGTGCCGGCGACCGGCGGGGCAGTCAACGTCCGGTTCTCCGCCGCCTATGTGGCCGCAGACGCGGCCAAGATCAAGCCGGGTATTGCCAACGCCAGCCTGCCGTTCACGCTCACCTACGAGTAAGCATAAGCCAAGCGCCAGCCAATGCGGCTGGCTTCAATCGGCAGCGGTCATTACCCCGCTGCCGCCTATTTCTTCACAGGCAATTCCGGATATGAAAGCAAAACGATGCGCCGCTGGCGCGGCGTTGGCGTGCGCGTTGGCTGCGTCCGCGAGTCACGCCAGCATTTCCCTTAGCACCACGCGGCTCATCTTTGACGGCAAGAACAAGGAGACGTCCGTAACCGTCAACAACGATGGTGGCGATGCACTGATCCAGGCGTGGCTCGACCCCCTGGATGAAGGTGCGCACGGTCAACTGCCGTTTGCCATTACACCGCCGCTGGCGAAGCTGGCAGCAAAGCAGCAGCAATTGCTACGCGTGCTTTACGAAGGCGTGGGTATGCCGGCAGATCGTGAGTCGGCCTTCTGGTTGAACGTACAAGAAGTTCCGCAGACAGCCCACAACGACAACGTATTGCAACTGGCCGTGCGCCAGCGAATCAAGGTGTTCTATCGGCCGACCGGTCTGAGCGCGGATCCACAGAAGGCCCCCGGGAGCCTGCAATGGCAGCTCAACCAGGATGGCGGCAAGGCCATGCTGCGTTTGAGCAACCCGAGCCTGTACCACGTGACCGTGGTGGATGCCAAGGTGCATGTCGGCAGTGCAGAGGAGCCCGTCATCGACGCGAAGATGATTGCGCCTAACTCGACGGTTGCTGTGCCCGTCAAGCTGCCGGCCGCCGGTGCCGGCGCACCCGAGCTTCGCTACGACGTGATCAACGACTACGGCGGCCGCCAAAGTTACCGCGTCACCTTGCACAGCAGTCAGCCGAGCACGCCGGTCTCCACCGGCAATTGATCGAGCCGGCAGCAAGCCAGTTCGATGGCGCCAGCCCGCCTGGGCTGGCTTAGCCCGCACCCACCGTAGCGGAGCTTGCCTATGTGACAGCCCTCCGATTCACAAAGCCAGAAGCGAGCATTGCAATGTCTACCTGCCAGACGACCAAAGCGTTCTCCAGAAAGGCCGTTGGGAAAGCGGCTCTTGTACGCCCGAGCACAACGCCGCTCTACCTGGCCGTGTGTCTTGCGATGATGAACAGCGCGCGCGCCACCGAAGGGGAGACGCTCGTCGCACAGGTGGATCCAACGCTCCTCGCATTCAATACGAGTTTCCTGAACGGCCAAGGACGGCCAGCGGACCTGAGCGCCGTACTGAGTTCGGGCAGCAGCGTGCCGCCCGGAAACTATCGGGTGGAGGTGGAGGTCAACGGTAATCTGGTCGGGCGTCGCGACATCGATTTCTACCAAGACACCGACAAGGCCAAGCTGCGCCCGTGCCTGACGGCGAAGATGCTTCAGGACTTCGGTGTCAACCTGAGCGCGATCAACCCGCCGCTGGATGTCAACAGCCAAGCCTGCCTTGATCTGCCGCACCTGCTGGATCAAGCATCGGTCGATTTCGACGCTGGCAGGCTCCAGCTCAACCTGAGCATTCCGCAAGCCTTTCTTTCCCGCGCGGCGCGCGGCTATGTAGACCCTGCGCTGTGGGACGAAGGGGTCACTGCCGGTTACGTCAACTACCAGTTCAGCGGCAACTACGGTCATAGCCACATCGGCACTGACAGCAGCAGTTACTTCATTGGCCTGCAGAACGGCGTGAATATCGGGCGCTGGCGCCTGCGAAACGAGTCCACGCTCACCGGCAGCAACAGCGGCCAGACGCGATTTAAGAGCAACCGCACGCTCGTGCAGCGCGACGTCGATGCCATCAAGGGCCAGCTGACATTCGGCGAGCAGTATTCTGACGCAACGCTGTTTGATAGCGTGCGGTTTCGCGGGGTGCAAGTCACTTCTGACGATGCCATGCTGCCCGACAGCGAGCGCGGCTATGCGCCGGTAGTGCGCGGTCAAGCAACCACCAACGCGGTGGTCGAGGTGCGCCAGAGCGGCTATGTGCTCTATCGGGCCAACGTGCCGCCTGGCCCGTTCCAGCTGACCGACATCTTCCCGTCCGGCTCCAATGGCGATCTGGAGATCACCGTTATTGAAGCTGACGGTAGCAAGCGCGTCACGCATCAGGCGTTTTCAAGCCTGCCGCTGATGCTGCGCAATGGGCGCCTGAAGTACAGCTTTGCGGGCGGCAAGTACGATGGCGACCAGGGCCCCGCGCCTAATCTGGTCAGCGGCTCGCTCGTCTATGGCCTGACCGACAACAGCACGGTGGCGGGCGGCCTGCAAGTGTCGAAAGACTTCCAGGCCTTGAACGTGGGCGTTGGTACCAACACGCCCATCGGCGCGCTGTCCGTTGATGTCACGCAATCGAGCAGCCGCGTGCGTGGCAAGCGCGACACCGGCCAGAGTGTGCGGATTCTGTACGCCAAGACGTTCACGAGCACCAATACCAACTTCACGTTGGCTGCCTATCGGTATTCCACGTCGGGCTACCGTACCTTCAATGATCACGTCAACGATCTCAGCAACAACCCAAGCAACGACTGGTTCAACGCCTCGGGCTTCCAGGGCGGCCGTAGCCGCTCACGCATCGACCTGACGACCAGCCAGGACCTGGGTGGCGTCGATCGCCGATACGGCAGCGTCTACCTCAACCTCAGCCAGCAGACCTTTTGGAATCAGCCGGGCTCGAGCCGCAGCGTTAGCGTTGGATACGGCAACAACTGGAAGCAGTTGAGCTACAACCTGAGCCTCAGCCAAACTAAGGACACGCGCTTTGGCGGAAGCGGCAGCAGCACGCAAGTCATGCTGACAATGTCCATCCCGCTGGGTGCCAAGCTTCGGTCTGCGCGTGCCTATACCAACGTCAGCAACACCAGCAATAGCGGCACCAACGTTCAAAGCGGCCTGAGCGGTTTCATCAACGAGAACACGTCGTACGCCATGCAGGCCGGTTACACCGGCGGGGGCCGCGGCGCGACGGGCGGGGCAAGCCTCACCCGCGATACCGACGTCGGCCAGCTCAACGCCAACGTGAACGTCGCCCGCGACTATCAATCGGCCAGTGTTGGCGCCACGGGTTCCGTGGTGGTCCATCGCGGTGGCGTCAACTTGAGCCGTACCGTTGGCGATACCTTCGCGCTGATGAAGCTTGAAGGGCTCAAAGGCGTGGACGTCAAGACCAATGTTGGCACCTCGGTCGGCCGCAACGGCTACGCCGTGGTCACGTACGCGCAGCCGTATCGGCTGAATGCACTGAGCCCGGAGACCCATAACCTTGGCGCGGATGTCGAACTGGAAGACACTGTGATGCAGGTGGTGCCGCGCCGCGGCGCCATCGTGCAGGCCACTTTCAAGGGCTACAGCGGGCAGCGCGCCCAGTTTGCACTCCAGCAGGCCGACGGCAAGCCCGTTCCCTTTGGCGCCAGCGTGGAAGACGCACAAACCGGCCGCCACCTCGGCATCGCCGATCCGAACGGCAGCGCATTTGTGCTGCTCAATCAGGAGCAGGGCACCTTGTCGGTGAAGTGGAAGAGCGGTCAATGCCAAGCGCCCTACGCCCTGCGCCCCGCCGAAGCCGGGCGGAATTATCAGAGGCAGACGCTGCGCTGCCGCTGATTACCGGCGGGCGCGACATCCTCACCGTCGAAGTCACCTTCCACCGCCGCTCCTTGTCGAATCTGCGCAGCGGCGACGCTTAGGTGCGCCACGCGATCACGCCCGTGCGGTAGGGCGCTAAATCAATCCGAAGGGATACAACCTGAAAGAATCATTGAGGAAGAGTACCGATATCAGTACGTCAATCGGCTGACGCAAACAAATCAGGAATACGAATTGATGCAGGATTCCGTCGGGTTCAATTTTTATATCTAATCGATATGGATTTGCCGCAGATAAGCGAAATATCGTGAGGGCAAATGTTTTAAATCTATTCGTATCAGTTGAACCCCAACACCGGCATAGTGGATGCCACGCGCGCGGTTGTTGCACTTGATGCTGGCTCGACAGCCAAGGGCGTGGGGTTGCAGCTGCTGGATAACGCGGGCAACCCTGTTGCGGTGAAGACGCCGCTCCAGTTCAGCGCGTACGACAAGCTGGGTGGCAACTTCAACATACCGATGCAGGCCATATCAGCAGACCGCGGCCACGGTCGTGCCGGGTACTGCGAATACCTCAGTCACGTTTGTGATGGGCTATGACTAGGTCTACGTAGTGAGTTGTTCAGCTCAGTACGTCAGTTACCTGTTTTAGAACATCTTCGTGTGCTTAGAGCACGCCAAGAAAAAACCCGCGACAGCTTGCACTGTCGCGGATTTTTGCTTTGAAAAGCTGGTGGAGCCGGCGGGAATCGAACCCGCGTCCGCAAGCCCTCCACAGAGAGTTCTACATACTTAGTTCTGTCATTTGATTTAACCGCCGCATCGCGGACGAACACGCTCTACGACGGCGATTCACTAAGTTTTCGTCTCTAGGCCCGTGACTCACCTAAAGCTTATCTGACGTAAATGACCTCGCTGGTCTTGCGACCCTAGCCCGTCAGCGAGCCAGTGCGAGGACGGCGGCCCTTAGGCTGCCAGTGCGTAACGTTCGTCGTTAGCAGTTATTGCATTCCCATTGATTAACGAGGTGACGGGTCCTCGGTATGCCCTCCACTGCTTTGCAACCCACGTCGAAACCAGGTCGGCCCCAGTAAGGAAGTATCGATTATCCCATAGATGGGCTACTTCAGCGAGAAATCAACCCGCGTCGTCTTGCCCTTGTCCTTGATGCCTTCTGCGCTGAGTTTTGGGGCGACAACAAAGAGGCGCTCCGGATCCACGCGTTCAGCAAGTGCAACATGCACCGCATTCGCGCGACGCTGCGCGAGTTCACGCAGATCCGCATCCGTCACTTGCACATTGGTCTCCATCAACTTGCGCATCTCGTCGGCTGGCAACGATTTGGCAAGTCCGATCACGTTGCGCGGCTTCGGGAATTTGGCGGCCTTGTAGGCACGTTCAAGGTACTTGTTCTCTTCTTCTGGCTTGACCGTCGTATCCGCCTCAGCAGCATCGCCGGCGTCCTGGAGCTTCTGTTCGCGAATCTGACGGTTCACGGCCTCCCGGCGCAGGCCGTCGCGGTCGAATTCTGGATCGACGCGACCGACGATGTCGACCTTCAGGGCAGGGCGGTCCTTGAGTGCGGTGGCGAGCTTGTCGAGTTTTGCCACCGACGCCTGACTGATGGTTGATGTGCCCGGATCGAATTCAATGTAGCCGAGTTCTTCGCCACCGCTGCCGCCGAATGCGCTCGCCAGCAGCGAGAACGGTGCCGTCACGGCGCGTGCGATGAGGTTGACGAATGCACGCAAAATGACGCCGCCGATGCTGAACTGTGGGTCATCGAGCGAGCCAGATACCGGCACGCGCACGTCGATCTCGCCCCGTGAATTCTTCAGCAGCGCCACCGCAAGGCGCACCGGCAGGTTGGTAGCATCTTTGCTTTCTACGCGATCGCCGAAGGTGAGCTGGTCGATGAAGATGTGGTTATCGGCGGTCAGCTTGCCCTGGTCGAGCAGGTAGTGCAGATCCATCGTCAGCTTGCCCTTGGTGATTGGGTAGCCGGCGTATTTGGCGGAGTAGGGCGTGAGGTTGGTCAGTTCCACGCCGTCGGCCTTGGCCGTCAGGTCCACGAAGGCCGTGGGGGCGAGCGGGTTCACCTTGCCGTGGATGTCCACCGGTGCCGTGCCGTCGACACTGCCCCGCAGCGTCACATCTGCGGGTGTCTGGCTGGAGGCCGTGCTGATCGTGCCGATCGAGCCTCCGATGGCGGTCAGGTTGGCGGTGTAGTTCGGCTTGACGAAGTTATCTGTGAAACGGATGTTGCCATCCTGCAGCGTGATGGCATCAACGCGAAGGTCGGCGCCGCCGGCTTTGGGCGTGGGGCCCGTGGCTGTGACGGTGACGGCCGATGCGGGTGCCGCAGTCAGGGCCGAAGCCACCACGGGGGCGGCTGCCGAGGCGGACGCTGCAGCGCCCGATGCCGATGCAGGTTCGCTTTGCGTTAGCGAGCGTCGCTCCTCGGTCGGCTGCACGCGGATGTCCTGCAGGTTCAGGCGTCCATTCGGATTGATGATGATCCGCGCGTAGAACGTCGACAGCGCCACCGCGCCCACCCGCACACGCGGCGTGGTGCCGTCGTAGTTGGCCTGGATGCGGTTGAGCGCGAGCGAACGCCAGCGCAGGAAGTCGTCCGAACTCAAGCGGTCTTGCAGACGCACGTTGCCCAACGTCGCGTTGCCCTGGTAGTTGACCGTCAGCGCCTTGCCCTGGTTGAGCACCAGGCGTCCGTCCATCGATAGCAGCGCGCTCGTAATCGCCGCATTCAGCGTCTTGTCCAGATACGGATCGAAGCCCGCCAGCGATAGGTTCTGCGAGTTCACGAAAAGGTCCGCCTTCAGCGGCTGCGGCACCACTTGGCCGCGCACATCGAGCTTGCCCTTCGTGCCCAGGCCCGCGTTAATCTGCACGTTGACGGGTTTGCTGAGATCGTTCGATGCGTTCTGCACGACCACGTTCAGCGGTTCGACGCGCACCTTGACCGGGCGCGAGTTCGATTGGTCTTCAAAGCCGACAGCGCTGTTGTCCAGCTTGAGCGTTTGTACAGTCACAGCCCACGGCCTTTCCCCCGGGGCGTTCTGCTTTGCGTCGGACTTGACGGGCGCTGACGGGTTGCCCGCCACCGGTTGCGGACCATCGAGCAGCGTCAACGTGGTTGTACCGTCCTTCTTGCGCAGTGCGTCGATCTGCAGCCCGTCGGCACGCACTTCGTTGAGCGCGATGGTGCGTGCGCCCAGGTCGAAGCTCTTGACGTCCGCGCGCAGCAGCTTGGCGCGCAGCGCGGTGTCCTTACCCAAGGCGGGCGCCAGCGACAGATCGGCCAGGCTTGCGGTCAGCGGTGCCGCACGCACGTTGAATTTATCCGGCCCGAAGTCGAGTGCCACCTTGCCGTCGGCCGACAGCGCGCCGTTCTGCAATTGCGGGGCACCCGCCTGGCGCAGATACGGGCCGATGCCGGCCAGCTTCACGCCGTCCAGCTTCAGTTCCAGTTCGCCCGTGTGCTTCTCCAGTGACGTGCTGCCCTTGATATGGAGCGCGCCGCCTTGCGCCAGCTTGGCGCCCACATCCAGCGTGGTGGGGCCGCCCAGCGTACGCACACCAATATCGCCGTGAAGGTCTTCCAGCGTCAGGTCGGCGGCCGGTTGCGTAGCCGCGTCACGCCAATGAACGGTGCTGCTCATCAGTTGCAGCTTGCTGACCACCACATCGAAGGGTTTCGGTTTGGCGGTTGGTGCGGGCTCGGCCTTGGCTGCTTGTGCGTCGGCAGGCGCAGGTTTGCCGCCGAGCTTCGCGAAATTGACCGCGCCATCAGCGCCACGTGTGGCATCGACGCGTACGCCATCGAGCGTCAGCGCATCGAAGTGGAATACGTTGTCCAGAGGACGCACATCGGCAAGCGTTGCGCGCACCTGTCTTGCGGCCACCAGCGGTGCTTTGTTGGCATCGACCACTTCCAGGTTGTCGAGGCCAGTCGTGCCACGCACGCGCAGTATCGGCGCGCCGCTCTTCGGCTTTTGAAAGTCGATCGTCAGGTCGGTCGTCAGCTTGCCTTGCGGCACCCCCACCGGAAGCGGGCCGGGCACGTAGCCGAGGTAGCGAGGCAGATCCAAGCCATCGATCTTGACGTTGAGGTTGGATTCAAGCGAATCGGCGAATGGCTTTGTCTTGCCCGCAAAATGCAGCGGAGCGCCGTCGATGCGCGCGGCCAGCAGCGGCTGCACAAAGATGTCCACGTCGGCTGGCAGGCTCGCCAGGAACGGCACGCCGATCTGCAGGCCATCGACCTTGTGCTGGGTGCCGAGTGGCTGGTCAACAAAATCGATAGCGCCGTTGGCGAACTGCAGATTGGCAAAGACGAAACGGGCCGGCTCGTTCGACTTCGGCTTGGGCGGGTTCTCCGGCTGGCTTAGCCGGTCGACGATGTCGGAGAAGTTGAAGCGCTGCTCGGCAGTGCGCACGATGCGCACGTGGGGCGCGTCAATGCTGAGTTCTTCAATGACAGGGGCGCGGCGGAAGATCGAACTCCACGACGCGTTCATATGCAGGTGGCCAACGTCGACGAACGGTGTCTTTCCGTCGCGCTCGGTCACGTGGAACTGGTCGACATCAAGCCGCAGCGTGTATGGGTTGATGCTGATCTTGCCCACCGAAACCGGCCGTTCCAGCAGCTTGCTGAGCTGGGTTTGAGCTACGTGGCGCAGCAGTGGCGGGCCGCCGAAGGCGCCGAGCAAGCCGAACACCACCAGGAAGACCAGTACGCCGATCCCAATGCGCTTGGTGCGCCGGGATGTACCGACTCGCGCCACGCGTTGCCAGCCGGCCGTGCCGCGCACGCGTTCAAGCCGTGCGCGCCAGCCGTGGGTATTTGATTGCAGTTCAGGGCGCGAATCGGGGGAGGTACTCATGCTGGTGTCGGCGGCCATAGCGTGGCCTACTTCGTCAGTCGGTCGACCGCCACGTCCCCGATGGGAGGCAGCGGTCCTGAAAAGTGCGGCGCCCAGGCCTTCACCTGAGCATCGTGGTCACGCGCGTTTCGATTCGAGCAGCAGCGGAATCAGCTCGGCCGCGCTGGCAATCAGCGCATCGGCGCGCCATTCCACGGGCGATGGTCCATTACCACAATAGCCGTAACTGGCCGCAATGGTAGGCATGCCGGCGGCGCGGCCGGCTTCAATGTCGCGAAGGTCGTCGCCCACGTAGACGATCTGCCGTGCATCGACGCCGATGGAGTCGGCCGCATGCAGCAGCGGGGCAGGGTGGGGCTTGGCGTGCGGCGTAGTGTCGCCCGCAACGACGCACGCCGGCGGCACCGGCAACGGCAACTGTGCAACCAACGGTACCGTCAGTCGGCCCGACTTGTTGGTGACGATCCCCCAGGGAATACCGGCACGGCCCAGTTCGGCCAGCACGTCTGCCATGCCCGGAAACAGCTGTGTACGCACGCAGATTTCCGCCTCGTAGTTGGCGAGAAATGCGAGTCGCAGCGTTTCGAACTCCTCGTCCCCCGGCCCAACGCCGAAGGCCACGCCAATCAGCCCGCGCGCACCATGCGAGGCCACCGGGCGAAGCGCTTCGTAGTCGACCGGCTCGAGGCCGCGGTCAGTGCGCACCTTGTTGGCCGCCGCGGCCAAATCGGGAGCCGTGTCAGCCAGCGTGCCGTCCAGATCGAACAGCACCGCGCCCAGCGGATCGGGAAACCGGCGCGCCGTCATGCCTCGACCGGACGGCGCGTCGCCATCAGGTAGTTGACGCTCGTGTCCCGCGTAAGAGCGTAGCGGGCGGTGATGGGGTTGTATTCCAGCCCGCGCAACTCTTGCGCCTGAAGGCCGGCCGCGCGTACGAACGCGCTCAGCTCTGACGGGCGGATGAACTTAGCGTAATCATGCGTGCCGCGCGGCAGCATGTTGAGGACGTATTCCGCGCCAATGACGGCTAGCAGATACGCCTTGGCATTCCGGTGGATGGTGGAGAAAAAGACGTATCCACCCGGTTTGACCAGCGTCGCGCAAGCGCGCACAACCGATGCTGGATCAGGCACATGTTCGAGCATTTCCATGCAAGTGACGACATCGAAGCTGCCCGGCTCGCGTGCGGCCAACGCTTCTGCGGCGATCTCCTCGTAATCGACGGTAACGCCGGCCTCAAGGCTATGCAGGTCGGCAACACGCAATGCTTTGCGGGAGAGATCGATGCCTTTGACGATGGCCCCGGCACGCGCCATGCTCTCTGAGAGGATGCCGCCGCCGCAGCCCACGTCGACGACGCGTTTGCCGGCCAGCGGGGCGATCGACTGAATCCAGTCAAGCCGCAGCGGATTGATTTCGTGCAGGGGTTTGAACTCGCTGTTCGGATCCCACCAGCGGTGAGCAAGTTCGCTGAATTTTTCGAGTTCGCCGGGATCGGCGTTCGCGTGAGTGGTCGTCATGTTGCGCTGCGCCAGGGCATATCGGCTAGGTGAGGAAATGTACCAAAAAGCGAGGCCCCGACCAAATAGCGGGTCTGCGAAAAGGTTTCACATTGAAACAGACGTGAACAAACGCGCATGCAATTCCTCCAACTGTCACCTTCGCTCAAGGAGAGATCAATGAAATCCAAACACATTCTGATAGGACTGGGTGTTGCTGGCCTCACGGTGCTGGCAGGTTGTGCCGCGCCGGGTTACGGCGGTGGCTATAACGGTGGGTATGCACAACAGCCGGCCTATGGCCAGCAACCGGCTTATGGCGGGCAGCCGCAGCAAACGGGCGCTCTTTATGGCCGCGTGGAATCGATCCAGCCGATGCAAGCCCCGGCCAATAGCCCGGGCATCTTGGGCACGATTATCGGTGGTGTGGCCGGCGGTATCCTCGGTCACCAAGTGGGCGGGGGTACGGGCAACACCGTTGCGACCATTGGCGGCGCAGCGCTTGGCGCTTATGCAGGCAACCAGGTTGAACAGCGCGCCGGCGCCGGTGGGCAAACCGTGTACCGCATCAGCGTGCGCCTGGACGATGGCCGCGTCGCGACCGTGACGCAGCGGAATCCGAACAACCTGCGTGTTGGCGATCGCGCCATGGTCGCCAACGATCAGGCGACACCTTCTTATTAGTAAGAGGGGCAGTTGTGAGAAAGGGGCGCCGGATGCCCCAAAAGCAAAAAAGCGATGGCGCATTTGGCGTCATCGCTTTTTTAATGCCCATCCCGCAGTAAACCAGACGAGGAAGATCCGCAGACTTATGGACGAAAAAAAAAGCCCAGCTTTCGCTGGGCTTTTTCCCGGTGTGAACCGACTTACTGAGCCTTGCGGGTGCCGACCACTTCGACGTCCACGCGGCGGTTCGGTTGCTGGCAGGCGATTTGTGCCTTGCGAGCGCCCTTGCACGACTTCGGATCAACCTTCAGCTGGCGCTTGCCCTTGCCTTCCGTGTAGACACGGTTGGCTTCGATGCCCTTGCTGACCAGGTAGCCCTTGACGGCTTCAGCACGACGGACCGACAGGCGGTCGTTGTACTTGTCCGAACCGAACGAGTCGGTGTGGCCAACGGCGATCACGACTTCCAGGTTGATGCCTTGCAGCTTCGAGACCAGGTCGTCCAGCTTAGCCTTGCCTTCCGGCTTCAGCACCGCCTTGTCGAAATCGAACAGGGTGTCAGCAGCGAACGTAACCTTCTCGCTCGACACAACCGGAGCAGCCGGAGCGGCCGGAGCAGCCGTCGGAGCAGCAGCCGGAGCCAGAGCGCCGTCGCATTGTGCGTTGGCGGTTGCCGGCGTCCAGAAGCCATTGCGCCAGCACAGTTCGTTCGTGCCGTTCTTCCAGACCCACTCGCTCGTGCCGTTACCCCAGTTGTCGTTGACGGCCTTCTTTTCGTAGGGCACCGACTGAGCGTAAGCGGACGCAGCCATGGCTACCGCAGCTGCAGCGAACGCGAGCTTGGCAAATTTTTTCATATTTCTCCTCTCAGGATGAGATCACCGCAGAAGACTGCGAGCAGATGGGACGAAAACAAGTCATACATTCTTCGGAGTATAACATTCTCGGTGTGGTGAAGGCTCCACTTCGAACAATGTCTGCCTCTTCGCTGGGGGATTGTGCCACAAGCACGCACTCCTAAAAAGCAAATATAAGCGATTCGAACGGGGCGCCATGGCCTTGTGGTGTGTACGCAACAAGGCAGGAAATGGCTCGCAAACCCTTATGGGGATTGGCTCGCCGGTTTTGCCCTCCCTCGCAGGGAACGTGCCCGGGGTTGCCGATGCGTCGCTCGCGCGCATGAGGGGAGGGGGCTTGCGGCATGGTAAAATGTTCTGTTATTCGCGCAACCGCAGCGTCCTGTGGTGCGCGTCGCTGTGCTCACTAGGGACCTCCCACCGTTCGCCCAATGGATCAATTCGCCAAAGAGACACTCCCGGTATCGCTCGAAGAAGAAATGCGTAGTTCGTACCTCGCTTACGCCATGAGCGTGATCGTGGGCCGCGCGCTTCCCGATGTGCGGGATGGTCTCAAGCCGGTGCATCGCCGTGCGCTTTATTCGATGCACGAGCTGAACAACGACTGGAATCGCCCCTATAAGAAGTCCGCTCGTATCGTCGGGGATGTGATCGGTAAGTACCACCCCCACGGCGACACTGCTGTATACGACACCATCGTGCGGATGGCGCAGAACTTCTCGCTGCGCTACATGCTGGTCGACGGCCAAGGCAACTTCGGCTCCGTCGACGGCGACAACGCGGCGGCGATGCGTTACACCGAAATCCGCCTCTCGAAGATCGCCCACGAACTGCTGGCCGACCTCGACAAGGAAACCGTCAATTTCGAGCCGAACTACGACGGCTCCGAAACTGAACCGTCCGTTCTGCCAGCGCGCATTCCCAACTTGCTGATCAATGGCTCGTCCGGGATTGCGGTGGGGATGGCAACGAACATTCCGCCGCACAACCTCAATGAGGTGGTCGATGGCTGCTTGCACTTGCTGCGCAACCCGGAAGCGACGGTCGACGAGTTGATTGAACTGATCCCGGCGCCGGACTTCCCGACGGCGGGCATCATCTACGGCATTTCGGGTGTGCGTGAAGGCTATCGCACCGGCCGCGGCCGTGTGGTGATGCGCGCCAAGACGCACTTTGAAGATATCGACCGCGGCCAGCGCCAGGCGATCATCGTCGACGAACTGCCGTATCAAGTTAACAAGCGCACGCTGCTGGAGCGTATTGCTGAGCTGGTCACCGAAAAGCGTATCGAAGGCATTTCCGACATTCGCGACGAGTCGGACAAGTCCGGCATGCGCGTGGTGATCGAACTCAAGCGCGGCGAGGTGCCGGAGGTTGTGCTCAACAACCTCTACAAGAATACCCAGCTGCAAGACACGTTCGGCATGAACATGGTGGCGCTGGTCGACGGCCAGCCGCGCCTGCTAAACCTGCGCCAGATGCTGGAGTGCTTCCTGCTGCATCGCCGCGAGGTGGTGACGCGTCGCACCGTGTTCGACCTGCGCAAGGCGCGCGAGCGTGGTCACATCCTGGAAGGTCTGGCTGTTGCGCTTGCCAACATCGACGAGTTCATCGCCATCATCAAGGCCGCGCCGACCCCGCCGGTCGCGAAGGCAGAGTTGATGAGCCGCAGCTGGGATTCGGGGCTCGTGCGGGACATGCTTGTTCGGGCAGAGAGCGAAACGTCTGGCGGTGGCGCCGCGTATCGGCCGGAAGGTCTGCTGCCCGCTTTCGGTATGCAGGGCGATGGCCTGTACAAGCTGTCGGACACGCAAGCGCAGGAAATCCTGCAGATGCGCTTGCAACGCCTCACCGGGCTCGAGCAGGACAAGATCGTTCAGGAATATCGTGAAGTGATGGCGCAGATCGCCGATCTGCTGGATATCCTGGCGCGGCCGGAACGTATTACCGCCATCATCGTCGAGGAACTGACCGCGATCCGCGCGGAATTCGGCGATGAGCGTCGCTCGCAGATCGAGCACAATGCGACCGAGTTGGATACAGAAGACCTCATTACGCCGCAAGATCTGGTGGTGACGCTGTCCCACAGCGGCTACATGAAGAGCCAGCCGATTTCCGAGTACCGGGCGCAAAAGCGTGGCGGCCGCGGCAAGCAGGCTGCGGCAACGAAGGAAGACGACTGGATCGACACGCTCTTCGTCGCCAACACCCATGACTACATCTTGTGCTTCTCGAACCGTGGCCGCCTGTACTGGCTGAAGGTTTGGGAAGTGCCGCAAGGCAGCCGCAATTCGCGCGGCCGTCCGATCGTCAATATGTTCCCGCTGTCGCCGGGCGAGAAGATCAACGTGATCCTGCCGGTGAAGCAGTTCGACGAGCAGCACTTCGTCTTTATGGCCACCTCCAAGGGGACGGTCAAGAAGACGGCGCTGACCGAGTTCTCGAATCCGCGCAAGGCCGGCATTATCGCGGTGGATCTGGACGAGGGCGATTTCCTGATCGGCGCGGACATTACCGATGGTCAGCATGATGTGATGCTGTTCTCCGACGCGGGCAAGGCCGTGCGCTTCGATGAAAACGACGTGCGCCCGATGGGTCGCCAGGCGCGCGGCGTGCGCGGTATGAATCTGGAAGAGAACCAGCAGGTGATTGCCATGTTGGTCGCGCCGGCAGAAACCGCGGGCGAAGGGTCCCAATCCGGCGCCGGCAGCGTGCTGACCGCCACTGAAAACGGCTACGGTAAGCGCACGCCAATCTCCGAATACACCCGGCATGGCCGCGGCACGAAGGGCATGATCGCCATCCAGACCTCCGAGCGTAATGGCAAGGTCGTGGCAGCGGCGCTGGTGGCGCCGGAAGACGAAATCATGTTGATCACGACGGGGGGCGTGCTGATCCGCACGCGTGTGGACGAGATCCGTGAAATGGGTCGGGCCACGCAGGGTGTCACGCTCATCTCGGTGGGTGAAGGCAACAAGCTGTCCGGGCTGCAACGTGTGATGGAGTCCGACGCTGAAGGTGCAGATGGTGCTGAGGGCGCCGATGCGACCGATGCCGCCTCGGGCGCAGATGCACAGGCGGATGACAGCACCGAGACATAATTGGAAACATCTTTTGCTTGCCGTTGCGCGCAGTTCTGTCATGATGCCGGCCTGTGCGCGGCAAGGGCTTGGAACTTTTGCGTCACTCGCCCGGCCTAAACGCAACGCTTATCTCAAGGGAGCAACAATGCACAAGAGTCTCAAACTCAAACATCTGATCGTGGTGGCCGGTTTCGCTCCGCTGTTCGCGTTCGCGCAGGCAGCCGACGCTGACAAGACGGCAGCCATCAAGGACTTGCTGACGACGATGAACGTCGACGCGGCCATCAAGGGTCAAGGTGAAGTGTTGGCCAACGGCGCAAAGCAGGAAGCCCCGCTGGTGCTGGAGCAGGCACTGGTCGAGAACAAGACTCTGAATGACAAGCAAAAGCAAGCCGCTGTCGACAAGCTGAAGAAGAACGGCGCCGTGCAGCGCATGACCGACGGCGCTGGCAAGGACTTCGACACCGAAGCCTTCCGCAAAGACGCTCTGCAAGCCCACTATGATTCGCTGGGTAAGTACTACTCGACCCAGGAAATCAAGGATCTCACTGCATTCCTGAAGACGCCTAGCGGCCAGAAGTTCATGGCCAACCAAGGCAAGGCCATGCAGGAAGTGTGGGGCAACGTGATGCAAAAGTACGGTCCGCAGGTCGGCAAGAAGATGCGCGACATGGCTGACAAGGAAGTTGCCGCCGCTTCGAAGTAATTGGCCGGCGTAGGCAGGCAAACGGGGGGGCACCCCCTTAGCGCTGTCAGTTGGTAGATAATGGCTGTTTGGGTTTGCGCCCGGACAGCCATTTTTCTTTTGCCCTTCGCCCTATGAACCAAGCGGACCGAGCACTTCAAGCCAGCCAGGCGCGTGTGTACAACTTTTCGGCGGGGCCGGCAGTGTTGCCGGTCGAGGTGCTGGAGCAGGCGAAGGACGAGATGGTCTCCTGGCACGGCAGCGGCATGAGCGTGATGGAGATGAGTCATCGCGGCCGCGAGTTTGAAAGCATCCTGGCAGCGGCGTTCAGCGATTTGCGCCAGTTGTTGGCCGTGCCGGACAACTACGAAATCCTTTTCCTGCAAGGCGGTGCCATCGCCGAAAACGCGATCGTGCCGCTGAACCTGATGCGGCGCCTGTCGGCCGATGCACCGAAGGCCGACTACATCGTCACCGGCACGTGGTCGATCAAGTCGCAACAGGAAGCACGCAAGTACGGCGAGGTGAACATCGCCGCCACCAGCGAGGCTGAACGCTTCCACAAGATTCCGGATGTGTCGAGCTGGAAGCTGTCTTCTGACGCGGCCTACGTGCACCTGTGCACGAACGAGACCATTGTGGGCGTTGAATATCAGGAGACGCCTGACGTCGGTCAGGCACATGGGCGTGTGGTGGTGTCTGATGTGTCGAGCCACATCCTTTCCCGGCCGATCGACTGGAACGGCTACCAGGTCCTGTACGGCGGCGCGCAGAAAAACATCGGTCCTGCCGGCCTGACGATCGCCATTGTCCGCAAGGACCTTCTGGGTCATGCGCACCCGCTATGCCCGTCGGCGTTCAACTGGCGCCTCGTGGCCGAGAACGGCTCGATGTACAACACGCCGCCCACTTACGCCATCTACATCGCGGGGCTTGTGTTCCAGTGGATCAAGCGCCAGGGCGGGGTTGAGGCGCTGGAAACGCGCAACATCATCAAGTCGAAGATGCTGTACGACTTTATCGATGCCAGCAGCTTCTACCGCAATGAGATTCATCCGACGTGCCGGTCGCGCATGAATGTGCCGTTCTTCCTCAACGACGAATCCCGCAACGAGGCGTTCCTCACACAGGCGCGCGAGCGCGGGTTGGTGCAGCTCAAGGGCCACAAGTCCGTGGGCGGCATGCGAGCGAGCATCTATAACGCGATGCCGCTGGAAGGTGTGGAGGCGCTGGTCGACTTCATGCGTGAGTTTGAACGAGTGTCGGCGTAAGGCCCACCCTCAATCACGGCAGAACATTGCGCGAAACGCCCGCTTCGCGCGGCAATTTGCAATCCGTTGCCGAACCCGATTCCTACAATGACCAGTCAGTCAGACGATACGAAGCAAAACAAGGACGCTGCATTGGCGGCGGAGCTTGCGCCGTTGCGCACGCAGATCGACGCCATCGATAACCAGCTTCTTTCGCTCCTCTCCGATCGCGCCAAGGTGGCGCAGGAAGTGGGCGAGGTGAAAAAGCGCTATTCGTCGCCGGCGTTCCGGCCGGATCGCGAACTGCAGGTCATCCGCAAGATGCAGTCGGGCAATCCGGGGCCGCTGCACGACGAAAGCATCGCCGCCATCTGGCGCGAGGTGATGTCGGCGTGCCGTGGCCTGGAACAGGCGCTGCGGATCGGTTACCTCGGCCCGGCGGGCACGTTTTCGGAGCAGGCGGTGATCGCGCATTTCGGACACGAGATCCAGCCGATGCCGTGCCCGAGCATCGACGAAGTGTTTCGTGCGGCGGAGTCCGGCACGGTCGATTGCGGCGTGGTGCCGGTCGAAAATTCGACGGAAGGCGTGGTGTCGCGCACGCTCGACCTGTTCTTGCAGACGTCGCTGAAGATCAGCGGCGAGATCGCGCTGCGCGTGCACCATAACTTGCTGCACAAGACGGGCGACATGTCGCAAGTGAAGGTGGTGCGTGCGCATGCGCAGGCATTGGCCCAGTGTCAACGGTGGTTGAACACGAACTATCCGAATCTCCCGCGCGAGGCTGTGTCAAGCAACGCCGAGGCCGCGCGCATGGCGGGCGAGGACGAAACCATTGCTGCGCTGGCAAGCGTGCAGGCGGCCAACCGCTACGGCCTGCACGTGGTGCGGGCCAATGTGGAAGACGATCCGCACAACCGCACGCGCTTTGTCGTGATCGGCAACTACGAGACCGAGCCGAGCGGGCGCGATCAGACATCGCTGATCTTGTCGGTGCCGAACGAGGCTGGGGCTGTCTACAAGTTGCTGGCGCCGTTGGCGGAGAACGGCGTGTCAATGTGCCGCTTCGAGTCGCGTCCGGCACGCAGCGGCGCGTGGGAGTACTACTTCTACGTCGACGTGGAAGGTCATCAGCGTGACCCGCAAGTCGCGCGCGCGCTGGAAAAACTGCGTCACGACGCAGCGTATTTCAAAGTGTTGGGGTCCTATCCCTCGGCACATTGAGGGATTCAAGGCGCTCTGCATGGGCAGAGCGTCGATAACGGAGGAGCACCCCATGTCTTTGCAGTTCGGCCCCGAGTATGTCCGCGCCATCGCCCCCTACGTGGCCGGCAAGCCGATTTCCGAGGTGGCACGCGAGTTCGGGTTGGATGCCGCACGCATCGTCAAGCTGGCGTCCAACGAAAACCCGCTGGGCATGGCGCAGTCAGCCAAGAACGCGATGGCCTCGGCAATTGATGAACTGGCGCGCTATCCGGATGCCAACGGCTTCAGCCTGAAGGCCGCGCTGCATGCCAAGTTTGGCGTGCCGGAAACATGGATCACGCTCGGCAACGGCAGCAATGACATCCTCGAACTGGCCGCTCGCGCGCTGGTGTCGCCGGGGCAGGCTGTGATGTATGCGCAGCACTCGTTTGCCGTGTATGCGCTGGCCGCGCAGGAGGTGGGCGCGCGTGCCATCGAGGTGCCGGCCCGCGATTACGGCCACGATCTTGACGCGATGGCCGCTGCAATCACGCCGGACACCCGCCTGATCTACATCGCCAACCCGAACAACCCGACCGGCACGTTCCTGCCGGCCGATGCGATTGCGACGTTCCTGGCAAAGGTGCCGCCGACGGTGGTTGTCGTGCTGGACGAGGCGTACAACGAATTTCTGAAGCCGGAGCAGCAGTACGACTCCACCGCGTGGGTCCGCCAATACCCGAACCTGCTGGTGTCGCGCACGTTCTCCAAGGCGTACGGGCTGGCCGGCTTGCGTGTGGGCTACGGTATTGCGCAACCGCAATTGACCGATCTGCTTAATCGCATCCGCCAGCCGTTCAACGTCAACAGCCTGGCGCAAGCAGCGGCGGTGGCAGCGCTCAACGACGCGGAATTTCTGCGCCAATCGGCTGAACTGAACGCCGCCGGCTACGTGCAACTGACGGACGCGTTTGATCGGCTGGGTTTGCAGTACGTGCCGTCAGCGGGCAACTTTGTGCTGGTGCGCGTGGGCGATGACGCGGGCGCCGGTGCGCGCGTGAACATTGCATTGCTCAAGCAAGGTGTGATCGTGCGTCCAGTCGGCAACTATGGCTTGCCGCAATGGCTGCGCATCAGCATCGGCTTGCCGGAAGAGAACGCCACGTTCATCGGCGCACTAGAGGCGGCGCTGGCGCAGGAAAAAGCGGCCGCGTAACTTCCTTCGCAACCGCCGCGGCGCACGGTCTCAGGCATCGGGCGCCCTGCACATCGGGCTACAATGCCGCTTTGCTTTTTTCTGGCAGGGCGGTGTTGTGGCCTCTTCTTTTTCCAGTTCCCGGTTGGTGATTGTCGGGGTCGGCTTGATCGGTGGTTCGCTGGCGCTCGGCTTGCGTCGCGCCGGGGTGGTGGGGCATGTCGTGGGCGTCGGCCGATCGGCTGCGTCGCTTGAGGCCGCGATCCGCCTGGGCGTGATCGACGAAGCGTTGCCGATGGAAGAGGCCGTGCGCGGCGCCGACATGGTGGTGCTGTGCGCACCCGTCGCGCAGACGCTGCCGCTTCTGCTCGCCATGCAGCCGCATCTGGGCCCGGACACCATCGTGACGGATGCCGGCAGCACCAAATCCGACGTCATCATGGCCGCCAAGACGGCGCTGGGCGATCAAGTCAGCCAGTTCGTGCCGGCGCATCCGATTGCCGGCCGAGAGCTGAACGGTGTGGAGGCAGCGCTGGCCGATCTCTATGTCGGCAGAAAGACCGTGCTATGCCCTCTGCAGGAAAACCGTCGCAGCGATATCGCCCGTGTGCAGGCGATGTGGGAAGCGGCGGGCGCCTATTGCCACATCATGTCGGCCGTGCAGCACGACGCCGTGTTCGCTGCGGTCAGCCACCTGCCGCACGTGCTGTCGTACGCGCTGGTCGCGCAGATCATCAATGCCGAAGATGCGTCGCTCAAGCTGGATTTTGCAGGCGGCGGTTTCCGCGATTTCACGCGCATCGCTGCATCATCGCCGGAAATGTGGCGTGACATCTGCTTATCGAATCGGGATGCCTTGCTGCGGGAACTGACAACGTATGAAGCCGTGATCGGCCGTTTGAAGACGATGATTGCAGAGCAAGACGGCGCGTCGCTCGAGCGGGTGTTCCGCCGTGCCAGCGAGGCGCGTTTGGCATGGCCGCAACGCGTGGCAGCGGCAAGTGCCACCGGCCCGCAATCCGAATAACGTTTTGTTTTGAACTGAGTGGATTCATGGAACATCTCGACGTCGGCCCGCTGAAGACGGCGCGCGGCACCATCAAGCTGCCGGGCTCGAAGAGCATCTCCAATCGTGTTCTGCTGCTCGCCGCACTCGCGCAGGGCGAAACCGTGGTGCGCGACTTGCTCGACTCTGACGACACGCGTGTCATGCTCGATGCGCTGTGCAAGCTGGGCGTCGCGGTCGAAGGCCTGGGCGACAACGCATATCGCGTCACCGGCACCGGCGGCCGCTTCCCGAACAAGTCGGCCGATCTGTTCATGGGCAACGCTGGCACAGCCATCCGTCCGCTGACGGCCGCGCTGGCGCTGCAAGGTGGCGAGTACACGCTGCACGGCGTGCCGCGCATGCACGAACGGCCGATCGGCGACTTGGTCGACGGCCTGCGCCAAGTCGGTGCGCACATCGACTACACGGGCAACGAGGGCTATCCGCCGCTGGCAATCCACGCCGCGCCAGTCAAGATCGACGCGCCGATTCGCGTGCGCGGCGATGTGTCGAGCCAGTTCCTGACGGCATTGCTGATGGCGTTGCCGCTGGTGGAGTCCGCCGGCAACGTCACCATCGAAGTGGTGGGGGAGTTGATTTCCAAGCCGTACATCGAGATCACGCTGAATCTGATGGCGCGCTTCGGCGTGCAGGTCGCGCGTGACGGCTGGGCGTCGTTCACGGTGCCGACCGGCGTGGCCTACAAAGCGCCGGGCGAGATCTTTGTGGAAGGCGATGCCTCGTCGGCGTCGTACTTCCTTGCGGCCGGCGCGCTGGGCGGCGGGCCGGTGCGTGTGGAGGGCGTTGGCATGTCGAGCATTCAGGGCGACGTCCGCTTTGCCGACGCGCTGAACCGCATGGGCGCCAACGTGATGGCCGGCGGCAACTGGATCGAAGTGCGCGGTGTTGAGCGCGACGACGGCAAGTTGCACGCCGTCGAGTTGGATTGCAACCACATTCCAGATGCGGCAATGACGCTGGCAGTGGCTGCGCTGTTTGCCGACGGCACGACCACGCTGACGAATATCGCGAGCTGGCGCGTCAAGGAAACCGACCGCCTGAGCGCCATGGCCACCGAACTGCGCAAGCTCGGCGCCGCGGTGGAGGAGGGCGCAGACTACATTCGCGTGACGCCTCCGTCGCAATGGACGCCGCCGGCCGGTGGCATCGACACCTACGATGACCATCGTATGGCGATGGCCTTCTCGTTGGCGGCGTTCGGCCCGGTGCCGGTGCGGATCAACGACCCGCGCTGCGTCGGCAAGACGTTCCCGGAATATTTCACGGCCTTCAGCGGCATCACCGCTTGAAGCGCAATTAACCGCCTGCATTTTCATCATGTCCGACACCGCTGCTTCCATGCCGTATCCGGTCATCACCATCGACGGCCCGACCGCATCCGGCAAGGGCACGGTCGCCCACCAAGTTGCTGATCTGCTTGGTTTCCACCTGCTGGACAGCGGGTCGCTATATCGCCTGGTGGCCCTCGCCAGCATGCGCGAGAACATTGATGACCACGACGTCGATAGTCTTGTGCGCATTGCTCGCGAGCTGGATGTGCGCTTCAAGGCGGATCACATCTGGCTCAAGGGTGAAGATGTGAGCTTGGCGTTACGCCATGAGTCGGTTGGCAACCAGGCTTCGGCCATCGCCGTGCATGGCGCGGTGCGTGAGGCGCTCCACGCACGTCAGCGGGCCTTCTTGGAAGCCCCCGGTCTCGTGGCCGACGGCCGGGACATGGGCACCGTGGTTTTTCCGGAAGCGGTGCTCAAGGTGTTCCTGACGGCAAGCGTGCAGGCACGCGCCGAGCGGCGCTATAAACAATTGATTGCAAAGGGTTTTTCTGCTACAGTTGAAAGTCTTTCGCAGGACTTGGAGGCGCGTGATTTGCGGGATCGCACCCGCAGTGTCGCGCCGCTGCGCCCAGCGCAAGATGCGCGGCAACTGGATTCGTCCGACATGACGGTCGATGAAGTTGTCGCGCAGGTACTGGACTGGTACCGGCAGGTGCAGGGCGCCAACAAGGCAAACTGACTCGGCTGGGCTGGTTCGTTTGGTGCCGGCGGCATGTCGCTGCCGGCGGTTGTTCAACTTATAACCCCGCATGCGTGTCTTCGCCCATTCTGTGCGAAAGCAATGCGAGGCATGTTCTGCGGATGTCCATTTTTTATGTCCCAAACTAACGAATCTTTTGCCGCCCTGTTCGAAGAGTCGATCGCCAAGTCCAATATGAAGGCTGGCGAAGTGATCTCTGCGGAAGTTGTGCGTATCGACCACAACTTCGTCGTTGTGAACGCGGGCCTGAAGTCTGAAGCTTTTGTTCCGGTCGAAGAATTCCTGAACGATCAGGGCGAGCTGGAAGTGCAAGTCGGCGACTACGTTTCGGTCGCAATCGACGCGCTGGAAAACGGCTACGGCGACACGATCCTGTCGCGCGACAAGGCCAAGCGTCTGGCTTCGTGGCTGAACCTTGAGAAGGCACTGGAATCCGGCGAGATCATCTCCGGTACGGTGACTGGCAAGGTCAAGGGCGGCCTGACCGTCATGGTCAACGGTATTCGTGCATTCCTGCCGGGTTCGCTCGTCGACGTGCGTCCGATCAAGGACACCACGCCGTACGAAGGCAAGACCCTCGAATTCAAGGTCATCAAGCTGGATCGCAAGCGCAACAACGTTGTGCTGTCGCGCCGTGCCGTGGTTGAAGCCACGCTGGGCGAAGAGCGTCAGAAGCTGATGGAAACGCTCAAGGAAGGTGCAATCGTCAACGGTATCGTCAAGAACATCACCGACTACGGCGCGTTCGTGGATCTGGGTGGCATTGACGGTCTGCTGCACATCACCGACCTGGCATGGCGTCGTGTGCGTCACCCGAGCGAAGTGCTGTCGGTTGGCCAGGAAATCACCGCCAAGATCCTCAAGTTCGACCAAGAGAAGAACCGCGTCTCGCTGGGCGTCAAGCAACTGGGCGAAGATCCGTGGGTCGGCATCTCGCGCCGCTACCCGCAAGGCACCCGCCTGTTCGGCAAGGTGACCAACCTGACCGACTACGGCGCGTTCGTTGAGATCGAAGCCGGCATCGAAGGTCTGGTGCACGTGTCGGAAATGGACTGGACCAACAAGAACGTTGCTCCGTCCAAGGTTGTCCAGCTGGGCGACGAAGTGGAAGTCATGGTCCTGGACATCGACGAAGACAAGCGTCGTATCAGCCTGGGCATGAAGCAGTGCAAGGCCAACCCGTGGGACGATTTCGCTCGCAACCACAAGAAGGGCGACAAGCTGGCCGGCCAGATCAAGTCGATCACTGACTTCGGCGTGTTCATCGGTCTGCCGGGCGGCATCGACGGCCTGGTGCACCTGTCGGACCTGTCGTGGCAAGAGACTGGCGAAGAAGCCGTTCGCAAGTACAAGAAGGGCGACGAAGTGGAAGCCGTGGTGCTGGCCATCGACGTCGACAAGGAGCGCATCTCGCTGGGTATCAAGCAACTGTCGGGCGACCCGTTCAACAACTTCGTGTCGACCAACGACAAGGGTTCGATCGTGCAGGTTACGATCAAGACCGTTGATCCGAAGGGCGCCGTTGTGCAGCTGGCTGACGACGTGGAAGGCTACCTGCGTGCCTCGGAAATCTCGAGCGACCGCGTGGAAGACGCCCGCAACGTGCTGAAGGAAGGGGAAACGATGACCGCGATGATCGTCAACATCGATCGCAAGTCGCGCAACATCAACGTCTCCATCAAGGCGAAGGACAGCGCCGACCAACAGGAAGCGATGCAGAAGTTCTCGGCGGATACCGGCGCAGCTGGTACCACGAACCTCGGCGCGCTGCTGAAGGCCAAGCTGAACGAAACCAACCAGTAAGCATCCACCGGGTCGACCCTAAAGAACGACGAGGACGCGCGCAAGATGCCCATGACCAAGTCCGAACTCGTGGAAAAGCTGGCCGCCCGCTTTCCGCAGCTGCTGCTGCGGGATGCGGACATCGCGGTCAAGACGATCCTCGATGCAATGTCTGACGCGCTGGCGGACGGGCACCGCATCGAGATCCGCGGGTTCGGGAGTTTCGGTCTGAATCGTCGTCCGCCCCGAGTCGGTCGCAATCCCAAATCCGGCGAGAAGGTGCTGGTCCCTGAGAAACGGGTGCCGCACTTCAAGGCCGGCAAGGAATTGCGAGAACGGGTCGACCGCAGTTTGGAGCGACAAGGCGAGCCTTCTTCGGAGGGCGAGCCTGCTGTGTCGCTTGCGGCTGTAAAGGCTGGCCGACAGGTTGACAGCAGCCGTCAGACTGCCGGTTTTCCGGTAGATGGGTCGGTGCCGCTGGCCATGTCGCGTTGAGCCAGGTGACACTTGGTTGTTTCAGGAACGCCCCGCTTGTCGGGGCGTTTTTTATTCCGGCAATGCCTGTGTGCTGCCACTCGCCGCGTGGCTGGCCGCCATATGAATCCGCTACAATGCGGCACATCCCGGCAATCGTGCCGCCAATTGCGTCGCATCCTGCAGCTGCACCGCCGCTCGTTTTTGAATCCGCATGAAATTTCTCGTCTGGGCCATCCGCATCCTGTTGTTTGTGCTGCTCTTCGTGCTGGCACTCCACAACACGACGGAAGTCTCGCTCGCGTTGCCGTTTGGCGTGGTCTGGCATGCACCGTTGATCCTGATCGCGCTGGTGTTCTTTGTCGCCGGCATCTTGCTGGCCATGTTGGCAATGGCACCGCGTGTGATGCGGCATCGCCTCACGGCGAGCCGTCTGCGTCGCCAGATCGGTCGCATGAAGAAGGACGAAGAGCGCGCCGAGGCGCAGCCGCCGGTCGTTGTCGATTCTCCGTATCACGTTCCCGGCCCCAAGGTCTGACGCATGGATTTTGATCTCTGGTGGCTGTTGGCCATCCCCCTGGTGTTTGGCTTGGGCTGGGTGGCCGCCCGGCTCGATGCCCGCCAGTTGCGTACCGAACAATCGTCGCTGCCTCGCTCATATTTCAAGGGCTTGAATTTTCTGCTCAACGAGCAGCCGGACAAGGCCATCGACGCCTTCATTGAAGTTGCACGGCTGGATCCCGAGACCACGGAACTGCACTTTGCGCTCGGCAGCCTGTTCCGTCGGCGGGGCGAAACCGAACGCGCCATCCGCGTTCACCAGAACCTTGTGAACCGCCCTGATCTACCGCCCCACGAGCGCGATCACGCGTTATTTGAACTGGGGCAGGATTTTCTGCGTGCGGGGCTGCTGGATCGTGCCGAAGAATCCCTGCGCATGTTGATGGACGGCACATTTGCTGAGCCGGCCAAGCGCGTGCTGCTTGAGCTATACGAAGTCGAGAAGGAATGGCGCAAGGCCATTGACGCCGCACGCGAGCTGCAGAAGCTGCAAGGCAAGGATTACGCCGTGCAGATCGCACAGTTCTGCTGTGAGGTGGCGCAGGAAGCGCTGCAGCGCAAAGACGTGCCGACCGCCGTCGAATGGCTCGAGCGCGCCCTGCAAGAGAACCCGAAGAACGTGCGCGCCACCATTCAATTGGGCGACGTTGCACAAGGGCAGGGTGATATCGAGGGCGCCATCAAGCGTTGGCGCAGCATCGAACAGCAGAACGCGGCCTTCTTGCCGTTGGTGGCAGAGCGTCTGATGAAGGCGTACACGCAGCTTGGCCGCGCCGCCGAGGGGCTTGCCTGGTTGCGATCGAAGATGGACGCCCGACTGGGCCCTGAATTGCTCGATACGGTCTACAAATACGAATTGGACGTACACGGTATCGATGATGCCGTGGCACTGATGCGCGACCAGATCCGCCGTCAGCCTTCGTTGATGGCATTGACTCGACTGGTGGAAGCCGAAGCGACGCGCGCGTCTGAAGCCGTTGGTCATGAAGCGCCGGTCACGGTCGACGTCGCCGAGAGTGCGCTGGCGGACCCGGTGGAAGCGGGGAGTAATGCCGACATCCAGCGCGCGCAGGATCTCGGCGCCATTCGCGATTTGCTGCAAAGTCGAACGCGCAACTTGGCGCGCTACACCTGCCAGGAGTGCGGTTTCCGCGCGCGTCTGTTTTATTGGCAATGCCCCGGCTGCAACCGCTGGGAGACGTATGCCCCGCGCCGTACCGAAACGCTCGGCGGCAGCGGTGGCGCCAGCATGTAATTCAGTCCGGCGCGGTGTATTTGCGGCGACCGCGCAGGCGCTTTTTTAATCTTCAAGTGTTCGTATGAAAATCACCATCATCGGTAGCGGTTATGTCGGTCTGGTCACCGGCGCGTGTCTGGCGGAGCTGGGCAACGATGTGTTCTGCCTCGACGTCGACCAGAAGAAGATCGACCTGCTCAACGCCGGCGGCGTGCCCATCTACGAACCCGGTCTGAAAGAGCTGATCGAGCGCAACCGCGCGGCTGGCCGCATCCAGTTTTCGACCGATGTGGCTGCCAGCGTGGCACACGGCGACGTGCAGTTCATCGCTGTGGGCACGCCGCCCGATGAAGACGGTTCGGCCGACCTGAAATACGTGCTCGCGGCTGCCCGCAACATTGCCCAGCACATGACGGGCTTCAAGGTGATCGTCGACAAATCGACGGTGCCGGTGGGAACGGGCGACAAGGTGCGTGCCGCGGTGGGCGAAGTGCTGGCAACGCGCGGTAAGTCGGACATCGGCTTCTCTGTGGTATCGAATCCGGAATTCCTCAAGGAAGGCGCGGCGGTGGACGACTTCATGCGCCCCGACCGTATCGTGCTCGGCACCTATGGCGACGCCGATGGCCTGCGCGCGAAGGCGATCATGCGCACGCTTTACGCGCCGTTCAACCGCAACCACGAGCGGACGTTCTACATGGACGTGCGCTCCGCCGAGTTCACTAAATACGCCGCCAATTCAATGCTCGCCACGCGCATTTCGTTCATGAACGAGATGGCCAATCTGGCGGACAAGGTGGGCGCAGACATCGAGCTCGTTCGCCTTGGCATCGGCTCTGACCCGCGTATCGGCTACAGCTTCCTCTACGCTGGCACCGGCTACGGCGGTTCGTGTTTCCCGAAGGACGTGCAGGCGCTGGTGCGCACGGCACAGGAGTACGGTCAGACGCTGCATGTGCTCGAAGCCGTCGAAGCCGTCAACGACAAGCAGAAGGAAGTGCTGGTCGGCAAGATCGAAGATCGCTTGGGTGCCGACCTGACCGGGCGCACATTCGCCATTTGGGGCCTGGCGTTCAAGCCGAACACCGATGACATGCGCGAGGCTCCAAGCCGCATTCTGATTGCCGCGCTGCTGGCCCGTGGCGCGCGCGTGCAAGTGTATGACCCGGTTGCGATGGAAGAAGCCCGCCACGCGCTGGGGCTCGATCTTTCTGCCGAACAACTGGAACGCGTGACGTTCTGCGCCGGTCAGATGGACGCGCTCAAGGATGCGGACGCTCTGGTCATCGTGACCGAATGGAAGGCGTTCCGCAGCCCGGACTTCAATGCCGTGAAGGCCCTGTTGAAGACGCCGATGGTGTTCGACGGCCGCAACCTGTTCGAGCCGCAAGCCATGCGCGATGCGGGCTTTGAATACCAGGCCATCGGACGCTCTACCCAATCGTAATCACCGAGATCCACCGGCCGCTGCCGACGCCAAGACCCATGACCACGCTCGCTTCCGAACAGATTTACGCCGCCCGCATCCTCGTGGTCGGCGACATGATGCTCGACCGCTACTGGTTTGGAGACGTCGATCGGATTTCACCGGAAGCTCCGGTGCCCGTTGTGCAGATCAAGCGCCAGGATGAACGTCTTGGCGGTGCGGCCAATGTGGCCCGCAACGTGGCGGCGCTCGGTGCGCAGGCAGCCATGCTTGGTGTGATCGGCGACGACGAGCCGGGTCGCAGCATCGAAACGCTGCTCGGCGAGAGCCACGTCACCGGCCATCTCCATCGGGATCCGGCGGTCAACACGACCATCAAGCTGCGCGTGCTCGCACGTCAGCAGCAATTGATTCGCGTTGATTTTGAGAATGCGCCCACGCACGAAGTGCTGATGTCGGTGCTCGATCGTTTCAGTACGCTGGTGCCGCAGCATGACGTGGTGGTGCTGTCCGACTACGGCAAGGGCGGTCTCACGCACGTCGGCAAGATGATCGAGACATCGCGCCAGGCGGGGCGCCGCGTGCTGGTCGACCCGAAGGGCGACGACTATTCGCGCTACAAGGGCGCGACCATGATCACGCCCAACCGGGCTGAAATGCGTCAGGTGGTCGGCTCGTGGAAGTCAGAGCAGGACCTCACCATCCGCGCACAGAATCTGCGCCGTGAGTTGCAGCTCGAGGCACTTCTGCTCACGCGCTCGGAAGAAGGTATGACGCTTTATACCGAGCACGAAGTGCTCCACGTGTCGGCGCAGGCGCGCGAGGTGTTCGATGTTTCGGGCGCGGGCGATACCGTCATCGCCACGCTGGCCACGCTGCTGGGTGCGGGCGCCAACATCAAGGAAGCGGTTCAGTACGCGAATCGCGCAGGCGGCATCGTGGTCGGCAAGCTGGGTACGGCTGTCGTCACGCACGCAGAACTCTTCAACTGATCACCTGATCAACGGATCATGACCATCATTGTCACCGGCGCTGCCGGCTTTATCGGCGCCAACATCGTCAAGGGCCTGAACGAGCGCGGCGAGACCGACATCATCGCTGTCGACAACCTCACGCGGGCCGACAAGTTCAAGAACATCGTCGACTGCCAGATCAGCGATTACCTGGACAAGACCGATTTTGTCGAGCGCTTTGCGCGCGGCGAGTTCGGCAAGGTCCGTGCGATCTTCCATGAAGGCGCCTGCTCCGACACCATGGAGACCGACGGCCGCTACATGATGGACAACAATTACCGCTACTCGCTGGCGGTGATGCGCGCGTGTTTGGACCAAGGCGTGCAGTTCCTCTACGCCTCGTCGGCAGCCACGTACGGCGCGTCGGAAACGTTCCGCGAAGAGCCCCAGTTCGAGCGGCCGCTCAATGTGTACGGCTACTCCAAGCTGCTGTTCGACCAGATCGTGCGTCGTGTCATGCCGACCGCGCTGTCACAGATCGTCGGCTTCCGGTACTTCAACGTCTACGGCCCGCGCGAGCAGCACAAGGGGCGCATGGCGTCGGTGGCGTTCCACAACTTCAACCAGTTCCGCGCAGAAGGTACCGTCAAGCTGTTCGGCGAGTACAACGGCTACCCGCAAGGCGGCCAGATGCGCGATTTTGTGTCGGTGGAAGATGTGGTGAAGGTCAACCTGTTCTTCTTCGACAATCCGGACAAGTCGGGCATCTTCAATCTCGGTACGGGCCGCGCACAGCCGTTCAACGATATCGCCACGACGGTCGTGAACACGTTGCGCGCAGCAGAAGGCAAGCCGGCACTTTCCACCGAAGAGTTGGCTCAGGAAGGTCTCATCGAGTACGTCAAATTTCCCGATGCATTGCGCGGCAAATACCAGTGTTTCACGCAGGCTGACCAGTCCCGCCTGCGGGCGGCAGGCTACGCGACGCCGTTCCTGACCGTGCAGGAAGGCGTGGAACGTTACTGCCAGTGGCTGCTGAAGCAGCCAGCCTGATCTGTCAGTCCTGCAAAGAATCAGACTGCGTGTGACTTTTTGTCCGCGGGCAGCAGCATCGCCAGAACGCTCTTTAAGATGTGCTGAAACCGCCGCTCACGTGGCGGTTTTTTTTATTCCCTATACCCAGGAGAAGCACATGTTGAAGAAGCTATTGGCCACCGCGCTGATGTCCCTGTCGATGCTGTCGATGTCGTGGGCGGCGGTAGATGTAAATACCGCTGACCACGCGGGGCTGGAGACGCTGTCCGGCATTGGCCCCAAGCGTTCCAAGTTGATTATCGAAGAGCGCACCAAGAATGGTCCGTACAAGGATGCTGCCGACTTCAAGGCCCGCGTGTCCGGCATTGGTGACAAGACGCTCGTCAAGCTCGAGAACGAAGGTCTGACGTTCGGTGCTCCGGCTCCTGCACCGGCAGCCAAGAAGGATGGCAAGGACGCTAAGAAGAAGTAACGCTGGGTCACCTGCCCAAAAACGCCCCGCCCCCGAGCGGGGCGTTTTGCCATGTGCGGGGGAGGGATTTGGGCTGCATTACAATGACTTGATTCCCGTCCCTTACGCATCATGGCCTATCTCACGATCGAAGACACCATCGGCAACACGCCGCTGGTGCAGCTCCAGCGCATTCCAGGCGAAGGCAACGCGCGTCGCGGCAATGTCATCCTTGGCAAACTCGAAGGCAATAACCCAGCCGGCTCAGTCAAGGATCGCCCCGCGCTGTCGATGATCAAGCGCGCCGAAGCTCGGGGCCGCATCAAGCCGGGTGATACGCTGATCGAGGCCACTTCGGGCAACACCGGCATTGCGCTGGCCATGGCCGCTGCCGTGCGCGGCTACAAGATGGTGCTCATCATGCCGGAAGACCTGTCGGTGGAGCGCCGCCAGAGCATGGCCGCATACGGCGCCGAGATCATCCTGACGCCCGTTAAGGGCGGTATGGAATACGCTCGCGACTTGGCCGATGCGATGGAGAAGGAAGGCAAGGGCGTTATCCTCGACCAGTTTGCCAACCCGGACAACCCGCTCGCGCACTACGAGACCACCGGCCCCGAACTGTGGCGCGAGACCGAAGGCCGTATTACGCACTTCGTTTCGGCGATGGGCACGACGGGCACCATTACGGGCGTCTCGCGCTTTCTGAAAGAGAAGAACGCGGATATTCAGATCATTGGTGCACAACCGGAAGAAGGCTCGCGCATTCCGGGCATCCGGAAGTGGCCCGAGGCGTACATGCCGAAGATCTACGATCCGAAATACATTGATCGCACCGAACCGGTGAGCCAGTCCGACGCCGAGCACATGGCGCGGCGCATGGCGCGTGAAGAAGGCATCTTCTGCGGAATCTCCGCGGCTGGCGCGTTGTGCCTGGCGCTGCGCGTGGCTGAGGAAGTCGAAAACGCGACGATCGTGTTCGTGGTTTGCGACCGAGGCGATCGCTACTTGTCGACGGGTGTCTTCCCCGCCTGACGGCACGCCGCATCGCCATGAAAAAAGCGCAGCCGAGGCTGCGCTTTTTTTGTTGCGTGGACGGCAGATCAACCCTGCATCGCCTGCCGCACGGCCTGGCCCAACTCGTACACCGCCGCCGCATAGAAGAAGCTGCGGTTGTAGCGCGTCAGCACGTAGAAGTTACGCAGGCCGACGCGGTATTCCGTCGGCTGGCCGGGCGTCGGCAGATCGATCATCAGCACTTCGGTTTCCTGCTCGCGCGCAGCATCGACGCCCGGCGTCAGCGTCAGCCCCGCACGTGTAAGTTTGGACAGCGTCATGCCGGGATACGGCTGGCCGTCTGCGGCTGCTGCCGCAATGCCCTGGCTGTCGGCATCGCCGGCAATGTTCCACATCACGGGGCGGTTCGGCTCCCAGCCATGCATTTGCAGGAAGCGGGCAACGCTGCCAATGGCATCCACCGCGCTGTTGCGCAGATCGATGTGGCCGTCGCGATCGTAATCGATGGCGTATTCGCGGATGCTGGTCGGCATGAACTGCGGAATGCCCACTGCGCCCGCATACGAGCCCAGGACCGAGAACGTGTCCGTGCCCGTGTCGCGGCACCAGAGCAGGAAGTCCTTCAACTGATTGCGGAACATCGTGCTGCGGTCTTCGCGGTTGGGCGTGTCGGGGTAGTCGAAAGCCAGCGTGGACAGCGCATCAATCACGCGGAAGTTGCCCATGTCCCGGCCATAGATGGTCTCGACGCCCAAAATGCCGACGATCACGTCGGCAGGCACGCCGAATTCCTTTTCGGCGCGGCGCAACGTATCGCCGTATTGCTGCCAGAAGCGCGCGCCGGCGCCAATGCGGATGGGTTCGATGAAGCGGCCGCGATAGGCCGTCCAACTGCGACGCGCGGGCGTGGCTGGCGGCAGGATCAAGCGCGCCACCGTGGCGGAATAGGCCGTGCCCGCAAAAAGCGTATCGAGCGATGTCCGGTCAAAGTTGTACTGCGCGACCAGCATGCCGATGAAGGCCTGCGTCTGCGGGTTGTTGCGATAACGATCGGGATCAATCTCTTCTTCATGCACCGCGACGCGGCGCTTGGACGATTTGGCGGCCTTCTTGGCCGCCAGCGAGAGTGCCGGGAAAGAGAGTGCGGAGAGCGCTGCGCCAGCCACCAGGGCGCGCAATACGGGACGACGGGAAGAAGGCGATTGGCTCATGGGCAGGCTTCAAACGGGATCAGGGCATTGTAGCGGATGCGTCTGTTGGATCGCCCGGGGCGCGCGGCGTTGTCGCAGAGCCGTGCTAACGTAGCGGCTGGAGACACTGAAGCACACCGGATCACAACAACATGGCGACCGGCCTCTACACGCATCCCGAATTCCTCCGGCACGAGATGGGCCCACACCATCCCGAATGCCCGGACCGCCTGCGCGCGATCGAAGACCAGCTCATCGCCAGCCGCATCGAAGACTTGCTCGTCCCGTGCGAGGCGCCCCCTGCCACCGAGGCGCAGCTGTGTCGCGTGCATCGTGCCGAATACGTGCGCGAGCTGGTGGCCAGTGTGCCGATTGCCGGCTATATGCCGATCGATCCCGACACGTCGATGAACCCGCACACCTATATGGCCGCAGTGCTGGCCGCCGGTGCGGCGGTGGATGCCACCGACAAGGTCATCGCAGGCGAACTTGAAAATGCTTTCTGCAGCGTCCGCCCGCCCGGCCACCATGCCGAGCCCGGCCGCGCGATGGGCTTTTGCTTCTTCAACAACGTGGCCGTGGCCGCGCGTCACGCACTGGAGCATCACGGCTTGCAGCGCGTGGCGATCGTCGACTTTGATGTCCACCATGGCAACGGCACCGAAGCGGCCTTCCGCGATGAACCTCGCGTGCTGATGTGCAGCATCTTCCAGCACCCGTTCTATCCGTATTCCGGCACCGAGGCAGTGGCGGCCAACATGGTCAACATTCCGCTGCCGGCGTATACCAATGGCCTGACCGTACGTGAGGTGGTGGAGACCATCTGGCTGCCGCGCCTGGAGGCGTTCGAGCCCGAGATGCTGTTCATTTCTGCCGGCTTCGATGCGCATCGCGAAGACGATCTGGGCCAGATGGGCCTGGTCGAGGCGGACTACGCCTGGATTACGAAACAGCTGATGCAAGTGGCGCGCAAGCACTCCAAGGGCCGGATTGTCAGCTGTCTGGAGGGCGGCTACAACCTCAGCGCGCTGGGTCGCAGCGTGGTGGCACACGTCAAGGCGTTGGCCGAGCTTTAACCGATTGACGATGACGAATCGTTGATGATATTCGAAAAAGTAATAAATACATCGTTAAAGAATCGTTCCTCGCATGTAGGGTCTGCCTTACACTAGCGCCTCATTCAAACAAAAAAGAGACGGCAACGGCCTAAGCAGGGCGGTTGCCGTTTTTGTCTGTACGCATGATCGAACTCAAGGGGATATCGCAGCACTTTCGGGGAGCGGGCGGCCATGACGTCCACGCGCTGCGCGGCGTCGACCTGTCCATCGACCGGGGAGAGATTTTCGGCATCATTGGCCGCAGTGGCGCGGGCAAGAGCACGCTTGTCCGCGTCATCAATCTCCTGAACCGGCCGACCTCGGGCACCGTCACCGTGGCAGGGCAGGAACTGACTGCCCTGAATGCCGACGGACTGCGCCAGGCGCGCCGCAAGATCGGGATGATCTTTCAGCACTTCAACTTGCTGTCGTCGCGCACCGTCTACGACAACGTGGCGCTGCCGCTGGAGTTGGCCGGCACATCACGCGAACGCATCCGCGAGATCGTGTTGCCGCTGCTGGAGCTGGTGGGTCTGTCCGCGCACAAGGACCGCTACCCCGCGCAGATTTCCGGAGGCCAGAAGCAGCGCGTTGGCATCGCCCGCGCGCTGGCAAGCCAGCCCGATGTGCTCCTCTCCGACGAGGCGACTTCCGCGCTGGATCCGGAGACGACGCGCTCGATTCTCGACCTGCTGCGCAAGATCAACCGCGAACTCGGTTTGACCATCGTGTTGATCACGCACCAGATGGAAGTCATCAAGCAGGTGTGCGACCGTGTGGCGGTGCTGGACGCTGGCCGCGTGGTCGAACTCGGCCGCGTCATCGATGTGTTCCTGCAACCCAAGCATGACGTGACGCGCGCGCTCATCGGCGAGGTGATCTCCCAAGAGCTGCCGCCCACCGTTCTGGCGCGCGTGGAAAGCCGCCTCACCGCACGTGAGCAGGGTGGCCGTGACCACCTGTTCCGCCTCGCATTTACCGGCGCAGGCGTGGACCAACCGGTGCTGGCCCAGGCGATCCGCAACTACGGGCTCGACTTCAATATCCTGCACGGCCATATCGACGAAATTCAGGGCCAGGCCTTCGGCTCGCTGGCGATCCTGGCATCGGGCGATACCGCCGACATCAACAACGCGATGAACTTCCTGCGCGAGCAAGGCGTGGTGGTCGAGGAGATCAATCATGTGGTCTGACCTGACCGATCTGTTTTTGCCCGCCTTCTGGGAAACGCTCGCCATGGTCGGCGTGTCGGGCGGTATTGGCGCGTTATTCGGCGTCCCGCTGGGCGTGCTGCTGTATCTGACGACCACGGGTGGCGTGCTGTCGGCACCGGTGTTCAACCGCGTGGCGGGCCTTGTCGTCAATGCCGTGCGCTCGGTGCCGTTCATCATTCTGCTGGTCGCCGTGATTCCGTTCACCCGCCTGCTGGCGGGCTCGTCCATTGGCACCGCGGCGGCCATCGTGCCGCTGACGATTGCCGCGATTCCGTTTGTTGCACGTCTGGTTGAGACTGCGCTGCGCGAAGTGGATCGTGGCCTGATCGAAGCGGCGCAATCGATGGGCGCGACGACCGGGCAACTCGTCTACAAGGTGCTGCTGCCTGAAGCGATGCCGGGCATCCTCGCCGGCCTGACGATCACCTTCGTCAGCCTTGTCGGCTACTCGGCCATGGCCGGCACCATCGGCGGCGGCGGGCTGGGCGACCTGGGTATCCGCTACGGCTATCAGCGCTACGAATCGGACATCATGCTGGCGGTCGTCGTCATCCTGATCGTCTTTGTGCAGGCCGTGCAATCCACGGGCGATTGGCTCGTGCGCCGCCTGAGCCACCGTTAATCATTCAATCGACAGACAGAACGAGGAAACACAATGAATCGCCGTCAACTGCTGCAATGGTCCGCGAGCCTTGGCGCCGCATTGGCATTGGTCGCAGGCAGCGCGCTCGCGCAGAGCAAGCCGATCAAGATTGGCGTGACCGCCGGGCCGCACGCCGAGATCATGGAAGAAGTAAAGAAGGTCGCCGAGAAGGACGGCTTGAAGCTGCAGATTGTTGAGTTCAACGATTACATCCAGCCGAACGCGGCCCTGGCTGCCGGTGACCTGGATGCAAACAGCTATCAGCACCAGCCGTATCTCGACGACCAGATTGCCACGCGCGGTTACAAGTTCGTGAGCGTCGGCCAAACCATCACCTTCCCGATGGGGATCTACTCGAAGAAGATCAAGTCGCTGAAGGAGTTGAAGGACGGTGCGCGCTTCGGTTTGCCGAACGATCCGACCAACGGCGGCCGCGCGCTGCTGCTGCTGCAATCGCAAGGCGTGATCAAGCTCAAGCCGAACGCCGGTTTCAAGGCTTCGCCGCGCGACGTGGCCGATAACCCGAAGAAGCTGAAGTTCGTCGAGCTGGACGCCGCGCAACTGCCGCGCTCGCTGGATGATCTGGATGCCGCCGCCATCAACGGCAATTACGCTGAAAAGGCCGGCCTGGACCCGACCAAGGACGGCATCGCCATCGAAAACCCGAAGGGCCCGTATGCCAACGTGATCGCCGTCCGCGTGGCCGACAAGGATCAACCCTGGGTCGCCAAGCTCGTGAAGGCGTATCATTCCGACGCCGTGAAGTCCTTCGTCAAGACGAAGTACAAAGATGCGGTGATTGTGGCTTGGTAACCACTTCCTGATCCTTCGGTGATCCGGTAGAGGGTTCTACCAAACAGATTGCCGGACGTTTGACTGGCGTCCGGCAAATTTTCGCGGTTAAAATAGCACGACCGTTCGGAAAAATTACGCGAGCGACCAGCCCCCCTTATAATGGCCGGCGTTTTGCAAAATCGTCTTATCAATTAGTGGAGTGAGCGCATGAAAGTCCTGGTCGCAGTCAAGCGCGTGATCGATTACAACGTGAAAGTTCGCGTGAAGACGGACGGCAGCGGTGTCGATCTGGCCAACGTCAAGATGAGCATGAACCCGTTCGACGAGATCGCCGTGGAAGAGGCGGTTCGCCTGAAGGAAGCGGGCGTCGCTACCGAAGTGATCGCCGTTTCGTGCGGCGTGACGCAGTGCCAGGAAACCCTGCGCACTGCCATGGCCATCGGCGCCGATCGCGGCATCCTGGTTGAAACGAATGAAGAACTGCAGCCGCTGGCCGTGGCCAAGCTGCTCAAAGCGCTGGTCGACAAGGAACAGCCTCAGCTGATCATCCTCGGCAAGCAGGCGATTGACGACGACGCCAACCAGACCGGCCAGATGCTGGCTGCGCTGGCCGGCCTGCCGCAAGCCACGTTTGCCTCGAAGGTGCAGATTGCCGACGGCAAGGCTTCGGTCACGCGCGAAGTGGACGGCGGCCTGGAAACCCTGTCGGTCACGCTGCCGGCCGTGGTCACCACCGACCTGCGCCTGAACGAGCCGCGCTACGTGACGCTGCCGAACATCATGAAGGCGAAGAAGAAGCAGCTCGACACGGTCAAGCCGGAAGATCTGGGCGTGGACGTTGCACCGCGCCTGAAGACGCTGAAGGTGGTCGAGCCCGCCAAGCGCAGCGCCGGCGTGATGGTGCCCGATGTGGCCACGCTGGTGTCCAAGCTCAAGACGGAAGCCAAGGTGCTGTAAGCGGCGGGTTTGTAACCTTCCCGCAACCGCACGCAACTTCAAGCACACCGAACAGGCAGATCAAGATGACCGCACTCGTTATTGCTGAACACGACAACCAATCCATCAAGGCCGCGACGCTGAACACCGTGACGGCCGCCGCCCAATGCGGCGGTGACGTCCACGTGCTGGTGGCCGGCGCTGGCTGCGGCGCCGCTGCACAGGCCGCCGCGCAGATCGCCGGCGTGACCAAGGTGCTGGTGGCCGACGCGCCCCAGTTTGCCGATGGCTTGGCCGAGAACGTCGCCGAGCAGGCCCTGGCCGTTGCCGGCAACTACAGCCACATCCTGGCGCCCGCCACCGCCTACGGCAAGAACATCCTGCCGCGCGTGGCCGCCAAGCTGGACGTGGCCCAATTGTCCGACATCACCAAGGTCGACGGTCCGGACACTTTCGAGCGCCCGATCTACGCCGGCAACGCGATTGCCACCGTGCAATCGGCCGACAAGGTGAAGGTAATCACCGTGCGCGGCACGGCATTCGACCCGGCTGCCGCTACCGGTGGCTCGGCTGCTACCGAAAACCTGACTGCCGTGGCTGATGCCGGCATCTCGCAATTCGTCTCGCGTGAAGTGACGAAGAGCGACCGCCCGGAACTGACCGCTGCCAAGATCATCGTGTCGGGCGGCCGTGGCGTAGGGTCGGGCGAGAACTACACCAAGGTGTTGACGCCGCTGGCCGACAAGCTGGGCGCCGCGCTGGGCGCCTCGCGTGCCGCAGTGGACGCCGGCTTCGTACCGAATGACTACCAGGTCGGTCAGACCGGCAAGATCGTCGCGCCGCAGCTGTACATCGCCGTCGGTATCTCGGGCGCGATCCAGCACTTGGCCGGCATGAAGGATTCGAAGGTGATCGTCGCGATCAATAAGGATCCGGAAGCGCCGATCTTCCAGGTGGCGGACTATGGCCTCGTGGGCGACCTGAACGCCGTCGTGCCGGAGCTGGTGACCGCACTGGGCTGATTGCACTGTGCGACGTGCCTTGGTTAAGGCGCGCCGCAATGCCCGACGCAAAGCCGTTTCCGACCTGTTTGGAAACGGCTTTTTTATACGCAAGCGCCATCAGGAGAGCGCGTCGCGCACTTGATGCTGCGCTGTCCTGATCGCGCTTAACGAGAGTTGGAGAGAGACATGACCTATCAAGCCCCCGTCAAGGACATGCTGTTCGTGATGAACGAGCTGGCCGGCCTGGACAACGTCGCCAAGCTGCCCGGCTTTGAGGACGCCACCGCAGATACGGCGCAGGCCGTGCTGGAAGAAAGCGCGCGCTTTACCGGTGAAGTCGTTGCGCCGCTGAATGTGGAGGGCGACCGTAACCCGAGCAGCTGGAAGGACGGCATCGTCACGGCCACCGCGGGTTTCAAGGAGGCGTTTGCGCAGTTCGGCCAGGGCGGCTGGCAGGGCGTGCAGCATCCACTGGAATACGGCGGCCAGGGCCTGCCGAAGCTGATCGCCACGGCGTGCATCGAAATGCTGAACGCGGCCAACCTGTCGTTCGCCCTGTGCCCGCTGCTGACGGATGGCGCCATTGAGGCGTTGCTGACGGCCGGTAGTGAAGAGCAGAAACAGCTTTTCGTCCCCAAGCTCATCTCCGGCGAATGGACGGGCACGATGAACCTCACCGAGCCGCAGGCCGGTTCGGATCTGGCACTCGTGCGCACGCGCGCCGAGCCGGTGGGCGACGGCACGTTCAAAATCTTCGGTACGAAGATCTTCATCACCTGGGGCGAGCACGACATGGCCGAGAACATCGTCCACCTCGTGCTGGCGCGCACGCCGGGCGCGCCGGAAGGCGTGAAGGGCATTTCGCTGTTCGTGGTGCCGAAGTTCATGGTCAATCCGGACGGCTCGCTGGGCGCGCGCAACGACGCGCACTGCGTGTCGATCGAACACAAGCTCGGCATCAAGGCGAGCCCGACGGCCGTGCTGCAATTTGGCGATAACGGCGGCGCGATTGGCACGCTGGTCGGCGAAGAAAATCGCGGCCTGGAATACATGTTCATCATGATGAACGCGGCGCGTTATGCGGTCGGCATGCAGGGCATTGGCGTGTCGGAGCGTGCCTATCAGAAGGCCGTGGCCTATGCCCGCGAGCGCGTGCAGAGCCGCCCCGTCGATGGCTCTGCTTCCAAGGCCGTGCCCATCATTCACCACCCGGATGTGAAGCGCATGCTGCTGACGATGCGCGCCATGACCGAAGGCGCGCGCGCGCTCGCCTACGTGGCCGCCGCAGCGTGCGATGCCGGCCATCACGCTGCCGATGACGCAGCACGCAAGCAGAACGCGGCGCTGTACGAATTCCTGGTGCCGATCGTGAAGGGCTGGAGCACCGAGATGTCGATCGACGTCACGAGCATGGGCGTGCAGGTGCACGGCGGCATGGGCTTTATCGAAGAGACGGGCGCCGCGCAGTTTTATCGTGATGCGCGCATTCTGCCGATCTACGAAGGCACTACGGCCATCCAGGCCAACGACCTGATTGGCCGCAAGACGGTGCGTGACGGTGGCGCGGTAGCGTTGGGCATCTGTGCGGAAATTGCCAAGGTGGAAGCGGCACTGGCTGCAAAGGGCGGTGCACATTGCGATGCGATGCGTGCGCGTCTGGCGGCGGGCCGCGAGGCGCTGGAGTCGGTGGTGCGCTTTGTGGTCGTGCAGACCAAGGCGCAGCCGAACGCCGTGTTCGCGGGAAGCGTGCCGTATCTGCGACTGTGCGGCATCGTGCTGTCGGGTTGGCAGATGGCGCGTGCTCTGCTGGTCGCCATCGACCGCGAGAGTGAAGACCCGAACTTCTACGGCGCCAAGATCGCCACGGCGCGCGTGTTCGCAGACGTGTTGCTCACGCAGGCACCGGGTATCGCACAGTCGATCCTGACGGGCGGTGAGACGATCGGTGCGGTGCCCGAAGCACAGTTTTGAGCGGTATCAGCGGAACAAAAAAGGGAGGCTTCGGCCTCCCTTTTTACTGCGTGCGGTGCGGGCGATCAGGCCAGCGCAGGCTTGGTCGCCGGCATCGGCGTGCCGCCCAGGTAGCGATACACGGAGAGGTCATCCGAGCGAATGGCGGGCGAGCGGCCGGACACCAGATCCGCCAGCAGCTTGCCCGAGCCGCAGGCCATGGTCCAGCCCAACGTGCCGTGGCCCGTGTTGAGCCACAGGCCGCGCACCGGCGTCTGGCCCACGATGGGTGTGCCGTCCGGCGTCATCGGGCGCAGGCCCGTCCAGAAGGAGGCGCGCGACACATCTCCGGCACCCGGGAACAGATCGTTGACCACGAACTCCAGCGTCTTGCGCTTGCTCGGGTCCAGGCGCTTGTCATAGCCGACGATCTGCGCCATGCCACCCACGCGGATACGGTCGTCAAAGCGCGTCACGGCCACTTTGTAGGTCTCGTCCAGAATGGTGGACACGGGGCTCTTCGTCGCGTCCGTCATCGGCACGGTGATCGAGAACCCCTTGAGCGGGTAGACCGGCACGTTCACCAGATTCTTCAGGAACGGCGTGCTGTAGCTGCCCAGCGCCACGACCACGAGATCAGCATCGATCGGCTGGCCGTCGACCAGCGCGCCACGTACGGCGTCGTTCTTCAAGATCAGACTGTTGATCGTGCTGTTGAAACGGAAGCGCACGCCGAGCTTTTCCGCCATCGCAGCCAGGCGCGTGGTGAAGAGCTGGCAATCGCCCGTTTCGTCATTGGGTAGGCGCAAGCCACCGGCCAGCTTGTGGCGGGTCGAGGCCAGGCCTGGTTCACTGCGCACGAGGTCTTCGCGCGAAAGCAGTTCGTAGGGCACGCCGGCGCGCTCGAGCACGGCGATGTCGTTCGCGGCGCCGTCGAGCTGTTGCTGGGTGCGGAAGATTTGCAGCGTGCCTTGCTGGCGGCCTTCGTAGGCGATGCCGGTGTCGGCGCGCAGGTCGCGGATGCAGTCGCGGCTGTATTCAGCCAGGCGGACCATGCGCTCCTTGTTCTGCGCATAGCTGGCGGCGTCGCAGTTGCGCAGCATCTGCCACATCCACTTGAGCTGGAAGAGGGTGCCGTCGGGGCGGATCGTCAGCGGCGCGTGCTGCTGGAACATCCACTTGATGGCCTTGAGCGGGACGCCCGGCGCGGCCCACGGCGACGCATAGCCCGGCGAGATCTGGCCAGCATTGGCGAAGCTGGTCTCCAGCGCCGGACCCGCTTCGCGGTCGACGACAGTGACTTCATGGCCCGCACGGGCCAGGTAATAGGCGCTCGTCACGCCAATCACGCCGCTGCCAAGAACGAGCACGCGCATGGTGATACTCCCCGGGGATGCATTTGCGATAGATGCCGCTATCGTATTCGCACAAACCTAGTAATTGTTTCTGTATATTTAACCAAAACAGAAACTACTTCGATTTTGAGGCGTTTTAAGTCATGCGAACCCAGCGCAAGCCCGTCCGGGCACTCGACAAGCTCGATCGGCGCATCCTCGACCTCCTGCAAAAGGACGGGCGCCTGTCGATGAAGGAACTCTCCGAGGCAGTCGGCCTGACCATTACGCCGTGCATCGAGCGCGTCAAACGCCTGGAGCGCGAGGGCTTCATCCTGGGCTATTACGCGCGGCTCAACCCGGCCATGCTGGGAGCCTCGCTGCTGGTGTTCGTGGAGATCAGTCTGGGCAGTAAGTCCGGCAACATGTTCGAGCAGTTCCGGCGCGAGGTGCTGCGTATTCCGGAGGTGCTGGAGTGCCACCTCGTGTCCGGCGATTTCGATTACCTCATCAAAGCCCGCATTCGCGAGATGGGCGAATACCGACGCTTGCTGGGCGACATCCTGCTGCAGTTGCCAGGCGCCGTGCAGTCCAAGAGTTACATCGTGATGGAGGAGATCAAGGAGACGCTGGCCATCGATGTGACGGAAGAGGGCGGGTGACGTAGCGCTGTCACGGAAGCGCTTTAGGCTGGCCTGCAGCTTTATCACCGATAACGGAGCCCGCATGTCCGACCAGCCGATCTTCAAGCCGACCCGCCGCACACTGATCAAGGGTCTCGTTTCCGCCAGCGGCACCGCGCTGCTCGGTTCGCGTATGGGCGAAGTGTTGGCCCAGGGCGTTGCACCGGCCGTGGTGACGTCCGAGCGCCTGCGTCCGCAAGTGCCCGGCGGAGTGATGAGCGGTGATATCACGGCTGACAGTGCCATCGTCTGGAGCCGCACCGATCGTCCCGCGCGGATGATCGTCGAATATTCGACCGACGCGGCCTTCAAGAAGGTCGTGCGCCGTGTTGGCCCGACGGCCATCGAAACCAGCGGACTGACCGCGCGTGTCGATCTCACCGGCTTGCCTGCTGGTGCCAACCTGTTCTACCGCGTCCGCTTCCAGGATCTCGTGCATGAGAAGGCGTTCAGCGAGCCCGTCGTCGGCCGCTTCCGTACCGCGCCGGTGCAAGCCAACCGCCCAATCTGCTTCGTGTTCTCCGGCGACGAAGCCGGCCAGGGCTGGGGCATCAACGAGCGCTTCGGCGGCTACCGCCTGTACGAAGCCATGCGCCGCGAGTCGCCCGATTTCTTCATCCACTCGGGCGACCAGATCTACGCTGACGGCCCCATCGAAGCCGAGGTGAAGCTGCCCGACGGTTCGCTGTGGACCAACCTCACGACCGAAGCGAAGTCGCACGTCGCGCAGACGCTGGAGGACTATCGCGGCGCCTTCGCCTACAACCAGCTCGACAAGAACAAGCGGGCGTTTGCTGCCGAGGTGCCTTTCCTCGTGCAGTGGGACGACCACGAGGTGCGCAACAACTGGTACCCCGGCCAGCAGATCGGCCCGGAAGAGAAACGCTATCAAGAACGCAGCGCATCCGTGCTGGCCGCCCGCGCAAAGCAGGCGATGTTCGAGTACAACCCGTTCCGTTTCAACCCCGTCGAGCCCGAGCAGATCTACCGCGCATTCCGGTACGGCCCGCTGCTCGACGTGTTCATGCTGGACGAGCGCAGTTATCGCGGTCGCAACTCGCCGAACCGGCAGACCACGCTGGATGCCGATTCCGCTTTCCTCGGCCCGGCGCAGACGGCGTGGCTGAAGCGATCGCTCAAGCAGTCAAAGGCCACGTGGAAGGTGATTGCCAGCGACATGCCGATCTCGCTGGTGGTGCCTGATCTGAACCCGGACGTGCCAAAGGGTACCTACGAAGCCTGGGCCAATGCGGATAATGGCGCGCCGTCGGGCCGCGAATTGGAATTGGCCGAAATCCTGCGTTTCATCAAGCAGGAGAACATCCAGAACGTGGTGTGGGTGACGGCAGACGTGCACTACGCGCAAGCGACGTACTACCACCCGTCGCGCGCCAAATTCACGGAGTTCAAACCGTTCTGGGAGTTCGTCGGCGGCCCGATCAACGCGGGCACGTTCGGGCCTAACGAAGTGGATCAGACCTTTGGGCCGGACCTGCGCTACATCAGCATTCCCAAGGACAATCCGCAGAACCAGTCGCCGGCAGCGCTGCAGCAGTATTATGGCCGAGCCAAGATCGACCCGGCCACGCGCACGATGCTTGTATCGCTGCACGATCTCGACGGCAAATCGCTCTGGGAAGTGAAGCTCGACCCCGAGGCGTAGCCGGCGTCGCCCACAGCGGAGCGGGAGCGGATGCGATACGATCAGCAAGCCCCCGCATCCAAACTTTTCCGCTGTGTCCGACATGTCCGATCGCCACGTCCCCCGCAAGGGACGCGGCGCCACGTCCAATCTGCAAGGCCGCTTCGAGCGCGACGAGCGCACGCGCGTCGATGACGGCTGGCAACCGCTTGTCGGGCATCTCGATCCGGATGGGGCGCCGCCGCGCATCGAGACCAGCGTCTCGGTTGAGCGCGCTCGCTCCATCCTGAGCCATAACCAGTCGCCGGATATTCCGTTTGGGGTGTCGCTCAATCCGTATCGCGGGTGTGAGCATGGTTGCGTGTATTGCTTTGCGCGGCCGACGCATGCGTATCTGGACTTATCGCCGGGGCTCGATTTCGAGACCAAGCTGTTCGCCAAGACAAATGCCGCGGAGGTGCTGCGCGAAACGCTGGCCAAGCCAGGCTACCGCTGCGAGGCAATAGCGCTGGGCGTGAATACCGATGCATATCAACCGATTGAGCGCGAGTTGCGCATCACACGCGACGTGTTGCAGGTGCTGCACGATTGCGATCACCCGGTGGGGCTGATCACCAAATCGACGTTGATCGAGCGCGACATCGATCTGCTCGCTCCGATGGCGGCGAAGAACCTCGTCGTAGCCGCCGTCACCATCACCACGCTCGACGCTGAACTGGCGCGCAAGCTGGAACCCCGGGCCGCCACGCCGTCGCGTCGCCTGCGCACGATTCGCACGCTGGCCGAGGCCGGTATTCCGGTGGGTGTCAGCGTCGCTCCAATGATCCCCTTCGTTACCGACGACCACATGGAGCAGATCCTGGAAGCCGCGCGCGAGGCGGGCGCCACGTACGCGAGCTACATCGTGCTGCGCTTGCCGAACGAGCTGAACGCGGTGTTCCAGGATTGGCTGATGGCGCATTTCCCCGACCGCGCGCAACGCGTGATGAACCGCATCCGCGATCTGCACGGCGGGCAAGACTACAAGGCGGATTTCGCCACGCGCATGCGCGGCACCGGCATTTGGGCCGACTTGTTGCGGCAGCGTTTCTACAAGGCCGCCGACAGGCTCGGCTTCAGCTACCACCGCTACAACGAACGGGTGCTCGACACCTCGCAGTTCAAGCCCCCCACGAGCGCCGTCAAATCGCGAAAGCCGGTCGACGAGCGCCAGGGCAGCTTGTTCTGATTACTGCGACAACTCTTTCGCTGCCTGCACCTGCGTTTCGAAATAGGTCTGAAAGGTGATGGCGAGGCCCGCCATGAGCAGGCCCGTGCCGATCATCAGCGTGAGAATGCTCAGCAGTACGACAGGCCAGCCCGAATGTGTGGGCGTGCCGTCGGGATTGAATTGCGCGTCCCATTTTTCGTCGGGGCGCAAACCGTAGACGAGCGCAGACAGATAGCCCGCCAACACGGAAGCCCCGCCGATCATTGCGCAGACCCAGCCCGGGACGCTCGCCCGCTGGGTGGACCACAGCAGCGCCACGCCAATCACACCGAGCACCATGGCAAGCACTTGCGACCACGCCCAGAAGTCGCGTCCGCCCTTGAGGTAGAAACGATGCGCGCCCACGCTTCCGAACAGGAAGGCGAGCAGCACGGTCAGCAGCTTGGATTTTTTTTGAAGAGCGGTCGTAGGCATAGCGGGCGGTGAACACACGGCAAGACAACACAGCGCCGCGCATTCTACGCCCAACGTCGACCGCGGCGCAGCCAAACGGTGGCGCCGGGAGCGCGTCCTAAAGACGCATCAGCAACGGGGAGAAGAGGCCGTCAGTTCGGCCGGATGCGCACAACGCTGCTCGACGCTTGCGGCAGGTGGGGCAGGATCACTAAATCGGAACCGGACGCAGCGACGGCACGCTCATCGAAATCGCCGTCGAGTCCTGCTGCGGCGCCTGATGGCGGGATGCTGCTTCACCGTAGAGCAGGTGAGCCAGCAACAGCATAAAGGCCGTGGTCCAGACCAGACCGAGGATAAGCCGCACATGGCGGTGGAGGGGAAATGACATTGGAGCACCTGTTGTCGTTGTGATGGGTGTGATGGCACCGTCGCTTCAAACGTATGCGTGCCACCTGGTGCGACCCAGGCGTCCCGGCCAAGTTCCGGGATGTGAAATGGGACGGCGACTCGGCTCAACCGCGGCGGGAGCCGTGCCAGTTCCCCTGATCGCCGTTCCCGCGTTCCTGGCGCATACGTTCCTGTTGCTGCCAGTCCCCACGGCCGCCGCCGTCGCGGGGCTGAATCCGACCGTTCAGGCGGTCATCAGCGCGGGCGCGCGCTTCCATCCGCTCCATCTGCGCGCGGATACGCGCTGCCTGTTCGCCTCGGCTGTCCGCGAAGAGTTGCGCCACCAACGGGCGCGGTTGCGGCATGGTCTGTGCCGCTTGCGTCCATGTGGGCATGGTGGATTCTGCAAAGGCGGCGGCGGTTTGATGCGCCGTTGCGTTGGCAGCCACAGCGCCCGCAGAGGCGACGATCAGAACGCCTGCCGCGAAGGTGCGAAGCAATGCACGGATCGGCATGGCTATCTCCTGTCGGGCAAGAACTCGAAAGCGCCACGCGCCGCGTGCTTCTGGCAGTTGAGAGAGAGAGATCGACAGCGCGTGTTCATGCCTGTCAATGTAAGGCTTCACTCATCGGGCATCCACTGTCCGAACGTTACCCATGTAACGAGATGTTTCGCGCACGCTTTGCCCGTGCGGTGGGCGACGCAAAGATCATTTCCCGGTGTAGTGGATTCGATACACTGCGCCCGCCAAGTCGTCGGAGACCAGCAGGCTGCCGTCCGGTGCCACGAGCACATCTGCGGGGCGTCCCCAGGCCCTCTCACCTTGCAGCCAGCCCTGGGCGAACGGCTCCTGCTTCGTCACATTGCCGGCGGCATCCAGAACGACGCGCACGACGCGGTAGCCCACCTTTGACGATCGGTTCCACGAACCATGCTCCGCAATGAAGACGTTGTTCCGGTATTCCGGCGGAAAGCTGCTGCCCGTATAAAAGCGCATGCCTAAGGCCGCTACGTGGGCTCCCAGCTTCGCGGCCGGTGGTGTGTAGTCTGAGCACGGATGTCCGGCACCGAACTCAGGGTCCGGAATGTCGCCGGCGTGGCAGAACGGATAGCCAAAGTGCGGATTGGGCTTGGTGATGCGGTTCAGTTCATCGTCTGGCACGTCGTCACCCATGAGATCGCGGCCGTTGTCGGTGAACCACAATTCGTGCGTGCTCGGGTGCCAGTCGAAGCCGACCGTATTGCGGATGCCGCGCGCCACGAGTTCCAGTCTGCTTCCATCGGCGTTCATGCGCATGAGGTTGGCGTACCGGTTCTCATCGGGGCGGCATATGTTGCAAGGTGCGCCCACCGGCACATACAGCTTGCCGTCCGGCCCGAACGCAATGAATTTCCACCCGTGATGCGTTTCCGTCGGCAGCTTGTCGTTGACGATCACCGAGTCCGGCGGATTACCGAGCCGGCTGTCAATGCCGTCGATCCTCAGCACGCGTGAAACGGCCGACACATAAAGGTTGCCGTCACGCCATGCCACGCCCACCGGCAATTGCAGCCCAGACGCGACCACATGGATCGGCGCATCCGGCGTTTGCAACGACATCGCGTACACCTTGCCCGCGCGGCTGCCTACATAAAGTATGCCGGCTGGAGAGAGTGCCATTTCGCGGGCTGCTGGCATTGCGTCGGTCAGCACTTCGACATGGAAACCCGGCGGTACCCGCACTGACTCGACGGGCAGCTTTGCGAGCGCTGCCGGCCCCGCGCCAAGCCAAGCGGCGAGCACAACCGCCGGCCACAAGCATCGTCCCCGCAAGGCGCGCCAACGGCTACATCGTTTGGATACGCCTAAGTGTTTGTTTGGTCGGAGAAATTGGGCTATACTTGCGTGTTTCTCTGTACGCATACCCAGTTTTTCAAGGAAAAGATCCATGGTCGTGATCCGTCTGGCCCGCGGTGGCTCCAAGAAGCGCCCGTTCTTCAATATCGTTGCGACCGACTCGCGTAACCGCCGTGATGGCCGTTTCATCGAGCGCGTCGGTTTCTACAACCCGCTCGCCGGTGAAGGCGAGGAAGGTCTGCGCATCGTGCAAGACCGCCTGACCTACTGGGAAGGCGTGGGTGCACAACTGTCGCCGACTGTTGCCCGTCTGGTGAAGCAAAGCGCCAAGAAGGCTGCTGCCTAATTTTTAGCATGGGTCGATCGACGGTGCCGTCCGAGCACATCCTGCTGTGACGCGCGCTGGATCGACACGGCCCGGACCGGTGGCTCTTGCAACGCAGGCGATCTCGCAGAAGATTGCCGACCGGCTGCAAGCCATGCGCCCGGGCGTGGGCAACAATCCGACACTCCCGGACGATCTCGTCGAGGTGGGTTATGTGGGTGGGGCCTACGGTATTCGCGGCTGGATCAAGGTCCAGTTGCACGGCGACGCCGACGCGCTGCTGAATGCCCGCACGTGGTGGCTAAAGCCGGCTGCCGGGGCGCTGGCAACGTCGGCGGACTGGCGGGTGTTTCCTGTCGGTACGTCGCGTGAGCATAGCGGCACGGTGGTGGCAGGTTCGCCTGCAGCACCCGATCGCAATGTCGCCGAGGCGCTGCGCGGCTATGCCGTGTGGGTCAGCCGGGCCGACTTTCCTGAGCCTGACGATGACGAGTTCTACTGGGTCGACCTGATCGGCGCCACGGTCGTCAACGAGCAGCAGGAAACGCTCGGCACGGTGGGTGGCTTGATCGACAACGGCGCGCATCAAATCCTGCGTATTGTCGGTGAAGGTGAGGTCGAGCGGCTGGTGCCGTTTGTCGAGGTTTACGTGAAGTCGGTGGATGTGGCAGGCAAGCGCATCGTCGTCGACTGGGGTCTGGATTACTGAACATGCGGCCGGAGAATTCGGCGATGCAGTTCGACGTCGTCTCGCTGTTTCCGGATATGTTCCGGGCGCTGACGGACTGGGGTATCACCAGCCGCGCAGTCAAACAGCAGGTGTACACGTTACGCACCTGGAACCCGCGCGATTTCACGACGGACAACTACCGTACCGTGGACGACCGCCCTTACGGCGGCGGTCCAGGCATGGTGATGTTGGCCAAGCCGCTGGAAGCTGCACTGGACGCGATTCGCCAGGCGCAAGCGCCGGCGGCGTCGCATGTGGTGCTGCTGTCGCCGCAAGGCAAGCCGCTCACGCACAAGCGGGTGATGGAGCTGGCGCAGCTGCCGGCACTCACGTTGCTGTGTGGGCGCTACGAAGCGATCGATCAACGCTTGGTCGACCGTCGCGTTGATGAGGAAATCAGCCTTGGCGATTTTGTCCTCTCCGGCGGCGAGATTGCGGCGATGGCGATCATCGACGCGGTAGTGCGACAGTTGCCTGGCGTGCTGGGCGATGCGCAATCGGCAGTGCAAGACAGCTTCGTCAACGGTCTGCTCGACTGCCCGCACTACACGCGGCCGGAAGAGTACGAAGGTGTGCGTGTGCCCGATGTGCTGCTGGGTGGCCATCACGCCGAGATCGAGAAGTGGCGCCGCCAGCAGGCGCTGATGAACACAATGCGCAAGCGGCCCGATCTCATCGAGGCGGCGCGCAAGCAGGGTTTGTTGTCCCGCAGCGATGAGGTTTTCCTCGCTGCCGCGGCGATAACGGCAAAGGGGTCAGAGGCTTCCGTCCCGGAAGGCTCGGCCAAGTGAAGTTCCCATCCTCTACCGGGGCCGCGGTCTACCGACTGGGCAAAACGCCGGCATGATGGTCAAGGAGAAAAAGATGAATCTCATCGAGCAAATCGAGCAGGAAGAAATCAAGCGCCTGACGGCCAACAAGACGATCCCCCCGTTCGCCCCTGGCGACACTGTGATCGTCAACGTGAACGTCGTTGAAGGCACCCGCAAGCGTGTGCAGGCGTATGAAGGCGTCGTGATTGCCAAGCGCAATCGTGGCCTGAATTCGTCGTTCATCGTTCGCAAGATCTCTTCGGGCGAAGGCGTGGAGCGTACGTTCCAGCTGTATTCGCCGCTGCTGGCCAGCATCGAAGTGAAGCGTCGCGGTGATGTGCGCCGTGCGAAGCTGTACTACCTGCGCGAACGCTCGGGCAAGTCGGCGCGCATCAAGGAGAAGCTGACCTTCAAGCGCAAGGAAGCCGCAGCGGAGTAATCTGCGCGCGTTGCGAAAAGGCACCTTCGGGTGCCTTTTTTCTCTTTTGCGGCGGAAGATTGACCGCATGTATGTCTTCCGCCCACCACCTTCAATCCCATCCAATGCGTCGTCCCGTCTTCGATCCTGAGCAGTTGCCGGTGGTGCCGACCGAGGCATCGTTGCCGGCGCTTGAGGGCTCGCGGTTGACGGCAGAGTTCGTACGCGCGCGGTTGCAGAAGCAACCCGACTGGCACCCGGAACAAACGGACGAATCCCGCCTGATCGATGCGTCGCTCAAGCTACGCGAGGCGGCGGTGCTCGTGCCGCTGGTGCAGCGTGAGGCCGGGCTGACGGTGCTGCTGACACAGCGCAATGCGTCGCTTAGCCAGCATGCCGGCCAGGTCAGCTTTCCCGGCGGCGGACGTGAAGAATTTGATCGCGACATGGTCGACACGGCGCTGCGCGAGACGATGGAAGAAGTGGGCATCGGCGCAGATCACATCGAGGTGATTGGTCGCTTGCCCGACTACATTACCGGGACAGGCTTTCATGTAAGCCCGATCGTTGGCTTGCTCGCGTCCGATTTCACGCTGCAGCCGGATCCAAGTGAAGTGGCCGAGGTATTTGAAGTGCCGCTCGCCTTTTTGATGGACCCGGCCAACCACGAAGTCCGCGAGCTACGGTGGGAAGACCGCGTCCGTCGTTTCTATGCAATGCCTTACCGGCGATCTGGGCGATCGGGCCAGGCGCCTGATGCAGGCCATCACTTCATCTGGGGCGCGACCGCGGGCATGCTGCGCAACCTGTATCACCTGCTGGCAGCGTAGCGTCGGCGCGAATATGGGCTCCCTGTGCGCTGTTGCGCGCACGCTGTGTGCTATCGTCTTGCACATCGCATTCACGGCGTGATTCACGCCCTCGCAACGCCCTTCCAATGACTTTTTTCTCCGTACTCTGCGCGCTGATTCTCGAACAGTTCCGTGCGCTCAGCCGGGACAACCCGATCTACGACGTCGTGCGCGCACTGGCCGCCAGGGCGGAAGAATGGTTCGATACCGGTCATCGTCGCGATGCCGTGCTTGCCTGGTGCGTGGTCACGCTACCCGCAGTGGTGGTCGTCGCACTGGTGCACTACCTGCTGTCGTCAATCAGCCTTGGGCTGGCGTTTCTGTGGAACGTAGTGATGGTGTACTTGACGCTCGGCTTCCGCCAGTTCAGCCACTACTTCACCGATATCCACGAGGCCTTGCGCAGCGATGACGTTGTCACCGCGCGCCTGTTACTGAACGAATGGTCGGGGCGCGACACGACCGACATGCCGGTCAATGAGATCGTCCGTCACACGCTCGAATGCGCGATTGTGGCGGCACATCGGCACGTGTTTGGCGTGTTTTTCTGGTTCTTGGTGCCGATTGGGCCGGCGGGTGTTGTGCTGTATCGCGGCGCTGAATACCTCGCCCGACACTGGAGCGATACGTCGACGGAACGCAGCCCCGCGCTTGGACTGTTCGCACGCCAAGCGTTTTTCGTCATCGATTACATCCCCGCGCGCTTGACTGCGATTGGCTTCTCCATCGTCGGCAACTTTGAGGATGCCGTGTACGCGTGGCGCAACCGTGCGGCCAAGTGGAACGACGAAGTGAACGGCATCCTGCTGGCAGCGGGTGGCGGCGCGCTCGGCGTCCGTCTTGGCACGCCCATTCCGCAACGCGATTCGGCCGACAGCATTGCCGATGAGGACGGCGCTTATCCGATGGAAGTAGGGCACGAGCCGAACGTACGGACGCTGCAGTCGGCTGTAGGTTTGGTGTGGCGTGCTGTGGTGCTGTGGATGCTGCTGCTGGCAATGCTGTCGATTGCCGTGTGGCTCGGCTGATTGGGCACGACACCTAGTCGCTGAAGGATCGTTCAATCAGGCCGCGTTTTCACGGTCTTTGCCGCAGCGCCAGCACTGGGCGAACTGCGGTTCATGGCTCTCTCCACAATGGGCGCAACGCCATGCCGGGCCGGTCGGCGGGTGCTGCGCCTGATCGAGCAGCACGCGGGCCTGCGCTTCCTGCGCGGGGTTCACCAGCCAGACCTGCGCTGCGCAATCCTGCGGCGGAACGTCACCCGCCACACTGCTCAAGTAGATGTTGCGCAGCTCGGTGCGAATGCCGGCGGCAGACAGGACGTTCTGCCAGTGTGCCGCCATGCCGAGCGATGGACTGCTGATCAGCAACTTCATCCCACCCTCCACGAGCGTATGACGAAGCCGTTACCAGGGCTTCTGCTGTTCCGATTCGTGCAGCAATTGCGCGTAAAGCTGGTGACGGCGTGGATCGATCTTGCCCTCGGCCATCGCACCCAGAATGCCACAGCCGGGTTCCTGCAGGTGCCGGCAGTTATAAAAGCGGCACTCGGTCAGGCGCGGGCGGAACTCCGGGAAGGCGCGTTCCAGCATTCCTTCGCTGAGGTGATGCAAGCCGAATTCCTGGAAGCCCGGCGAGTCGATCAGCACGCCGCCCTGGCCCCATTCAGCGGGTAGGTGATAGAGCCGCGTGAAGGTGGTCGTGTGCTTGCCGGAATCCAGCTTTTCAGAGATCTCGCGCGTTTGCGCATCCACGCCCGGAATCAGCAGATTCAACAGCGAGGACTTGCCCATGCCCGATTGCCCGATCAGGATTGAAGCGCGCCCGGCTACGTGCGGTTCGAGCGCGGTATGCGCGGCTTCTGGCGCGCCGTGCACGGTCAGTTCCACGATGGTGTAGCCCAGGTCCCGATAGAGCGCCAGGCGTGAGCGAGCCGTCTCCAGTCGCGCGGTCAGGTCGATCTTGTTCAGCAGGATCAGCGGGGTGATGCCGAGGGATTCTGCGGCGACGAGCGCGCGGCCGAGCAGGTCTTCCGAAAAACTCGGCTCGGTGCCGAGCATGATGACGACCTGATCCAGATTTGCGGCCAGCACCTTCGATTTGAACTGATCGGAGCGATAGAGCAGGTTGCGGCGCTCGTCCACACGCACCACCACGCCCTGGTCGACGGCGGTGGTTTCAAAGACCACGCGATCGCCGACAGCGCATTCGCTGCGTTTGCCGCGCGGGAAGCATTGCAGGAAACCGCCGCCTTCGCGCTCTACGAGGTAATGGCGCCCGTGTGCCGCGATGACGAGCCCGTGCTCGCCGGAGGCGGCCTGCTTATGGGCGCGGCCCGGTTTGCCGCGCGTCATGCCGTGCGGGCCTGCACAAGGCGCTCCACGCGCTGCGATGCAGTCGGGTGCGAATAGTAGAACGTCGAATAGACCGGATCCGGGGTAAGCGTCGACGCATTGTCCTGGAACAGCTTGACCAGCGCCGAGACAAGTTGATTGGCGTCGGCGTGCTCGGCGGCGAAGGCGTCTGCTTCGTACTCGTCCTTGCGCGACGACAGGCTCGCCAGCGGCGAGACGAAGAACGTGAACACCGGCAGCACCAGGAAAAACAGCATCAGTGCCAGCGCATGGTTGTCGGAGAACAGGTTCGGAGCGACGCCAAGGCCCAGGTAAAACCACGTGCGCGTCATCAACCAGCCGAGCAGAGCCAGAGCGCCAAGGCTCAGCACGAACGTGACGGCGATCCGCTTGGTGATGTGGTGGCGCTTGAAATGGCCCAGCTCATGCGCCAGCACGGCTTCCATTTCGGAGGGGTTCAGGCGCGCGAGCAGCGTGTCGAAGAAGACGATGCGCTTGGTTGCGCCAAAGCCGCTGAAGTAGGCGTTGCCGTGGGCGCTGCGGCGGCTGCCGTCCATCACGAACAGGCCCTTGCTGGCGAAGCCGCAACGCTGGAGCAGGCTTTCAATGCGCGAGCGCATTTCCTCGTCCTGCAGCGGAGTGAACTTGTTGTAGAGCGGTGCGATGACGTTCGGGTAGATCGCCTGGACAAACAGCATGAAAGCCATCCACACGATCCAGGTGTACAGCCACCAGTACGCGCCCATCTTGTCCATCAGCCAGAGCACTGCCAGCAGCAGCGGCAGACCCAGCACGGTACCAATGGCCAGGCCCTTGAGGTTGTCGGCCAGCCAAAGCTTGAACGTCATGCGGTTGAAGCCGAAACGCTCCTCGACCACGAACTGCCCATACAGCGAAAACGGCAATTCGATCACACTGCTGATCGCGATGACCGACGCGATCAGAGCCACCCCATATGCGTAACCGGGGCCAAAAACGCCCAGCCACGCCTGGTTGATCCAGTTCAGGCCGCCGAGCAGCGTCAGGGCGATCAGCAGGGCCGCCTGGACCGGTACTTCCAGCATCGCCAGGCGCGTGCGGGCGATGGTGTAGTCGGCAGCCTTGCGGTGCATGTCCAGTGTGATCGATGCGGCAAACTGCGCGGGCACGGCATCGCGGTGACGCGCGACGTGACGGACTTGCCGCGCGGCCAGCCACAGGCGCGTGGCGGACATCAAGACAAGGGCGATCAGGAAGACAACGCTAAAGACGGTCGGGGCGGGCATGTGGGGAAACACCTATCAGATATGCGAAAATTATAGCCTTCAGTCATTTTCTCAAGGCCCTTGAGTGAGCACCCCAGTGAGTACCCCTGTTTCCCCGTCCGCCGGTTCTCCGTCGACCCCGAACCGCGTTGCAGCCAAGAGCGACAACAACCTGATCTGGCTCGACATGGAGATGACCGGCCTGAGCCCCGAGAACGACCGCATTATCGAAGTGGCCGTGGTGGTGACGGATTCAGAGCTGAACATCCTGGCTGAAGGCCCCGTGCTGGTGATCCATCAATCCGACGAGCTGCTCGACGGCATGGACGCTTGGAACAAGGGCACGCACGGCCGTTCAGGCCTGATCGACAAGGTCAAGGCATCGACCACGACCGAAGCGGAAGCGGAAGCGGAGCTCCTGGCATTCCTTAGGAAGTGGGTGCCGAAGAGCAAGTCGCCGATGTGCGGCAACTCCATCTGCCAGGATCGCCGCTTCATGGCGCGCTACATGCCCAAGTTGGAGGAGTACTTCCATTACCGCAACTTGGACGTCTCCACGCTCAAGGAGCTCTGCAAGCGCTGGCAGCCGGCCATTGCGAAGGGCTTCACGAAGCACCAACGGCACACGGCGTTCGCCGACATCATCGAATCGATCGAAGAACTGCGTTATTACCGCGAGCACTTCATCCGTGATGTGCCGCAAACGCCCGACGCTGAAGCGCTGGCGTCTTCGGTCGCCCCGTAACCATTAAACCTGCAGCGGCTTTGCGCGCACAGCGTGCTTCGGCCGCCAGGCCTTCACCACGCTGTCCTGCGTCTCGATATACGGGCCGCCGATCAGGTCGATGCAGTACGGTACCGCCGCAAAGATGCCCGGCACCGTTGCGCGGCCCTCCACATCCTTCAGGCCTTCCAGTGTTTCCTTGATGGCGCGAGGCTGGCCGGGCAGGTTGATGATCAGCGCGGCCCGTGACGGCGTTTCGCGGATCACCGCCACCTGGCGCGACAAGATCGCCGTCGGAACGAAATGCAGGCTGATCTGGCGCATCTGCTCGCCAAATCCCGGCATTTCCTTGGTGGCGACGGCCAGCGTGGCCTCGGGCGTCACATCGCGGCGCGTCGGGCCGGTGCCGCCCGTGGTGAGCACCAGATCGCAGCCGGCATGGTCGACCAGGTCGATCAGCGTTTCGGCGATTGTCGCCTGGTCGTCCGGAATCAGGCGCTCCACCCCTTGCCACGGTGAAGACAGCGCGGCGCCAAACCAGTCTCGCAGTGCGGGGATGCCTTCATCCTGATACGTGCCGGCCGAAGCGCGGTCCGAAATCGACACAAAGCCGACGATCAGCTCGTCGGTATGGCGGCGGGTGATCGGCGCGGAGGGGGCAGGGGCGGTCATGCTTCGTCGTCTTCGGCTACGGGTTGATCGGCGTCGTCTTCGTCGCGGTCGTTGGCAGACAGGGCTTGCTTGACCATCTGGAACAGTTCGCGCGACGACTTGGGCGGCTTGGCCAACTGCGCTTCCTTGCGCGCATTGCGCACCAGCGTACGCAGCGCCTGCACGTCGGCGTCCGGGTGCGCTGCAATGAACTCGGTGATGGCGTCGTCGCTGGCGATCAGGCGGTCGCGCCAACGCTCGATGGCATGCAGGCGCGCGGTTTCGGCTTTCGAGGCGCCAACGAAGGTGGCCAGGACGCGGCGAATGGCTTCCACTTCCTCCTCGGTCAGCGCGCGCATCAGCTTGCCGATGTACTGCATCTGGCGGCGCTTGCCTTCATGCGCGGTGGTGCGTTTGGCTTCGCGCAGGGCGTCGACCAGCTTTTCGGGCAGCGGCACCTTGGCGAGTTTGTCCTTGGGCAGCGCCTCCAGGGCGGTGCCCAGGTCTTGCAAGGCGTTGACCTCGCGCTTGCGCTGCGATTTGCTCTTGGGCGTATCCGGATCGTCCTCGTCACCGATGTCGGTGCGCACGACGGGTTGGAGATACGTGGGGTTGTGTCGGGATGCTCGGCTCATGGCGCGCATTGTATCTTGCTATGATGGGCACTTTCGCCGGTTATTGCCCGCTTTTGGCAAAATCGCGGCACCCGTTTCTCCCCCTCCATTGCCTATGTCTCAAACGCTCGATTCCAAGACCGCCCCCGTGTTTGCCTACCGCCGCGAACAGCTCGAGGAGATGGCCACCGATGTGCTGCGCATTGCACGCGAACTTGGCGCCTCCGATGCTGCGACGGAAATCTCCGAAGGTCAGGGCCTGTCGGTCACGGTGCGCAAGGGCGAAGTCGAGACCATTGAGCAGAACCGCGACAAGGTTGTCGGCGTGACGGTCATGCTGGGCAAGAAGCGCGGCAACGCCAGTACGTCGGACTTCTCGCCGGCGGCATTGCGATCCACCGTCGAGGCGGCCTACAACATCGCGCGGTTCACCGCCGACGATGACTGCGCCGGCCTGGCCGAAGAAGAGCTGCTGGAGAAGCACCCGCAAGACCTGCAGCTTTATCACCCGTGGATGATCGACGCCGAAGCCGCCGTGGAGATCGCACGCGCTGCGGAAGCCGCTGCCTTTGCGGTGAGCCCGAAAATCCGCAACAGCGATGGCTCGAGCATCTCGGCGCAGCATTCGCACTTCGTGTTGGCCACGTCGCGCGGTTTCATGGGCGGCTACCCATATTCGCGCCACTTCATTTCGGCCGCGCCGATCGCCGGGTCGGGCGCGCATATGCAGCGCGACGATTGGTACTCGTCGAAGCGCTCGCCGGACGATCTTGCCGCACCGGAGGCGATCGGCAAGTACGCGGCGGAACGCGCGCTGGCACGTCTGGGCGCGCGCCGACTGACCACGCGCAAGTGCCCGGTGTTGTTCGAGGCACCGCTGGCGGCGGGCTTGCTCGGCGCGTTCGTGCAGGCGGTGTCGGGTGGCGCGTTGTACCGCAAGTCGACGTTCCTGCTCGATACGCTGGGCAAGGAAGTCTTCGCGCCGCACGTGCAGATCACGGAAGATCCGCACGTCCTCAATGGCATGGGCAGCGCGCCGTTCGACGAGGAGGGCGTACGGACGCAGCGTCGCGATGTGGTGAAGAACGGCGTCGTGGAGGGCTACTTCCTGTCGACGTATTCCGCGCGCAAGCTCGGTATGCAGACCACCGGTAACGCGGGCGGCTCGCACAATCTGACGCTGTTCTCCGACAAGACGACGCTCCAGGATGACTTTGCCGGCATGCTGCGCCGCATGGGCACGGGCCTGCTGGTGACCGAACTCATGGGTCAGGGCGTGAACTATGTGACGGGCGACTATTCGCGCGGCGCGTCGGGCTATTGGGTGGAGAACGGCGTGATCCAGTATCCGGTGGAAGAGATCACGATCGCGGGCAATCTGGGCGAGATGTTCCGCCAGATCGTCGCCATCGGCGCGGATGCGCTGGTGCGCGGTACGAAGGAAACCGGGTCGATCCTGATCGAACAAATGACGATTGCCGGCGAGTAAATCGTCACACCAGAAATAACAAAACGCGCTCGAAACGGAGCGCGTTTTTTATCGCCTGCCGGAATTATTGCTCGTTCGATGGCGGGCGCTCGTACGTAACGAATGCGTAGTCGAAATCGTTGGGCGCTGCAGCGTGGTGCGTCTCGCGCGAGACTTCATGCCACACCTTGGGGTCGGGCGCGGGAAAGTGCGCATCGCCTTCGAAATCGGCGTCGATTTCGGTCACGATCAGCCGATCTGCGCTCGGCAGGGCGTCCGCGTACAGTTGCGCACCACCGATCAGGAAGATCTGCTCGGCACCTACGCACAGACGCTGCGCGTCTTCCATCGAATACGCGATTTCGCAGCCCGGCAGTTCAAGCTTGGCATTGCGCGTGACGACAATGTTGCGGCGACCAGGCAGCGGGCGGCCGATCGAATCGTACGTCTTGCGGCCCATTACGATGGGCGCGCCCATTGTGGTGCGCTTGAAGTGCGCGAGGTCTTCTGGCAGGCGCCATGGCAGCGTGTTGTTGCGGCCGATCACGCCATTGCGGGCGCGGGCGACGATGAGCGTCAGGATGGTCATACGGTTACACGGCCACCGGCGCTTTGATCGCAGGGTGGCTCTGGTAGCCCAGGATCTCGAAGTCTTCGTACTGGTAGTCGAAGATGCTCTCGGGCTTGCGCTTGATGTGCAGTTTCGGCAGCGGCAGCGGTTCGCGCGCGAGTTGCGTTTCGACCTGTTCAAAGTGGTTGTTGTACAGGTGGCAATCGCCGCCGGTCCAGACGAAATCGCCCACATCGAGGCCGGTCTGCTGCGCAACCATGTGCACGAGCAGCGCATAGCTGGCAATGTTGAACGGCACGCCGAGGAAGATATCGGCGCTGCGCTGGTAAAGCTGGCACGACAGCTTGCCGTCGGCCACATAGAACTGGAAGAACGCATGGCAGGGCGGCAGCTTCATGCGCGGGATGTCCGCCACGTTCCAGGCAGACACGATCAGCCGGCGCGAATCGGGGTTGCGCTTGATCTGGGCGATCAGCTCGGCGATCTGGTCGATATGTTCGCCGTTGGGCGTCGGCCACGAGCGCCATTGGGAGCCGTAGACGGGGCCCAGCTCGCCGTCCGCGTCGGCCCATTCGTCCCAGATCGTCACGCCGTTGTCTTGCAGCCACCGCACGTTGGTCGAGCCCTGGAGGAACCACAGAAGTTCATAGACGATGGACTTGATGTGGACCTTCTTGGTGGTCACCAGCGGAAAGCCGTCCTGCAGGTTGAAACGCATCTGGTGGCCGAACACAGAGCGCGTGCCAGTGCCGGTGCGGTCGGCTTTGTCGGTGCCATGTTCGTAGACATGGCGCATCAGGTCGAGATAGGGCTTCATGCGAGCGCGGGCGAAGAGGCGGTGCGTCTGAAATCGGGTGAGCCGCATTGTAACGTGACAGGCGCGGGGTCGACTGTACCGGCAGTGTCCGGAAACTGGCCCGGTCGAATGGGCGGCACGGCTGGACTGGCAAAACGCGGAATTGTCGATGTTGCCAGACACGCGGGGCGGGCAAGATGGCGCGATCGCTTCAACTGTCAGCTGGAGAAGTCATGTCGCTCACTGCTACCTCTGCGTCGCTGGACCGGGCCGCCGAATTGCGCCATCTGCGCGCGGCGGCGGGCGTGGTCCATGCCGTGGTTTCGCCGACTCCGCAATACTGCTGGCCGTTGCTCTCGCAAGCCATGGGCGCAGCGGTGTGGGTGAAGCATGAAAACCACACCGAAGTGGGCGCGTTCAAGCTTCGGGGCGGGCTGACCTATCTGCATGTCCTACGCCAACGCGAGCCCCAGGTGCGCGGTGTGATCGGCGCGACGCGTGGCAACCATGGACAGTCGATTGCGTTGGCGGCGCGCCGGAACGGTCTCGCCGTCACCATCGTCGTGCCGCACGGCAATAGCGTGGAGAAGAACGCCGCCATGCGCGCACTCGGGGCCGAGCTGCTTGAAGCGGGCGAGGACTTTCAGGCGAGCCGCGAGGTGGCCGATCAGTTGGCCGCTGAACGCGGCTTGCACTTTGTGCCCTCGTACCACGACGATCTGGTTGTCGGGGTGGCGAGCTACTGGCTGGAGTTCTTTGAAGCCACGCCGTTGGATGTGGTCTACGTGCCGATCGGCATGGGTTCGGGTATTTGCGCGGCGGTACGGGCGCGCGATGCGCTGGCGCTGTCGACGCGCATTGTGGGCGTCGTGTCGGCGCATGCCCGATGCTATGAGCAGTCGCTCAAAAGCGGTACCGTGGTGTCGGCGCCGGTCTCGACGCTGCTGGCCGACGGGCTGGCGTGCCGCACGCCTGATGCGAAGGCGCTTGAGGTCATCCGCGCTGGCGTCGACGAGGTCATTGCGGTGACGGATGACGAAGTAGCGGAGGCCATTCGCCTGTATTTCTCCACCACCCACAACGTGGCCGAGGGCGCTGCCGCCGCGGCCCTGGCGGGTGCATGGCAGCAGCGCGAACAGATCGCCGGCCAGCGCATCGGTCTGCCGCTGACCGGCGGCAACATCGATCGCGCAAAGCTGGCGCGCGTGCTTGCCGGTCAGCCGATCCTGCCTTAGGCAGGTTGTTGGCGGCGACGTTGCACCAGCCAACCGCCGCCCAGCACGATCAGGAACACCACCACATACACGGCCCACTTAAGTGGCGGCTGCGAAGCAAAGAACGCCTTGAGCACCGGTTCGGCCACGATCATGTGCGCCGCCGTATAAGCCAGCACCGCAGCGCCGCCATAGATGATGATCGGGAAGCGCTCGATCAGCCGCAGTACCACGCCGCTGCCCCACACCACGACCGGCACGCTGATCAGCAGGCCCAATACCACCAGAAGGAAGCTGCCGTGGGATGCCCCGGCAATGGCGAGCACGTTGTCGATGCCCATGACCGCATCTGCAATGATGATGGTCTTCATCGCGCCCATCAGCGTGGTGCTGCCTGCGCCGTGTTCATCGCCGCCCTGGCCGTCGTCAGCCAGAAGCTTCCATGCGATCCACACCAGCGCCAAGCCACCGACGAGCATCAGGCCTGGAATCTTCAGCAGCCACACCACCGCCAGCGTCATCAAGGCGCGTACCACGATGGCGCCCGCGGCGCCCCACATGATGGCTTTCTTCTGCAACTCGGGGGGCAGGTTGCGCGCAGCCAGCGCGATGAGGATGGCGTTATCGCCCGCAAGCACAAGGTCGATCACGATGATCGATGCCAGCGCGGCAGCAAACTGCATGGTGAAAATGTCAGACAACCATTCCATGGTGGCTCCAGGTCAAACAACAATAAAAATCGGTTGACCGAACTGCATGGAGTGCTGGGGCGAGACGCTTTGCAGACCATGAAATCCGGTTGCAAAGGTCTTGCTCGACACGGGCAGGTTGGGAACCTGCCGATGCCGGCACGACCGGAAGCGTGCGCTTCGTCATGACGATCGTGCCTGGGGCTGAAGAACCCCCGAGCTACTCCCCTTTGAGGAAGGTCGCATTGTATCGCAGCGGACCGATTGTGCGGTGCAAAAACGCAACATCGGCATGGTGGTGCGCCGTGCGCGGTTTTTTCAGCGCTGCGGGTGATTTTTACGATGGGCGCGATGGCGCGTTGTGACAGCCTCCGGCGAAAGAACGGTGGCGCTGTCACAAAGCGGCGTCTACGCTGCAATTTCATCCGCGCGCAATTGACCTGCGGTGATGGCTTCGGCGCGATGGCACATTTCTCGCTGTCGATGGCCTTCATGACCATGCAGCACCACGCCGTTCCACCCACAACGGGAGACACCATGCAGGCCACCAAGCCGTCCGCCGATGCCTATGCCCGCCGCGCGCTGGCTCGACTGATCCAGCCGCAGCCCACGGTCGACGCCGTTGGCGCAGGCTTGACCTTCTACCAACTCTTTACGGAAGACGACGCTGCGCTGCGCGCCGAGGCAGAAGCCGGCCTGCTGGCACCCGCGGCCAGCATCAGCCCGAAGTTTTTCTACGATGCCCTCGGTTCGCGTCTGTTCGAGGCGATTACCGATCTACCCGAGTACTACCCGACGCGCACCGAAGCCGCCATTTTCACCTTGCATGCGGCTGAGATCGCACTGCGCGTGGGACGTGGCGCCACGTTAATCGACCTGGGCGCCGGCAACTGCGAGAAGGCCGCACGTCTGTTCCGCACGCTGGCGCCGTCGCGGTATGTGGCGATCGATATCTCGGCGGAGTTTCTGCGCGACACGCTGCGCGGGCTTGCACGTCAGCATCCGCAATTGCCGATGGTCGGCATTGGCGCCGATCTGTGTGCGCCGCTGGTGCTGCCCGATGCCGTCGGCGACGGACGCCGCGTGTGGTTTTACCCCGGTTCGAGCCTGGGCAACTTCACGCCGGAAGAAGCGGGCGCATTTCTGTCGCGCTTGCACGAAGCTTCGGCCCCCGGCGACAGTGTTCTGATCGGCATCGACCTCATCAAAGACGCCCAACGGCTGGAAGCCGCTTACGATGATCCGCTCGGTGTGACGGCAGCTTTCAACCTGAACGTGCTGCGCAATCTGAATCGCCTTCTGGGTACGAATTTCGACGTGCGGGATTGGCGCCATGTTGCGCTGTACCGCGCAGAGGCGCACCGCGTTGAGATGCATCTCGAAGCGCGTCGCGATGTCACGGTGCGGTGGGGCAAGCACGCGCGGGCCTTCGCGGCGGGTGAACGCATGCACACCGAGAACTCGGTCAAGTACGACCTGCCCAGCCTGCAAACGATGTTTGCCGATGCCGGCTTCGAAGACCTGCATGCCTGGACCGACGCCAGCGGCGACTTTGCCGTCTGCCACGCGAGCGTGGCCCGGTAGGCGGGGCGGCAGAACGCCAGGCAGGCCGGTGCGATAATGGACCGATTCCCGCCCGAGGTGTGCCGCGATGGCTGAATTCTTCATGCTCCCTGATCCGACGTTCATCGGATCGCTTCCCGACTGGACCGACGGCCGTCGCCTGCCGCGTCAGGGCATTGCGCACAGCCTGGTCGACGCGCGCAATCGCACGCTGGCTTTGTTGTCGGCGTTCGGCGATACGCAGCGCGGCTGGCAGATTGAACGCGTCGAGCATCACGCCCCGCCGCTCTGGACCCTGGGGCAACTGGCCTGGTTCGCCGAGTTCTGGTGCCTGCGCGAACCGCGTCGCAATGGCAGCGACACCATCGAAGACGGCGCGGGTACCGAATGGGAATTGGCCCGTTGGCAGGCGACGCAACCTGCCGCCCTTGACGGTGCCGATACGTTTTTCGACATGGATCGCATGCCGCCGGAGGCGTGCTGGGAGCTGACGCTGCCCGGCATTGCAACGATCAAGCAGTACGCTCATGACGTGCTCGACCGCGTGCTGCGCAAGCTCGCCACGCTCGGCACCGACGACGATGCGGCACTTGAACCGTTCCGCTGGGCGGTATTCCACGAAGACCTGCGCGCCGAACATCTGCACGGCCTGCTGCAGATATTGCGCCTGCAACCCGCTGGACAGCCGCCGCTGGCCGCTGTGGCCGTGCCGGCGACGCAGACCTTGTCGTTGCCGGGTGGTCGCTTCCAGATGGGCTGGCCCGACGCCGATGGCTTCTTCTTCGACAACGAATGTCCGCCGTACCCCACCTATGTGCCCGCGTTCGAAATCGATGCCCAGCCCGTCACGAATGGCCAATACCTCGAGTTCATCGAGGACCGTGGTTACGACCATCCACAGTGGTGGTCGCCGGCCGGCATGGAGTGGCTGATGATGCAGGAGCGTTCTGCGCCCTTGGGCTGGCAGCGCGATCCTGCCACCCGTACCTGGCAGGCGCTGCGCTATGGTCAGGCGCGCACGATCAACAGAGATGAAGCCGTGCGCCATGTGAGCCTGTACGAAGCCCAGGCGTGGTGCCGCTGGGCTGGCCGCCGCCTACCGACGGAAGACGAATGGGAAATGGCCGCGGTGCAGGGTCGCGCCGGCTTCCATTGGGGGCAGGTGTGGGAGTGGACGTCGTCGCCGTTCGAGCCGTACCCGGATTTTGTGCCGGGCATGCCGCGCGGCCGTGTGGCGAGCCTGTCGGCGCCGCACTTCCAAACGATGCAGGCAGTGCGGGGTGCGGCCGCACATACGCCACAGCGCGCGCGCCATCCGCGTTTTCGGGGCTTCCTGCTGCCGGAGCGCGACGACATCTTTGTCGGCTTCCGAACCTGTGCGCTTTGACGGAAGCGTTTTGGGCAGGGCCGGCAAGTCGAACTGCAACGGACCGGCGCTGCCCAAGAAGCAAAAAAAACCCCACGCTGTTAGACGTGGGGTTTTTTGTTGGCTGCTGCTCAGACCATCCGGAGGAGATGGCCCTTCATCGATCAACGATCGAAGTCGCGCGAGCGGCCCTTGCTGCCGTAGCTGTCGCGGTTGCCGTCGCGATTGCCATAGCTGCGACGCTGCGCGCCGTTGCCAGCGTCGCCGAAGCGGCTGCCGCCATTGTTGTCGCCAAAGCGACGCGGGGCGCCTTCACGGTTGCCGTAGCTCTCACGGTTGCCGTCACGATTGCCATAACCGCCACCGTTGCCGCCATTGCTGTTGCCGTAGCCACGGTTGCCGTCTTGCGTGCCTTGGGTACGCGCGGGGCGCTGTTGCCAGTCACCACGGTTTTGCTGGCCTTGGCCGTACGACTGACGCGGAGCGCGGTCGTCGCGGTTCCATTCGCGTTGGCCACCTTGGTAGCCGCCGCCGTTACCGTTGTGATCGTCGCGGCGCGGAGCAAAGCCTTCGCGGTCGCCGCCGAAGCTGCGCTGGAAGCGGCCTTCGCTGTTGCCGCCATTGCCACCTTGGCGTGCACCGTAGCCTTCGCGCTGGCCACGATAACCGCCACCATTGCCACCGTTTCCACGGTAGCCGCCACGGTCGCCGCCGGCACGCGGGCCGCCGGTACGCGGTTTGGGCGAACGCTTCGGCTCCAGGCCTTCCACCACGGAGGCGTCGATGCGGCGATCAACGAAGCGCTCGATGCGACGCCATTGGAACGTGTCGTTGTGGTTCACCAGGTTGATGGCGATACCGCTGCGGCCGGCACGGCCCGTACGGCCGATGCGGTGCACGTAGTCTTCCGCTTGCTTGGGCAGGTCGAAGTTGACCACGTGCGTGATGTCCGGCACGTCGATCCCGCGCGCTGCCACGTCGGTGGCCACCAGCACGCGCAACTGGCCGCGGCGCAGTGCCGTCAGCGTGCGGTTGCGCGCGCCCTGGTGCATGTCGCCATGCAAGGCGCCGGCGGAGAAGCCGTGCTCGGTCAGGCGTTCGGCCAGCGAATCGGCATCACGCTTGGTCGCCGTGAAGACGATGGCTTGCTTGAGCGATGCATCGCGCAGCAGGTGATCCAGCAGCTGCTGCTTGTGCGACATGTCGTCGGTGAAGTGCAGGCGCTCTTCGATGTTGCTCTGGTCGACCTTGGCAGCGGCGATTTCGATGCGCTGCGGCTCGCGCATCATGCGCTCGGCCAGTTGCTCGATGCGGCGGTCCATGGTGGCCGAGAACATCAGCATCTGGCGCGTGGCCGGCGTTGCGCCGACGATGGCTTCGATGTCATCCGAGAAGCCCATGTCCAGCATGCGGTCCGCTTCGTCAAAGACGAGCATGTCGAGTGCCGACAGGTCGATGCGGCCCGAGTCGATGTGGTCGAGCAGGCGGCCCGGCGTGGCGATGATGATGTCCGGCATGCGTGCCAGCATGTCGAGCTGCTTCGGGTAGGGCATGCCGCCCAGGATGCTCGCGCAGACGATACGGCGCAGATGGCGGCCGTATTGTGCGGTGGCGGTGGTCACTTGCAGGGCCAGTTCACGCGTGGGCGTCAGCACCAGCAGCGACGGCTTGGCCGGCGCCGGGCGAGGGCGACGGCCCTTCATGCGTTGCGGCGGGCCGTCCATGCGCGGACGCTGCGGCTCAGGCTGCTCGCTGATGCGCTGGATGGCCGGCAGGATGAACGCGGCGGTCTTGCCCGAGCCGGTCTGGCTCGTGACCAGCAGGTCGCGGCCCGACAGGCAGGCCGGAATGGCTTGCGCCTGCACCGGCGTGGGTGTGGTGTAGTTCACTTCGCCCAGCGCGCGGACGATGCGGTCGTCCAGGCCCAGCGCAGCAAAGGCGCTGGCACGGGTCGCGGCTTCGGCGATAAGGTTTTCGGTATTGGTATTGATGGTTTCAGCGTGCGCAATGGCGCCGCTGCCGTCTTGAGGCTGCGTCATGTCGAATAGGTAGTAAGGCTGCCGCGCCGCTACATCAACGGATGCAGGCGACGGAAATGGGATACGGCGACCGGTTAATCACGGGCGTCGGCGCCAATCGGATAAGGCCGGTTCGACAGACGGGCTGCAGAACGGACAGGCGGGGGAGTTGGCCGACCTCAAGCTGAACAGGTCAGCGAGGTGGGGCGGCGGTCCCTTCGGCGTGATGTGAATCCACGCGGGAGATCGGAGACGATGCCAAGCACAATGGCAATCGGCTGCGCATGCTTGCAACGGGCGGGGGTTCGGACGATGCGCGCTGGTTTGGAACCAGCACATCGGCCAATCGCGGACCGAAAAATACGGCAGTAAGCAGCCAAGCCACGGACTATAGCACGGATTTTTGCAGTGCGCAAAAATTCCGCTGGCGCCGCGTCTTGCAGCGCCGACGCTTGCCGGATCGAACGTGCGGCCTATACTCAAGACACCGGTCACGTTCGGCCGGAAAGGGGCGGATGATGGAATTCCCGATGGCCTTCTCCAACCTATATCTGTTGCTCGCCGTTTGCGTTGCGGGCGTCATTGGGCTGGCGTCTGCGCCACTGGTGATCCGAGGCGCGCGAGTAGGGGTTCGCGTGCTGCTGACGATCATTGGGGTGTTGATTGGCCTGCTCTTGCTCGAAGCGCTGCCGGTGCTGACCTAGATGGCCCGGGGCCATCCGCAGCCATAGGCCCGCCCGCGTGTGGCGGGCCTCGTCGTTTTGTGCGGACCAAAAATCAAAAGCCAGGCGCGCTGCCTGGCTTTGTCGTATCTGCTGGTCCCGCCGACAGGAATCGAACCTGTATCTCACGCTTAGGAGGCGCGTGCACTATCCATTGTGCTACGGCGAGAAACCGACCCCCGGGTGACGCGAACGGCCGCCCGAGCGAGCCGCGATTCTACGCAATTTGCGGAACCAAAACCAGACAACCCCGAGGAGGGGCGACGCTTGGGCAGCCATTACCGACGCCATATGAAACGATGATGACGGCATGGTTTTTGTAGGTTGCCGCCCACAGTTCGAGCGTTCTCGTGATGAAGCAAACGCTAAATCGAACGAACGATCGGTCAAAGAATCAGATTTAAGTATTACGAACTTTCCACGATTGTTCACGGAAGTTATGCTTCATCACCCCTTTTCAGAAACCCCTAGGCGACCAACATGCTGACATCCGAAGAACGGGACGATCCGTGGACGGTGGAGCCGTCGCTGGAAAGTCTGCTCCCCAAGCATCGGCCCGGGTCGATCGATCGGCCGATCTACTTCCGTCATACCGATACGCCCGACGGCCACGTCATCAAGCAATTTCCTGACGGCTCGCGCCAGCTCGTGCGTTTTGTCGGCCTGGAAGAGCAGGTCGTCAAACACTTCCTTTAAAGCCCATCTTTGTTTGTGTCGCTCACAAACAAAAACGCCGCCGTGCATGACGGCGGCGCTGATGGTGCGCGCTGATCCGTTTAATCAGCGACCTTGTCGCTCGGATATTTGAAAGAGTCGCGCAGCAAAAAGCTCATCGGGATATCCAGCTTGGCATTGTGCGGCGGAATCGGCTGCTGGAACCACTTCTTGTAGAGCTTCTCGGCGTCGTAGTCGAGGATGATGTTGGTCATCGCGCGATCCACGAGGCGTTTGAACTCGGGATCGTCCTTGCTCAGCATGATCGCGTAGGGTTCAACCGTCAGCATGTCGCCGACCACGGCATAGTCGCTTGGCGTCTTGGTATTTGCTCGGAAGCCGTAGAGCAGCACGTCGTCCATGGCAAAGGCGTCCGCCTTGCCGGTTTCGACCATCGCAAAAGATTCAGCGTGGTCCTTGGCTTCCAGGAACGTCATGTTCAGGACGCGCACATCGTTCATCTTGCGCAGTTCAGCCACGCTGGTGGTCCCCTTTGTGGTGACGACGGTCTTGCCGCGCAGGTCGTCCCACTTGCGGATGCCCGACGAAGTCTTGACGAGCATGCGGATGCCCGCGATGTAGTGCGGGATCGTGAAGGCCACTTTCTCCCGGCGCTCGCGGTTGTTCGTGGTCGAACCACATTCGAGATCCGCTTTGCCTTCGATGATGGCCGGCATCCGGGTGGAAGGCGTGACCATCACATATTGGACTTTCAGGTCCGGCCGCTTGAGATCAGTGCGCAGCTTGTCGACCACGCGCAGGCACAGGTCCATGGCATAGCCGATGGGCTTTTTGTCGGCGTCGTAGAACGAGAATGGCACGGAGCTTTCGCGATAGGCGACGCGGATGGCGCCGGTATCGCGGATGCGGTCAAGTACGTGCGTCGACGAGGCTTGGGCACTGCCCGGAACAAAACTGGAGAGCGAAGCGAAGAGCAGCGCTGCAGCGGGCAGCGCGCGCGTGAAGAACGGCATGGTTGTATCCCCCGGGAAGAATCGGCAGCCCACGTTATCGTTATGCCCGGCTCGTGACCGGAGGGCCTGCCGCATGATACGGCGCAGCGCTGCAACCTGCAGGCCTGTGCCTTTTTGGTGTTGTAAGCAGGCTGCATCAGTGGATTCGGGTTTCTAAAAGCGGCGGCAGCGCGTGTTTTTCAGTGGTGCGCCGCGCACATGGTATGTGCGTAGCGCACTGTCCGCGCGATTCGGCCGGTGCAGCAAACTTGCCCGCGGTGCATGCTTGACGCCGCATGCGCTGCTGCGGTGCGAAGCCGCACCGGGCTTGGTGTTACGCGTTTTTCCCTACCGGGTTTGTCCCGACTGCCCGAGACTGGCGAGGGGCGCTATGCTGCGCGCATGTCTTGTTCGCAAGGCATCGAGGAGAGACTCTTCCGGCCCGCCGAAAGCGGGCCGTTTTCTTTGGCGCCTGCGCGTTCGAGCTTTGCTCAGTTCTGATTCGGTAGCACGTTGCCGGGCTGAGACGCCTGCCGCGGCCAGTTCGAAAACGCGAAAATCCATAGCGCCACCAGGTTCGCCACTGGCACCAGCACAAGCAGGGTCCACCACGGTGAGAAGCCGGTCCGCAGCAAGATCTGCCGCACCGGAATGCCTGCCACGATCAAGATGATCAACAGCCCGAAAAGTCCGCGCATCGTCATTCCCCTTTCGTAACGGTATGGATGGCGCGGCCGGAAAAAGCGAGTCCGGCGGCACAAGCGTTATAGCACTGGCAATCGCAAGCGCAATGCTGCCGATGGGCGACGCGCGGGGCGACTACAATACGCGCCTTCCGGCCGTACGCCGCCCGCACCTTTTTCACTCCAGCATGGCCCTGTTTTCCATTACCGATGCGCAACTGGCGTTCGGCCACGTGGCGCTGCTCGACCACACCGATTTCTCGCTGGAAGCCGGCGAGCGCGTTGGCCTGATCGGCCGCAACGGCACCGGCAAGTCGTCGCTGCTCAAGATCGTGGCGGGGACGACCTCGCCCGATGACGGCCTGATCGCCCGCCAGAGCGGCGTGACCTCGGCCTATGTGCCGCAAGAGCCCGAATTCGACCCCGAGCAGACCGTGGCCGAAGCCGTGGCGATGGGGGTGCCGCATGCCGCCGGCCTGCTGGCTGAATACGAGGCGCTGATCGCGTCGATGGGCGATACGCACAATGATGAGGCGATGCACAAGCTGCAGGCGCTGCAATCTCAGTTGGAAGCGGCAGATGCCTGGCAACTGCGTACGCGCGTGGAAACGACCATCGCCCAGTTGGGCCTGCAGCCCGGCGCGCGTATCGGTTCGCTGTCGGGCGGCCTGACCAAGCGTGTGGCGCTTGCGCAGGCGCTGGTGGGCGCGCCCGACATCCTGCTGCTGGACGAGCCGACCAACCACCTCGACTACGACTCCATCCGCTGGCTCGAGGATTTGCTGCTGGCCTTCCGCGGCAGCGTCTTGTTCATCACGCACGATCGCGCGTTTCTCGACCGCGTGGCCACACGCATCATCGAACTCGATCGCGGCAAGCTGCGCTCGTACCCCGGCAACTTCACGGCGTATCAGACGCGCAAGGCGCAGGAGCTGGACGCCGAAGCGTTGGAAAACGCCCGCTTCGACAAGCTGCTCGCGCAGGAAGAAGTGTGGATCCGCAAGGGTGTGGAAGCGCGGCGCACACGCAGCGTCGGCCGCGTGGCGCGGCTTGAACAGATGCGTGTGGAGCGCCAGGCGCGCCGCGAGGTGCAGGGCAACGTCAAGCTTGAGGTATCCCAGGGCGATCGCTCCGGCAAGATCGTCGCCGAGTTGATCGACGTGACCAAGCGCTATGGCGACAAGACCGTTGTCGACAACTTCACCGCCACCATCATGCGCGGGGACAAGGTCGGCATTCTCGGCGCCAACGGCGTCGGCAAGACCACGCTGCTGAAGTTGATTCTCGGCGAACTCGCACCCGATTCGGGCACGGTGCGCAACGGCACCAACCTGCAGGTTGCCTATTTCGACCAGATGCGCGCGCAGCTCGACTTGAACCGGTCGCTCGCCGACACCATCAGCCCCGGCAGCGACTGGATCGAAGTCAATGGTCAGCGCAAGCACGTGATGAGCTATCTGGGCGACTTCCTCTTCCCGCCCGAGCGTGCCCGCTCGCCGGTGGCTTCGCTATCAGGCGGCGAGCGCAACCGGCTGCTGCTGGCGCGCCTGTTTGCCCGTCCGGCCAACGTGCTGGTGCTCGACGAGCCGACCAACGACTTGGACATCGACACGCTCGAACTGCTGGAAGAACTGCTGCAGGAATACAGCGGGACGGTATTCCTGGTCTCGCACGATCGCGCGTTCGTCGACAACGTCGTCACTTCGGTGATTGCGGCAGAGGGCGAAGGCCGGTGGCGCGAATACGTGGGCGGGTTCTCGGATTGGCAGATGCAATCGGCACGCTCGGCGCAGATGGCCCAAGCCGCCAAGCCGGCAGCCGAAGAGAAGAAGCCCGAGATGGCCAAGCCGCGCGAGCGTGCCACGGTCAAGCTCAGCTACAAAGAGCAGCGCGAACTCGACGCGCTGCCCGCCACCATCGAGGCGTTGGAGGCCGAGCAGAAGCAGGTCGGCGGCGAACTGGAGGACGGCTCGATCTACGGCCGCGACCCGGAGCGCGCGCAAAAGCTGGCCGAGCGCCACGAGGCCATCGAACTGGAGCTGCTGGAGGCGCTGGAACGTTGGGAAGCCCTCGAAGCCAAGCGCGCCGGCACGGTGTGACGCTGCATTAGCCACGCAATATGTCAGCGGGATGTCGAGCGAATGTGAGTTTCGGCTCGCATCCCGGCGCTGACGATCCCTCCGCATTGTCGAGGACAGCTTCCTTTACAATGCGCGCTGCATTCCCGGTGCTTGGGGACAGACCCAAGCCTGGTCAGTTTTTCCGCCTTCCATGAGCAAAACCTCCCAATACAGCGAATCGTCGATCAAGGTCCTCAAGGGCCTCGAACCGGTCAAGCAACGGCCGGGCATGTACACGCGCACCGACAATCCCCTGCACATCGTGCAGGAAGTCATCGACAACTCCGCTGACGAGGCGTTGGGCGGCTACGGCAAGCTGATTGCCGTGACGCTGCACAAGGACGGCAGCGTGAGCGTGGAAGACGATGCGCGCGGCATTCCCGTCGGCATCCACCCCGAAGAGGGCGTGCCGGTGGTCGAGATCGTCTACACGCGTCTGCACGCCGGCGGCAAGTTCGACAAGGGCCGAGGCGGCGCATATGCGTTCTCCGGCGGCCTGCACGGCGTTGGCGTGTCGGTCACGAACGCGCTGTCGACGCGGTTGGAAGTGACGGTCTGGCGTGACGGCAATGTGTCGACGCTCGCATTCTCGGGCGGCGACGTGATTGAACCGCTGACCACCCGCAAGGCCGAACGCGGCGAGAAGAAGAGCGGCACACGCGTGCGTGCGTGGCCGGACGCCAAGTATTTCGATTCCGACAACATCCCGCTTGCCGAGCTGCAACGCTTGCTGCGCAGCAAGGCCGTGCTGCTGCCGGGCGTGAAGGTCACCCTTACGTTGGAAAAAACCGGCGAGACGCTCGAATGGCAATACGACCAGGGCCTGCGCGGCTATCTGGTCGAATCGCTTGCGCAGGGCAGCGGCGCCGAGCCGGTGATCCCGCTGTTCGAAGGCGAACACTTTGCCGACCCAGACAAGCCCGGCGAAGAAGGTTTTGCCTTCGGCGAAGGCGCCTCGTGGGTGGTGGCCTGGACAGAAGAAGGCTCCCCGGTGCGCGAGTCATACGTGAACCTGATCCCGACGCCTGCTGGCGGCACGCATGAATCCGGTTTGCGCGAAGGGTTGTTCCAGGCTGTGAAGAGCTTTGTCGAGATGCATGCGCTGCTGCCCAAGGGCGTCAAGCTAATGTCCGAAGACGTCTTTGCGCGTGCTTCGTTCGTGCTCTCGGCCAAGGTGCTCGACCCGCAGTTTCAAGGCCAGATCAAGGAACGCCTGAACAGCCGCGATGCGGTGCGGCTGGTGTCCACCTTCAGCCGCCCGGCGCTGGAGCTGTGGCTGAACCAGCACGTCGACCACGGCAAGAAACTGGCCGAACTCGTCATCAAGCAGGCGCAGGCGCGTACACGTGCCGCGCAGAAGGTCGAGAAGAAGAAGGGCTCCGGCGTGGCCGTGTTGCCCGGCAAGCTGACCGATTGCGAATCCGACGACGTCACCCGCAACGAACTCTTTCTGGTGGAAGGCGACTCCGCCGGTGGCTCGGCCAAGATGGGCCGCGACAAGGAATTCCAGGCCATCCTGCCGTTGCGCGGCAAGGTGCTGAACACCTGGGAGACCGAGCGCGACCGCCTGTTCGCCAACAACGAAGTGCACGACATTGCTGTCGCCATCGGTGTGGACCCGCACGGTCCGAACGATACGGTCGACCTGTCGGGCCTGCGCTACGGCAAGATCTGCATCCTGTCCGATGCTGACGTGGACGGGGCGCACATCCAGGTGCTGCTGCTCACGTTGTTCTTCAAGCACTTTCCGCAACTGATCGATCGGGGGCACGTGTGCGTGGCCCGTCCGCCGCTGTATCGTGTCGATGCCCCGGCCCGCGGCAAGAAGCCTGCGCAGAAGCTCTACGCGCTGGACGATGGCGAGTTGGAGGCCATTGAAGACAAGCTGCGTAAGGACGGCGTGAAAGAAGGCGCCTGGCAGATCTCCCGCTTCAAGGGCCTGGGCGAAATGAGCGCCGAGCAGCTCTGGGAAACCACCATGAACCCCGACACGCGCCGTCTGCTGCCCGTGGCGCTGGGCGAACTGGGCCAAGACCAGACCATCAACATGATGAACATGCTGATGGGCAAGGGCGAAGCCGGCGCGCGCCGCACGTGGCTGGAAGCGCGCGGCAACGAAGTCGAAGCCGATATCTGATCGCAAACCGACAACGATGAAGCTTTTCGTACGTTTCGCATTCGCATTAACGGCGCTGGCCTTGTTGGCCAGCCAGCCGGTGCGCGCGGACGTCTACGGCTACATCGATGAAAACGGTCTGGCGCACTTCGCTGCCGAACGGCTGGACGATCGCTACGTGCTGTTCATGAAGGGCGCGGCGGTGGCGGGCAAGGGCGACGACAAGGCCAAGGACGATAGCGCCATCGCCCTGCCGGCAACTGAGCTGCCCGATGCCGATGCCTATCTCAACGCCAGCAAGCGCGATGCACTCGACAATGCCGCCGGTATGCGCCAGCGCCTGGTGCGCGCGGTGCTGCAGCACCCGAACGTGCCGACGGTGGAACCGCTGATCCGCCAGGCCGCGACCAAGCACGGCATCGACCCCGCGTTAGTGAAGGCCGTGATTGCCGCTGAATCGGGTTTCAATCCGCAGGCCGTGTCGCCCAAGGGAGCAATCGGGCTGATGCAGGTGATTCCGGACACCGGCGCGCGCTACGGCGTGACCGGCGACGCCCGCCGCACGGCCGCGCAGAAACTGGCCGACCCGAAGACCAACATCACCACCGGCGTGCGTTACCTGAGCGATCTGCTGCGCATGTTCTCAGGCAACCTTGAGCTTGTGCTGGCCGCCTACAACGCGGGCGAAGGCGCGGTGCAGAAGCACGGCAACGACATTCCGCCCTACGCCGAGACACAGAACTACGTAAAGACGGTGCTGCAGTTCTATCGCTACTACAACCCGGTCGCCGCCGTGCCCGGGTTGATGAACGCGAGCGGCAACGGCGTCATCGCCACACGCAAGCCAGGCCGCACGGGCCGGCCCGCACGCATCGAACTCGTATTGGACCCCGCCACCGGCGTGGCCACGAACCTCCCCCAACATTGATCCCGGCGGCGCCGCCACGTTGAAGCGCGCCGCTTTTGCTTGAGCCTCCATGGAACAACAAGACATCCTCTTCGACCCCAGCGAGCCGGCCGAAGCGCTCACGCTTGGCGCCTATGCCGAGCGTGCCTACCTCGACTACGCCATCAGCGTGGTCAAGGGCCGTGCGCTGCCCGAAGTGGCCGATGGCCAGAAGCCGGTGCAGCGCCGCATCCTGTTCGCGATGCACGAGATGGGCCTGCGCTCCGATGCCAAGCCCGTCAAATCGGCGCGCGTGGTCGGCGACGTGCTCGGCAAATTCCACCCGCATGGCGATCAATCCGCCTACGACGCACTGGTGCGCCTGGCGCAGGATTTCTCGCTGCGTTACCCGCTGATCGACGGGCAGGGCAACTTCGGCTCGCGCGACGGCGACGGTGCGGCGGCGATGCGCTATACCGAAGCGCGCCTCACGCCCATTTCGCGTCTGCTGCTCGAAGAGCTGGACCAGGGCACCGTCGATTTCATCCCGAACTACGACGGCTCGATGGAAGAGCCAAAGCTGCTGCCGGCGCGCTTGCCGTTCGTGCTGCTCAACGGCGCATCGGGCATTGCGGTCGGGATGGCCACGGAGATCCCGTCGCACAATTTGCGCGAAGTGGCGGCCGCCACCGTGGCGCTCATCCGCGACGACAAGCTCACCAGCACCGACCTGATGCAGTACATGCCGGGCCCGGACTTCCCGGGTGGCGGTCAGATCATTTCGTCGGCGGCGGACATTGCGCAGGTGTACGAGAGTGGTCGCGGCAGCCTGAAGGTGCGCGCGCGCTGGAAGATCGAAGAACTCGCACGCGGCCAGTGGCAACTCGTAGTGAACGAATTGCCGCCCAACACCTCGTCGCAGAAGGTGTTGGAAGAAATTGAAGAGCTGACGAACCCGAAGGTGCGCACGGGCAAGAAGTCGCTGTCGCCGGATCAGCTCACCATGAAGCAGACCATGCTGGGTCTGCTCGATGCCGTGCGCGACGAGTCGGGCAAGGACGCGCCGGTGCGCCTTGTGTTCGAACCCAAGAGCAAGAACATCGATCAGCAGGAATTTGCCAACGCGCTGCTCGCCCATACGTCGCTGGAGTCGGGCGCGGCCATCAACCTGGTGATGATCGGCACGGACGGGCGGCCTCGGCAGAAGGGCCTGGCCGAGATCCTGCGCGAGTGGATCACGTACCGCTTCGCCACGGTCACGCGCCGCACGCGCCATCGTCTGGGCAAGGTGGAAGACCGCATCCACATCCTCGAAGGCCGGCAACTGGTACTGCTGCGCATCGAGGACGTGATCCGCATCATCCGTGAGAGCGAGGAACCCAAGGCTGCGCTGATCCAGGTCTTCAACCTGAGCGACCGCCAGGCCGAAGACATTCTGGAAATCCGCCTGCGTCAGCTTGCTCGCCTGGAAGCGATCAAGATCGAGCAGGAGCTGAAGAACCTGCGCGAAGAGCAGGGCGAGCTGGACGTGCTGCTGAAGTCCGAGACCATGATGCGCCGTCGCATCATCAAGGAGATCGAGACCGACGCGAAGCAATACGGCGACGACCGCCGCACTCTCATCCAGGAAGAGCGCCGTGCCGCCGCCGAGGTGAAGATCGTCGATGAACCCGTCACGGTGATTGTTTCGCAGAAGGGCTGGGTACGCACGCGCCAGGGCCATGGCCACGACGCCACGCAATTCACCTTCAAGGCAGGCGACACGCTGTACGACACGTTTGAATGCCGGACCACCGATGCGCTGTTGATCTTCGGCACGCGCGACGACAAGGGCACGGGCCGGGTCTATTCCGTGGCCGTGGCCAACCTGCCGGGCGGCCGTGGCGATGGCGTGCCGCTGACGACGCTGATCGAACTCGCGCCGGGCACGCATATCGCCCACACGTTCGCGGGTCACGCCGAACAGAGTCTGGTGATTTCCACGCGCGGCGGCAACGGCTTCCTGGCCAAGGTGGGTGACATGGTCGGCCGCCAGAAGGCTGGCAAGGCGTTCCTGACGCTGGATGAGGGCGATCAGCCCAACAAGCCGGCGCCGGTGCCGGCTGACGCCTATGGCGTGGCCTGCCTGTCCGAAGGCGGCCGCTTGCTGTTGTTCCAGATCAGCGAGTTGAAGACGCTCGCAAGCGGCGGCCGTGGCGTGATCCTGATGGAGCTGGAGAAGAACGAAGCGCTGCTCCAGGCGGTGGCCTTTGGTGCAGCGGGCTTTGTGCTCTCGGGCACCGGCCCACGCGGCGGCAAGGCGGTCGAGCAGACCATGACGACCCGCGCGCAGGAGCCGTACGCCGGCAAGCGCGCGCGCAAGGGTAAGACGCTCGAGCCCAAGCTGCGCGATCCGAAGCTCTCGTTGCCCAAGCCCGCCCCGGACGCCGCCTGAGCCCATGAGCGATCCGAGCGCCGCACCTGACGCCAACGCCGCAGCAAACACAAACATTCCGTCCTGCAGCAAGCTCTTCACCGAGTTTGCGCGGATGGGCCTGTCGGGCTTCGGCGGCGTGCTGCCCTTTGCGCGCGCCGGTATTGTCGATCGCAACCGCTGGCTCTCCAATACCGAGTTCGCCGAGTTGCTGAGTCTGGGTCAGGTGTTACCCGGCCCGAATGTGGTCAACCTCTCGGTGATGCTCGGCTACCGCTTTCACGGCGTGCGCGGCGCCGCAGCCGCAATGGCCGGTCTGGTGCTGACGCCTGCGGTGCTGCTGTTGCTGATCGTCATGCTGTACGACCATTTCAGCGCGCTTTCGGTGGTGCAGAACCTGCTCAAAGGCATGGCGGCGGTGGCAGCGGGGCTGGTGCTCTCAACGGCCATCAAGCTGGCGCAGGGGCAGTCGCGCACGTGGCGAGCGTTCGCCATCGGCCTGGCGGTTTTCCTGACCATTGGCGTCCTGCAGTGGCCGCTGCTTCCCGTGATGCTGGTGCTGATTCCGCTCGCACTCGTGCTCGAATGGTGGGCGATGCGATGAGCTACCTCACCACCGTCTACGACTTGTTCTGGCACTTTCTTGTGCTGTCGTTTCTCGCCATCGGCGGGGCCAGCTCGACGCTGCCCGACATGCACCGCTTTCTGGTCGACACGCGGCATTACATGACAAGCGAGCAGCTGAGCGCCATGTACGCCATCTCGCAGGCGGCGCCGGGCCCCAACGTGCTGTTCGTGGAGTTGTTCGGCTGGCAGGCGGCGGGCCTGGGCGGGGCGATTGCCTCGCTGGTGGGCATCTGCGGGCCGTCGTGCGTGATTGCCGCCGTCATCGCGCGCGTCATGGACCGCAAGCCCGACGCGCGCTGGATTGCGCTGGTCCGCCGCGGCCTTGCGCCACTGACGATCGGGCTGCTGTTCTCCACCGGCTGGGTGCTGGCGCGGGGCGCAGACAGCAGCTTCAGCACCATCGCGCTGACCGTCGCCACCGTCCTGGTCTGCACCTTCACCCGTGTGCACCCGCTGGTGCTGGTGGGGCTGGGTGCATTGGTTGGCGGCATGGGCTGGGTGTAGCGCCCGTACTGCGCGGCCAGCGAAATCCAAGGCGGACGCGTGTCCGCCTTTTTTCTTGGCCCGCTCGCCAACGAGATGGCGCCACGGCCCTCGGGAATACCCCAATGCCGTTCATGATGTATATACAACAACATATCGATCAAAGCGATGTTGTCTGTATGTGAATTTCGATCCGCTCGACGCATCCGTCCAGCCCGGCACTGCGCTGACAGCCTCGCCGACATAAAGAGGAGACAGTTTGGAACACCTTCAACGCAACCTGCGCGCGCGGCATATCCGCTTTCTCGCGCTCGGTTCGGCCATCGGCACGGGCCTTTTCTACGGGTCCGCTTCGGCCATCCAACTGGCCGGGCCGGCCGTGATCCTCGCGTACATCATCGGCGGCGCGGCCGTCTACATGGTCATGCGCGCGCTCGGCGAGATGGCGGTGCGCCAGCCGGTTTCCGGCTCCTTCGGGCGCTATGCGCGCGACAACCTCGGTCCGCTCGCCGGCTTTCTCACCGGCTGGACGTACATCCTCGAAATGGTGATCGTCTGCCTGGCCGACGTGACCGCCTTCGGCATCTACATGGGCTTCTGGTTTCCCGAGGTGCCGCAATGGATCTGGGTGCTGGGCATCGTCATGCTCATCTGCGGCCTGAACCTCTGCAACGTCAAGGTGTTCGGCGAGATGGAATTCTGGCTCGCGCTGATCAAGATCGCGGCGATCGGCGCCATGATCGTCGGCGGCACCGTCATCCTGTTCCTCGGCGTGAAGATGAATGGCGAGCACGCGTCGGGCTTGAGCAATCTCTGGTCGCACGGCGGGTTCCTGCCGCACGGTGTGGGCGGCCTCGTGGCGTCGTTTGCTGTGGTGATGTTTGCGTACGGCGGCGTCGAGATCATCGGCATTACCGGCGGCGAGGCACAGAACCCCGACAAGGTCATCCCGAAGGCCATCAATGCCGTGCCGGCGCGCATCCTGTTGTTCTACGTGCTGACCATGTGCGTGCTGATGGCGATCTTCCCGTGGACGGGCATCGACGGCCAGGGCAGCCCGTTCGTGCAGATCTTCTCCGGACTGGGCATCCAGTCTGCGGCGGCGATCCTGAACCTCATCGTCATTTCGGCCGCCATCTCGGCCATCAACAGCAACATCTTCGGCGCGGGCCGGATGATGTACGGCATGGCCGAGCAGGGCCAGGCGCCGCGCATCTTTGCGGCCACGTCGCGTCACGGTGTGCCCTGGGTGACGGTGCTGTTCATGGCCGGCACGCTGCTGTGCGGCGTGGTGCTGAACTATCTGATTCCCGAAAACGTCTTCGTGATCATCGCGTCGATCGCCACGTTCGCGACCGTCTGGGTCTGGCTGATGATCCTGCTCTCGCAGGTGGCCATGCGCCGGCGTCTGTCGGCTGAAGAGGTGCGCGCGCTCAAGTTCAAGGTGCCGCTGTGGCCTGTCGGGCCGGCGCTCGCCATCGCTTTCATGCTGTTCGTGATTGGCGTGCTGGGCACCATGGAAGACACGCGCGTGGCGCTCTACGTTGGCGCAGGCTGGGTGCTGCTCATGTCGGCAGCGTGGTATCTGCGCGTGAAGCCCAACGCAGCATCCGTGTTGGCTGAAGTGGCAAGCGGGGTTTGAACCCGGCCCGCCCGCAAAGAGAAGACGAGACAAGTTTCGGAGACAACCCATGTCGAACCACACCTCTGCGCCGTCGTACGCCGGCCGCGCCGGCACGCAGGCGACCGGCCACGCCCAACCGCTGTCACGCACGCGCGCCATTGCCGCCATCACCATCGGCAACGGCCTGGAGTTCTATGACTTTGTGGTCTACAGCTTCTTCGCCACGTTGATCGGCCGGCTGTATTTTCCGGTCGGCAATGCGACCGGCCAGTTGCTGATGTCGTTCGCCACCTTCGGCGTCGGCTTCCTGATGCGGCCGCTCGGCGGTCTGCTGATCGGCATGTACGCCGACCGCGCAGGCCGCAAGCCCGCCGTGGCGCTCACGCTGTGGCTGATGGGCCTGTCGTCGCTGATCTTCGTCGTCACGCCGACCTACGCCCAGATCGGCATCCTCGCACCGGTGCTCGTCGTGCTTGCGCGGCTCGTGCAGGGCTTTGCCATCGGCGGGGAGATGGGCGCTTCGACAGCGCTGCTGCTGGAGTACGCCGACGACCGCTCGCGCGGTTTCTACACGAGCTGGCAGCCGTTCAGCCAGGGGCTGGCGGCGCTGTTCGGCGCGCTGGTCGGCTTGCTGCTGAGCAATGTGCTGGCGCCCGCGGCACTGGAGTCGTGGGGCTGGCGGCTCGCATTCGTGATCGGCATTCTCGTGATCCCGGTCGGCCTGATCATCCGACGCCGGCTGGAGGAAACCGCCGCATCGCCCAGCACGCGCGAAGCCGACGCCACGCTGCCGCTGCTGCGCGAACACCGTCGCACGCTGGTGGCCAGCATTCTGCTGATGATCGGCGTGGCGTCGTCCACGTACATCATCGTGTACTACCTCAGCAACTACGCCGTGAGCGTGCTGCACATGCCGCTGTCGCTGGGCATCTGGGCGGCGTGCATTGCGGCGCTGGTGCAGGTGGTGCTGTCGCCGTTTGCGGGCCGGCTGGCCGATCGCGTCGGGCGCCGCAAGGTCGTGCTGTGGTCGCGCGTTGCGCTGCTGGCGATGATCTATCCGGCCTTCGCGCTCATCAACGCCGACCCTTCGCTGACTCGGTTGCTGATCGTGGTCGGCTGCCTGTCGGTGCCGATGTCGATGACCTCGCCGGCATCGATGGTGCTGGTGAGCGAGGTGCTGCCGCAGCGGCTGCGCGCCACGGGGCTGTCGATTGCCTACTGTGTGGCCATTGCGATCTTCGGTGGATTTGCGCAGTTCTTCTCCACCGAGTTGATCCACCTCACGGGCAACGCGAATGCGCCGGCCTTCTACGTGATCGGCTGCGGGTTGGTCTCGCTGATCGGGCTGGCGATGGTGCCCGAAACGCTGGGCCGCCGCCTCTCGTAACGCTCAGTCCACCCCAACGAAACCGCCGGTCTGGTGCGCCCACAGCCGCGCATACAGGCCGCCGTGTTCCAGCAACTCGGCGTGCGTGCCGCTCTCGACGATGCGGCCGCCATCGAGCACGACCAGCCGGTCCATGCGCGCGATGGTCGAGAGCCGGTGCGCAATGGCTATCACGGTCTTGCCCTGCATCAGCGTTTCCAGGCTTTCCTGGATGGCCGCTTCCACTTCCGAATCCAGCGCTGACGTGGCTTCGTCCAGAATCAGGATCGGCGCGTCCTTCAGCAGCACGCGCGCAATCGCAATGCGCTGCCGCTGACCGCCCGACAGCTTCACGCCACGTTCCCCAACCAACGCATCGAAGCCGCGCCGCCCTTGCGCATCGGACAGCTGCGGGATGAACTCGTCGGCGCGGGCCCGGTGCACGGCTTGCTTCAATTCCGCCTCGGTGCTGTCGGGTTTGCCGTAGCGCAGGTTGTCGCGAATTGACCGGTGCAGCAGCGACGTGTCCTGCGTGACCATGCCGATCTGCTCGCGCAGGCTTTCTTGCGTCACGGTCGCAATATCCTGACCGTCCACCAGAATCCGGCCTCGCTCCACGTCGTACAGGCGCAGCAGGAGGTTGACCAACGTCGATTTGCCCGCCCCAGAGGGGCCGACCAGGCCGATCCGTTCGCCCGGGCGCACCACGAGGTCCAACCCTTCGATCACGCCGCTGCCCTTGCCGTAATGAAAGCCCACGTGCTCGAAGCGCACTTCGCCCCGCGTCACGCGCAGCGGCTTGGCATCGGGCTGGTCGATCACCGCGCGCGGCAGCGCAATGGTCTGCATGCCATCCTGCACCTGACCGACGTTTTCAAAGATGCCGTTGACCACCCACATGATCCAGCCCGACATGTTGTTGATGCGGATCACCAGCCCCGTGGTCAGCGCAATGGTGCCGGCGCTCACACGGCCCTGGCTCCACAACCACAGCGCGAGCGCCGACGTGCCGACAATCAGCAGGCCGTTCATGGCCGTGATGGTGAAATCCATGCCGCTGATCATGCGGCCCGACAGGCGGGTCTTGTCCGTCTGCTCGGCCATGGCGTCGCGCGCATAGCTTTCTTCGTGCTGCGTATGCGCAAACAGCTTGAGCGTGGTGATGTTGGTGTAGCCGTCCACGATGCGGCCCATCAGTTTGGAGCGCGATTCCGTGGCGATGACCGAACGCGCTTTCACGCGCGGCACGAAATAGCTCAGTGCCGCGATGTAGCAGCCAATCCACACCAGCAGCGGCACAACGAGCCACCAGTCGGCCCTGGCGAACAGCACCATCGCACTGATCGCGTAGATGACGACATGCCAGAGCGCGTCCACGGCCTGCACGGCGGAATCGCGCAGCGAAAAGCCGGTCTGCATGATGCGTTGCGCAATGCGGCCCGCGAAGTCGTTCTGGAAGAACGTGAGGCTCTGCTTGAGCACGTAGCGGTGGTTCTGCCAGCGGATCAGGTTCGACAGGTTGGGGTTGATGACCTGATGCACGAGCACGTCGTGCAGCCCGAAGATGACCGGTCGCGCGATCAGCGCCACAAAGGCCATCCACAGCAGTTCGTTGCGGTGGCGGTCGAAGAACTCCGCGCCGGGGGTTGCCTGGATCATGTCGACGATGCGACCGAGGAAGTCGAACAGCGCGACTTCAATCAGCGCGCCCAGCAACCCGACGACCAGCAGGAACGCAAAAACGCCGCGCACCTCGCGCAGGAAGTAGGCGTAGAAGCGCCACACATTGGCCGGAGGCTGTGTGTCGGGCAGGGGACGGAACGGATCGATGAGCTTTTCCAGGCGGCGCAGCAGCATGTCGGGTCGGGAGGGGGAAGACCGACGCCCCAGGGCGGGACGTGCGCGGAAGAGCTGCCCATGATACGCGCGTGAAAGGGCCCATGATGGCGGGGTGGCTTACGGAGTGCAGGGCTCGGCGATCGGCGTTCTGAACGCCGTGCGTGAGGTTTTGAACTTGACGATTGGGGTTCAGAACGCGACGCGTGAGGTTTTAGACCCGGCGGTCGGGGTTCAGAACGCGACGCGCGAAGCTTTTTGCTCGGCGGTTGGAGCTCAGAGCTCGACGCGTGAGGCTATTTGCTCGGCGAGTGGAGCTCGGAGCTCGACGGGTGAGGCTTTTTGCTCGGCAGGTGGAGCTCGGAGCTCGACGGGTGAGGCTTTTTGCTCGGCAGGTGGAGCTCAGAGCTCGACGCGCGAGGCTTTTTGCTCGGCGAGTGGAGCTCAGAGCTCGACGCGTGAGGCTATTTGCTCGGCGAGTGGAGCTCAAAGCTCGACGCGTGAGGCTTTTTACTCCGCCGTTGTAGTTCGGAACCCGACGTGCGAGGCTTTTCGCTCGACGTGTCGGCTTCGAATGAAAAAAGCCGCTCGATTGAGCGGCTTTCGGGTTCCGTCGGGAGTTGGGGGCTCAGTGCACCACCATCCGCGTGAACGGCTCCACATAGGCCTGCAGGGTGATCATCAGTCCCACCAGGAAGGCCAGCGCCAGCGAATGGAAGAACACATACCGCAGGATGTCGCCCTCGTGGCCGTACCACTTGGTGGCCGTGGAGGCCACGACGATGGACTGCGCGTCGATCATCTTGCCCATCACGCCGCCCGAGCTGTTTGCCGCAGACATGAGGATCGGCGACAGGCCAAGCTGCTCGGCCGTGGTCTTCTGCAGGCCGCCGAACAGCACGTTCGATGCCGTGTCCGAGCCGGTCAGCGCCACGCCCAGCCAGCCCAGCATCGTGCCGAACAGCGGGTACAGCACGCCCGTGTGGGCGAAGGCCAGGCCCAGCGTCGCGTCCAGACCGGAGTAGCGCGTCAGGTAGCCGATGCCGAACATCGCGCAGATCGTCAGCAGCGAATAGCGCGTGAGCTTGATGGTGTTCCAGTACTCCTTGAGCATGCGCGGCAGCGAATAGCCCATCAGCAGGCCGCCCACAATGGCCGAAAACAGGATGCCCGTGCCCGCCATCGACAGGACGTTGAAGTTGAACACAGCACCTTCGGCAATCACCTTGGGCACCACCGGCGGGCCTTTGAGCACCATCTTGTCGAGGCCCGGAATGGCGAGCTTGTAGGCCCACAGGCCGTCGGCAAACGCCTTGAACTGGGGCACGCCCCAGATGAAGACGAACACCGTCAGGATCACCCACGGCAGCCAGGCCTGCACGCGCGTGATCTTGCCGTTGGTGGCCGTAGTGGCTTCTCGCGCCTCTGCGGCGGCTTCCGGGTCGACGCTGGAGTTGTCCTCGCGGTTGCGCAGGGCGGTCGACGTCCAGATCGTCTTGGGCTTCCACACCTTCAGGAACAGCGTGAGCGAGCCCATCGACACCAGCGCCGCAATCACGTCCACCAGCCACGGGCCGTGGAAGTTCGACACCAGGAACTGCGGAATCGCAAACGACACGCCCGCCACCAGGATCGCCGGCCAGATCTGCAGCATGCCGCGGAAGCCCGCGAACGCCCAGATCAGCCAGAACGGCACCAGCACCGAGAAGAACGGCAGTTGGCGGCCGACCATGGCCGAGAGCTGCAGCAAGTCCAGCCCCGTGACGGAAGCCAGGCCGATGAGCGGAGCGCCCAGCGCGCCGTAGGCCACCGGCGCGGTGTTGGCAATCAGGGCCAGGCCCGACGCGGCCAGCGGCGAGAAGCCCAGGCCGATCAGGATGGCCCCCGTGACGGCCACCGGCGTGCCAAAGCCTGCTGCGCCTTCAAAGAACGCGCCAAAACTGAAGGCCACCAGCAGCAGTTGCAGGCGGCGGTCTTCGGTGATGCCGGAAATCGAAGTCTGTAACACCTTGAACGACCCGTTCAAGGTGGTGAGCCGGTGCAGGAAGATGATGTTGAGAACAATCCAGCCAATCGGGAACAGGCCGGAGACGATGCCCAGACCGGCTGCCTTGCCGGCCATCGCGGTCGGCATGCCGAACACGAACGAGGCAATCCCCACCCCGACGATCAGCGCCAGGCCGGCGGCCAGATGCGCCTGCATATGGAAAAACGCCAGAGAGCACAGCAGCACCGCCACCGGTATCCCGGCTGCGATGGTCGACCACACGGCGCTGCCGAGCGGGTCATAGACTTGATTCCACATCTTGATCTCCTCCTGTTTGGGCGTTTCAGTTCTTGTCGATACCGAACGTCTTCTGTTGCCCCTTTTCGCAGGGGCAAACGCGGATTGTAGGAACAAGCGTGTCCGGGTCCCGGCAATATTCTGTCACTTTCGCCCTGAAAAGTATTCATCGGCGCCGAGCCGTTGTTTGGCGCGGCGCACGCAATTGCACCGGGTAAATCCGGGTTGTGGAATCATTGCGCCTGCAGCGCTGCCCAGCATCCCCATAACCCTAGTTCGCCCTCCATCCATGGCTTCTCTGACGGCCTTCCTGCTTCGCCGCCACGGCTCCCGACTGACTACCGCCGTGATCACCGTGTTTGTGGCATCGGCGGCGCTGTCGCCCGCCGTGCATGGCCAGACCGCGCCAGCGCCCGCGCAGGCGAATACCGAATCGACGCGGCCGCGTATCGGCCTGGTGCTCTCGGGTGGCGGGGCGCGCGGCTATGCGCATATCGGCGTGCTGAAGATGCTGGAGCGCATGCGCATTCCCGTGGATGTGATTGCCGCCACGAGCATGGGCGCCGTCGTGGGCGGCCTGTACGCGAGCGGCATGCGTGCGGATGCGCTGGAACAGAAGCTCTCGCAGGTCGACTTGAGCGACATCGCGTTCGATCGCAACGATCGCGCCAAGCTGCCGCAGTCGCTGCGCGAGGACGATTTCCAGTATCCGATCGGCCTGTCGGCCGGCTATGGCGACGGCAAGCTCAGGCTGCCGGCCGGGCTGGTGCAGGGCAACCGTCTGCTCGCGCTGCTCAAGAACTGGACGGCGCAGTGGCCCGACAACATCGAGTTCTCGCGCCTGCCGATTCCGTTCAAGGCCATGGCGACGGATCTGGCCACGGGCGACGGGGTGATTCTCGACCACGGCTCGCTGCCACTGGCCATGCGGGCCAGCATGGCGGTGCCGGGGCTGTTCGCGCCCATCGAGGTGGGCGGGCGCACGCTGGTGGATGGTGGCCTGGTGAGCAACCTGCCGGTGCAGCTCGCGCGCGACATGGGCGCGGACATCATCATCGCCGTCAACATCGGGTCGGACTTGGAGCGGCCTGAAGACCTGGCCTCGCCTGCGGCGGTCACGCAGCAGATGATCACGATCCTCGTCGGCCAGAACGTGCGGGCGCAAAAGGCGCTGCTGCGCGCCAAGGATGTGCTGATCGAGCCGCAGCTCTCGGAACTTTCGTTCACCGATTTCGCCAAGGGCCCGCAGGGCGTGCGGCAAGGCGAGCGCGCGGCGCAGGGCGTCGAGGCGAAGCTCGCGACGTTGTCGCTGTCGCCGCAGGCGTATGCCGCGTACCGCGCCGCCCATCAGCCGCAAGGCACGTTGGTGGCAGGCGCGCGCATCGACGCCATCGATGTGACCACCAACGGCCGTGTGCCTGCGGCGCGTGTGCGCCAGTTGATCAAGGTGCGCGAGGGCGATGCGTATGACGCCGAGGCCCTCAACCGCGAGCTGTCGGCGCTCGCCACCACCGGCGACTTCGAAACCGTCACGCAGCAGCTGGTCGAACAGAACGGCGTGCATACGCTCAAGATCGACGCGCACGAAAAGTCGTGGGGCAACCAGTTCTTCCTGTTCGGACTGGGCATGTCGACCAACTTCGACGGGCGCGGCGCATTCAACGTCAACCTCGGCCATCGGTATCCGTGGCTCACGCAGAGCGGACTGGAGTGGCGCAATGACATCGTGCTCGGCAGCAACCGGGCGAGCATCCACACCGAGCTGCGCCAGCCGCTGTGGCAGGCGCGCGGGTTCTACGTGGCGCCGTACGCCGAGTACTCGCGCCGGCGCTCCGATCTCTACTTTGACGACCAGCCCCCCACGCGGGACGCCAAGCCGTTCAACAACCTGACCATCGAGACGGCACGCGCCGGCGTTGACCTTGGCATCCCGCTGGGCCGCAAGGGTGAACTGCGCCTGGGCGTGAACTACGTCAGGAAGACGGCAACGTTCAATTACCTGCAATTGATCGCGGACGAATCCGGGAATGTCGTGGATGCGACGGCCGTTGACCCCACCCGCGCGCAGCAGCCGGCCTTCCGCGCCCAGCTCACGCTGGATCAGCTCGACGATCCGCTGTTCCCGCGTAGCGGCTATTACTTTTACAGCAGCGTGGAAACGGGCTTCGGCTCGCTCGACAAGAAGTTCAACACCGCCCAGGCCAAGGGCCTATGGGCCACGAGCTATGGGCGCCACACGTTCAATGTGGCGTTGGAAGGGGCGGGCCAGTTTGGCATTAACAGCCCGACGCGTGAAAACGACGGCAACACGGGCAACGGCGCTAACGAGGGCTTTTTCCTGGGCGGCTTCCAGCACCTTTCCGCCTACGCGCAGGATCAGTTCAACGGCCAGTACATGCTGTACGGCCGCCTGACCTATCTGTACGACCTGCGCGTCGAAGATCTGCTCGGTCTGCGCGCACCGGTGTTCGGCGCCAGCGCCGAGGCCGGCAATGTCTGGCAGTTGCGCAACAACTTTGGCAAGGGCCCTTACCTGAAGAGCGGCAGCGTATTTGTCGGAGGCACCAGCCCGATCGGGCCGCTCTACTTCGGTTTTGCGGTGGCGCCGCAGGGCGTGTGGAACGTGTACCTGCAGCTCGGTCGCGTCTTCTGAAACCGCATCAAGGGGCAGCAGGCCTGCCTGGCATACGGTCAGGGCCTGCTTCGTAAGGTCTTGATCAGATTGGGAAATCAATCGGTCAGCCTGCGGCGGATGTGCGTGCTAGCCTTCCGCTTCGCTTCGTTCAAGACCTCGGGCGCGGTCGCGCCCAGCCCCCTTTCCCATGATGTTCTCCGTGTTGTTCCGTCGTTACCGTTCGTCCCCGTGGTTGCTGTGCGTGTGCGCCTTGGCTGTGTTGCAGGGCTGCGGCAAGCATGCTGATGAGGCCGCCAAGCCCGCTGGTCCGCCGGAGGTCGAGTTTGTCGTTGCACAGCGCTCCGATGCGCCCCTGGTGACCGAACTGCCGGGCCGCCTTGAGCCGTATCGCACGGCGGAGGTGCGCGCGCGCGTGGACGGCATCGTCCTCAAGCGCGCCTACGAAGAAGGCCAGGTGGTCAAGGCCGGCCAGGTGCTGTTCCGCATCGACCCCGCGCCGCTCAAGGCGCAGGTGGACGCTGCGCAAGGGGCGCTTGCCCGTGCCCAGTCGCAGCTCGCCATCGCCCGCGACAAGGCTGCGCGCTACAAGGGATTGGCCGCCACGCGCGCCGTGAGCGAGCTGGAATACGCAGAAGCGCAAGCCGCAGAGCGTCAGGCCGCCGCAGACGTGGTGTCCAGCCGTGCTGCGCTGGAAACCGCGCAACTGCGCCTGGGTTATGCCACCGTCACGGCCCCGATTGCCGGCCGCTCGCGCCGCGCGCAGGTCACCGAAGGCGCGCTGGTCAAGGAAGACGCCGCCACGCCGCTGACCACCGTCGAGCAGATCGACCCGATCTACGTCGACTTCGCGCAGCCCGCCGCCGAGGTGCTGGCCTTGCAGCGCGCGCTCAAGAAGGGCCAGGCCGCTGCATTGAGCGGCAAGGACATCGGCGTGCAGGTCATCCTGAGCGATGGCGTGGCGTACGAGCGCCCCGGCAGGTTGCTGTTCTCCGATCTGGCGGTGGACCGCGCGACCGATAACGTTTCGATGCGCGCCGTGCTGCCCAACCCCGATGGCTTGCTGCTGCCCGGCATGTATGTGCGCGTGAAGCTCTCGCACGCCGTGCAGCAGGGCGCGGTGACGGTTCCGAAGGGCGCATTGCAGCGCGATCGCCAGGGGGCATCGGTGTTCGTGGTGCAGGCCGACAATACGCTGGCCGCGCGGCCGGTGGCTGCGCAAACGTTGGCCGGCGACCAATGGCTGGTGACGAGCGGCCTGTCCGGTGGAGAGCGCCTCGCCATTCCTGGCATGCAGACGCTGGAAGCGGGCATGGCGGTCAAGCCGGTGCCAGCAGCACCGCGTGCTGACACCGAGCCGAAGAAGGGCTGACCATGGCGCGCTTCTTTATCGACCGCCCGGTCTTTGCCTGGGTGATTGCGCTGGCCATCATCCTGGCCGGCGTGCTCGCACTGCCCAAGCTGCCGGTGGCGCAGTATCCGAACATCGCGCCGCCCAACGTCAGCATCTCGGCCAACTACCCGGGCGCGTCGGCGCGCACGGTGGAGAGTGCCGTCACCGCCATCATCGAGCGCGAGATGAACGGCGCGCCGGGGCTGCTGTACATGTCGTCGTCGTCCGATGCGGCGGGCAACGTGTCGATCAACCTGTCGTTCACGCAGGGTACGAGCCCGGATCTTGCGGCGGTGGAGGTGCAGAACCGGCTGAAGATCGTCGAAGAGCGCCTGCCTGAAGTCGTGCGCCGCAATGGCATCCGCATCGAGAAGGCGGCCGAGAACTACATGATGTATCTGTCGCTGACGGCGGAGCGCGGGCGCTTCGACGGCATCGACCTGGGCGACCTCGCTTCGTCTGATCTGATTCCGCAGTTGCGTCGCGTGCCGGGCGTTGGCACCGCGCAGTTGTTCGATGCGGAATACGCCATGCGCATTTGGCCCGATGCCGACAAGTTGACTGCATTGGGCCTGACCGCCGGTGATTTGAGCGATGCCGTGCGTCGTTACAACGCACGCATCACCGTGGGTGAGATCGGCAGCGGCGCCGTACCGGGCAGCGCGCCCATCAACGCGAGCGTCACCGGTGACGATGGACTCACCACGCCTGAAGCATTCGGCCAGATTCCGCTGCGTGCAGACGCGCAGGGCCGCATGGTGCTGCTGCGCGATGTCGCCCGCGTGGAACTGGGCGGTAGCGATTACCTGTACCTCTCGCGCATGAACGGCAAGCCGGCCACGACCATCGGTATCAAGCTGGCGCCGGGTGCCAACGCCGTGGGCGTTGCCAAGCGCGTGCGCGCGGTGCTGGACCAAGCGCAGGCGCAATTCCCGCCCGGCGTGCGCTACGAGGTGGCGTACGACAGTTCGCGCTTTGTCGGCATTGCCATCGAGCAGGTGGTGAAGACGCTGCTCGAAGCCGTGGTGCTGGTGTTCCTGGTGATGATGCTGTTCATGCAGAACCTTCGCGCGACGCTCATCCCGACGCTGGTGGTGCCGATCGCGCTGCTGGGTACGTTCGCGGTGATGCTGCCCATGGGTTTCTCCATCAACGTGCTGACGCTGTTCGGCCTGGTGCTCGCCATCGGCATCCTTGTCGACGATGCCATCGTGGTGGTGGAAAACGTCGAACGCGTGATGCACGAAGAAGGGCTCTCGCCGCGCGAGGCAACGGCCAAGGCGATGCGGCAGATCAGCGGTGCGATTGTCGGCATCTCGCTGGTGCTGACGGCAGTGTTCGTGCCGATGGCGTTCTTTGGCGGCGCGGTAGGCAACATTTACCGGCAGTTTTCGCTGTCGCTTGCCGTGTCGATGGTGTTCTCGGCATTCCTGGCATTGACGCTCACACCGGCGCTTTGCGCGACGCTGCTCAAGCCGGTGCAGCCGGACCACGGCGCCGAGCGCAAGGGCTTCTTCGGCGCATTCAACCGGGGCTTTGCGCGGTTGACGGCACGCTACCGGGGCGGCGTTGCCATGCTGCTGAATCGCACGGGCCGTGCACTGGTGGCATACGGCGCGGTTATCGGCGTGGTCGTGCTGCTGTTCATGCAACTGCCGACGGCCTTTCTGCCGGAGGAAGATACCGGTGAGTTCATGACCGTCGTCATGCTGCCGACCGGCGCCACACAGGCGCAGACGCTCGACGTCGTTCGGCAGGCAGAGCAGTACTTCATGACGCAGGAACCGGCCGTGGCGTCTACGCTCGCCATCACGGGGTTCAGCTTGTACGGCAACGGCCAGAACGCGGCCATGCTGTTCCTGACGCTCAAGGACTGGAAGCAGCGCAAGGGTGCTGGCCAGCATGTCGATGCCGTGGTCGAGCGCGCCAACGCGGCATTCGGCAAGATCAAGGGCGCGATGGTCATGGCGATGAACTCGCCGGCTCTGCCGGAACTGGGCAGCAAGCCGGGGTTCGACCTGCGCTTGCAAGACCGCGGCGGTGCCGGCTACGAGCGCCTCGCGCAGGCACGCGACCACATGCTTGCCGAGGCGGCGAAGCATCCTGCGCTATCGGAAGTCACGTTTGCAGGCCAGGGCGATGCGCCGCAGGTTCTGATCGATGTGGACCGCAAGAAAGCCCTGGCGATGGGTGTATCGATCGAAGACATCAACCGCACGCTGGCCGTAATGTTCGGCTCCGACTACGCCGGCGATTTCGTCTACCGCAACCAGGTGCGCCGCGTGATCGTGCAGGCCGACGGCAAGCAGCGGGTTTCGGTCGAGCAGCTTGGCCGCATGCACGTGCGCAATGCAGCAGGGGCCATGGTGCCGCTTTCCGCATTCACCACCACCAAGTGGATCGTCGGGCCGCTCAAGCTCGATCGCTACAACGGCTTTCCGGCCATGACGATCACCGGCTCGCCTGCACCCGGTCACAGCTCGGGCGAGGCCATGGCGGCGATGGAGTCGATCGCGCGCGGTCTGCCTGCAGGCTTCGGCTACGAGTGGACGGGGCAGTCGTTCGAGGAGCGGCTGTCGGGCGCGCAGGCGCCGGCGCTGTTTGCGTTGTCGATCCTCGTCGTGTTTCTGTGCCTGGCCGCGCTGTACGAGAGCTGGTCAATTCCGCTGGCGGTCTTGCTGGTGGTGCCGCTCGGCGTGCTGGGCGCGCTGCTGGGCGCCACGCTGCGCTTTCTGCCCAACGACATCTACTTCAAAGTCGGGCTGATTGCCACCATCGGCCTGTCGGCCAAGAACGCGATCCTGATCATCGAAGTGGCCAAGGATCTGGTGGCGCAAGGGATGGGCTTGATTGAAGCCACGCTGGAAGCTGCGCGGTTGCGGTTCCGGCCGATCGTGATGACGTCGCTCGCGTTTGCGTTTGGCGTCGTGCCACTGGCGCTTGCAAGCGGCGCGGCATCGGCCAGCCAGCGCGCTATCGGCACGGGCGTGCTGGGCGGGATCATCGCTGCAACGGTGCTGGCGGTGTTCCTGGTGCCGGTGTTCTTTGTGGTGGTGCGGCGCGTGTTCAAGGGCAGCGAGCGGCAGCGCCGGCTGGACGCGGCGCACGAGCACGAGACGGCCGGGCCGGCCGCCTGATCGGCGTCGGCATCAATCTGCGGCGGCTGGGCCTTTGCGCCTGGCTGCTGCCGGGTCGAAGCCGAAAAAGCCAAGGACCTCTGCTGCGACCTGATCGCGGTCGTTGTCCACGCAGATCATGTGGTAGCTGTTTTCCAGCACCACGCTGCGCGCATTGGGCAGGGTGGCCTGCAGCGTTTGGGCGGAACGCAGGCTGGTGAGTTCGTCTTCGCGCGAATGGATCACCAGCGTCTGGCACTGCGTATCGGGCGCCCCGGCCAGTGCCCAGCGTCGCAGGCGGTCCACCTGCCGAATGCACGCCAGCGGCACCCACGGGTAGTGGAAGCTGTCACCGCGTGCGAGCTTCGCCTTGATGATCCGCCGCAACAGGGGGTTCTTGATGCCGAACGGCTCGTCCTCTTCCACGCGCATGCGTGCAGCCATGCCCGGGATGCGATACACCGCGTAGCGCAGATCCCGATACCACGGCGTCGACCAGCCATCGATATGGACGGGCGTGGCGAGCAGCGCCAGCCTGTCCTGCGGGCGCGCAATGCCATGCCGAACCCGGTGCGCCAGCACCAGTGCCAGCAATGCGCCCATGCACATCCCCGCGATATGCACGGTGTCGTGCTCGGCGGCGAGCCGCTCATACGCTTGCGTCAGCGTTTCAAGCCATGCCTCGGCAGGGGTGTGGATCAGGTCTTCGGGGCGCGTGCCGTGGCCGGGCAGGGTTGGCACGTACGTGACCGCGCCGGCGCTGCGCAGCGCCTTCTGGAGCACGCCCACATCGTAGGCAGTGCCGCCCAGACCATGGATCAGCAGCACGGCCGTGCTGCCCGACGCCGATGTGGTCACAATGCAGTCTCGACCGACCAGGTACCGGTGATGAGCGCCATGTTGCCGACGGCGTCCATCAGCGGGCCGCCGGTATCCACCACCGTGTGCAGCGTGCCGTCGCGCGCAGTGATGCGCAGCGTCTGGCGGCGCGCTGGCATGGCGGTCTGGTTATCCGGGGCGGCTTCTCCCAGCCAGCGTGCACGCAGCGCGTCGCGGTCATCCGGATGCACCAGTTGCAGCACGGTCGAGATCGACGCCATGCTCGCCGGGTCGTGTCCGAAGAGGTGCACCACGTCGCCGCCCCAGTCGATGCGGCCGGTGGCCGGGTCGATGGTGTAGACCAGTTGGCCCGATGCTGCCAACGCCAGTTCAACGCGGTTCTGCCATTGCGCGCTTTGCTCGTGCAGTTGTTCGCGCGTGGTCTTGAGCGCGCTCACCAGCAGCACCAGCAGCGCGGCAACGCCCAGGTACAGCTGCGCTTCCAGCAGCGATTGGCCATAGTGGTGATCGAGCACGGCGAACGGGCCGTCGCCCTCGGCGGTTTGCGTCAGCGCCAGCAGCGTAAGCAGCAGCACGGCCATCGAGCCACCGCGGCCGCCCCACAGCAGGGCCACCACCACGGCAAAGAACAGCGGGACGTAGGTCAGAGCAAAGCCGACCCCGTCGCCGAACTTGGCATCGGTTCTGCCATCGAAGATGACGTAGGCCGACAGCCCCAGCGCCACGAAGGCCGCCAGGCCCAGCAGAAAATCGGTGCGGTCTGTGCCACCCGAGCGAAATGCGCGAAAGCGCGACCATGCCGCGAGCACCGGCGTGACGATCAGCACGCCCAGGAAATCCGAAGCCGCCCAGATGCGCAGCACGTGTCCGAACGAGCCGCCCTGCGACCACGCAAACCATGCCGCGCCGAACAACGCCCCAAGCAGCGCACTGACCGCGCCCGCCACCAGCATTGCGCGCACGAAGTAAAGCCCTTCAAGCGGGACGCGTGCCAGCCGCACCAGTGCCACGGCCAGCGCCGCGCTACCTGCTTCGTCCAGCACGAACAGCATCGCGTGCGCGGGGTTGGTGCGCTCGATCGCCGCCAGCACCAGCTGCGCCACGGCAAACGCTGCCCCCAGCCCGGGCCATTCGCGATACGGCCGCAGCATGAACGCGGCCATGGCGACGCCCGCCGGCAGCCAGATGTAACCCGTCATGTCGATCGGCCCGTTCAGCCGGTGCGACACGATGGCGGCAACCAGGTAAAGCGCGCCCCAGAGGGCCGTGGCGACGGTCGTTGAAGGTCGGTTCAATGGCATCCGGGTTTCCCTCGGTGAAAACAAAAAACCGCGCCGGCGTAGGTGCCGTGCGCGGTTGATGATGCTACCGCAATTGGTTTCAGGTGGGCTTAGACCACAGGCAGCGCCAGGACTTCTTGCGAGGCGCGGCGGTCCCGCAGTTCGGCCATCCACCGCTCGAGGTTCGGTCGCGCTGGGCGGTCCATCGGCAGGCCCAGCCAGCGGTGCGTGGCGCAGCCGCAGACGATGTCGGCCATGGTGAAGCGGCGGCCGGCCACGTACGGCTGCTTGGCCAGCACGGCCTCGAGGACAGCGGTGCTGCGCTCCGCGGCTTGGCGCGAGCGTTCAATGCGCGCGGCGTCGCGCTGGTCTTCCGGCGTTCGCACGAGCTGCAGGAACGCATCCACCATCGACGGGCTGTACGACGTGGTCTGCCAATCCATCCAGCGGTCGGCATCGGCGCGCTCGTGCAGTTCGAGCGGGTAGAGGTTGCCCGGGCCGTAGCGCGCCGAGAGATAGCGCACGATGGCGTTGGATTCCCACAGCACGAAGCGCGTGTCCCCGGCGTCGTTCAGGCCGTCTTCGATGACCGGGATCATGCCGTTCGGGTTCATCGCCTTGAATTCCGGCGTGTCGACCCCGCCAAAGGCGCCGCCGACGTCGATGCGCTCATGGTCCAGCGACAGCTCGCGCGCGCACCAGACCACTTTCTGAACGTTGACCGAAGAGAGTCTTCCCCAGATCCGCAGCATCGACGACGGCTCCTTTCTTAGATGAACAAGTGAATGGTGTTAGCGAATTTACGCGGCCTTGGGCGTGAGCGCAGCGATTTCCGCGCGGATCAGCTCGCCCAGGACGGCAATGCCTTGCTCGATGCGCTCCGGTGCCACCGTCACGAACGCCAGTCGCAGCGTATTGCGACGCGGCGCATTGGCATAGAACGGCGCGCCCGGCACGAACGCCACGTTGCGCGCGACGGCCTTTTCCAGCAGCGCCATCGTGTCGATGCCTTCCGGCACCTCAACCCAGATGAACATGCCGCCTTCCGGACGGTTCCAGTGCACGCCGGCTGGCATATGGCGCGCGAGCGAGTCCAGCATCGCTTCGCATTGCTTGCCATAGAGGTTCCGGATGCTCGGGATGTGCGTATCGAGCAGCCCGGTCTTCAGCACCTCGTACGCCACACGCTGCGTGAAGCTCGGCGTGTGCAGATCCGATGCCTGCTTGGCCTGCACGAGTTTGAAGTGGATATGCTCGGGCGCGATGATGTAGCCCAGGCGCATGCCCGGCGCCAGGATCTTCGAGAACGAGCCCATGTAGACCACGCCGTCCGGATTGAGCGAGCGCAGCGAGGGCAGGGCGTCGCCGGTGTAGCTGAGTTCACCGTACGGGTCGTCTTCAACGAGCAGAACGCCGAGTTCCTTCGCGCGGGCGACCAGGGCTTGGCGGCGGTCCAGCGGTAGACGGCGGCCGGTCGGGTTCTGGAAGTTCGGGATCGTGTAGAAGAAGCGCGCGCCCGCCGCCAGCTCCGGCGTGAGCGCGTCGGGCAGCAGGCCCTTGTCGTCGGTGGCGATGGACGTATAGGTCGGCTCGAACAGCGAGAACGCCTGCAGCGCGCCCAGGTACGTCGGCGTTTCGACCAGCACCTTGCTTTGCGGGTCGATGAAAATCTTGCCGAGCAGGTCCAGGCCCTGCTGCGAGCCCGTGGTGATCAGCACGCGCGAGGCGGTGGTGCCATGACGCTGGGCAATCCACTCGCGCAGCACCGACAGGCCTTCCGTCGGCGTGTATTGCAGCGAGGCCTGCGGATTGTCGGCAAACATGCGGGCACACGCCGCCTGAATCGCTTCAACCGGGAAGGTGACCGGAGCGGGCAGGCCGCCGGCAAACGAAATGACCTCAGGACGTTCGGTGATCTTGAGGATTTCCCGGATCGCCGAGCTGGTCAGTTTCTGAGCGCGGCTGGAGAAGGTACAGGCGGTATGGTCCATGGTGTGGTCCTAGTGTTACAGCGCCCACCTCGTGAGCGAGCGCCGTGGGTGGGCAAGACGGTGAGAATAGCAGGCAACCGACCCGTCTAACACTGGCCGGCTGCCGGTGGCACAGCAGGAAAAAGCGTCGCTCAGGCGACTTCTGCAATCAGCTCGATCTCGACGCACGCACCAAACGGAATCTGTGCGACGCCGAAGGCGCTGCGGGCGTGCTTGCCGGCGTCGCCAAACACCTCGACGAACAGTTCGGATGCGCCGTTGGTCACCAGGTGCTGCTCGGTGAACTCCTGCGTGGAGTTGACCAGGCTCATCACCTTGACGATCCGCTTGACGCGGCTGAGATCACCGCCCAGGTGCGTGTTCAGCGTGGCGATCAGGTCGATGGCGATGGCGCGTGCCGCGGCCTTGCCTTGTTCCGTGGTCATGTCGGCGCCGAGCTTGCCAACCCACGGCTTGCCGTCTTTCTTGGCGATGTGGCCGGACAGGAAGACCTGGTTGCCGGTTTGCGCGGCCATGACGTAGGCGGCAGCGGGGGCGCCGGCGGCAGGCAGTTCGATGCCGAGTTGCTTGAGCTTGGCCTGAGCGTCGTGCGAGGCGGACATGAAGACTCCTTGGTAAGTGCGGTCAACAAACAGGGAAGACGTTGCTATCGGCGGACCGACGTGCGCCGGCCGATGCCGACCACGGCAATCACGGCCAGCGCAAACAGTACGGTAGGCGCATCGAGCGATTCGCCCAGCAGCAGCCAGCCGCCGATCAACGTCATGAAAGGTTGCAGCAATTGTATCTGGCCGACCCGCGCAACACCGCCTGCCGCCAGGCCGGAGTACCAGAACAGGAAGCCGATGAACATGGAAAAGGCCGACACGTAAGCCAGCCCCATCCAGGCGCGGGACGACGCATGCGCCAGCGCTTCGGCCTGATGGGATGACGGCATCCACGCCAGCGCCCCCACGATCGGGAGCAACACGGGCAGCGAGACGACCAGCGCCCAGGCAATCGTCTGCGTGCCGCCCACCTCGCGCGCAAGCTTGCCGCCGGTGGCATAGCCGAGGGCGCCGGTCACCATCGCGGCGAAGAGCAGCCAATCGGCGCGGTGCAGGGCGCCCGCTCCTTGCAGCAGTGCAAATGAAACAACAAGCACGCTGCCAATGACCGCGCAGAGCCAAAACCCGGGGGACGGCCGCTCGCGCCCAAACCAGGCGGCGAAGATGGCGGTCGCAAGCGGCAGCAGGCCGGTGATGATGGCGCCATGCGCGGCCGGCACATCGCGCATCGCCAGCGATGAAAACAGCGGAAAGCCCACCACCACGCCCATCGCCGTCACCGCAAGTTGCCACCATTGACTACCGCGCGGGCGTTTGGCGGCGGAGAACGCGCCCGTGGCCGCCAGCATCGCCAGCGCCAGCACACTCGCCAGAACGGCACGCGCCAGTGCCACGAAGGTGGCATCCAGTTCGGCGACAGCCATGCGCGTGAACGGCAGCGTCTGGCTGAAGATGGCCACACCGATGAAGCCGAGCAGCAAGCCCCGGCGTTCGGCATGGTCGGCGTGTTGCATGGGGAGGGCGGCGGACTCGTTCATGGTGGTCGCTCAATCTGCAAACGCTACGGCCACGCGTCGGTTCTGGCGGCTCTTCTTTTCGATCTTGGTGACGACGACGCGGCCGATTTCGCCGGTAGCGCGCACGTGGGTGCCACCGCACGGCTGCCGGTCGATGCCGTCGATATGGATGATGCGGATGGCCGATGCGCCCGCCGGCGGCGCCGCGCCGATGGTGCGTACAAGATCGGGCTGGGCGGCCAGTTCTTCCGGCGTGATCAGGTCGATGCGCACCGGCGTGTTCCGGCCGATGAGTTCATTCAGTTGCGCGGTGAGCGTGTCGCGGTCGAGCGTCGATTCCGGCAGGTCGAAGTCGATGCGGCCGGCGTCTGGCGAGATGCCGCAGCCTGTGACCGGCACGGGAATGAGCGAGCCCAGCAAGTGCAAACACGTATGCAGTCGCATCAGCCGGTGGCGCCGGTCCCAGTCGATGGTGGCCGTGACGGCCGTGCCGGGCGCGGGCAGCGTGAGGCCAGCATTGTCGGCGGGCACATGCAGGACGGTTTGGCGATCCGGGCTGTAGACGGTGTCGGCAATCGCGATGGTTGTTCCATCGGCCAGGACGAGTGTGCCGGTATCGCCAGCCTGGCCGCCGCTGCGGGCGTAAAACACCGTTGCATCCAGCTCAATGCCTTCCGGGTGCAGAGCGACGACGGTGGCATCGCAGGTGGTGCGGTAAGCGTCTTCGTCAAAACGTTTCAACGTTGGCATGGGGGCGTCTCCGGGTTCGCTGGGGGCGGAATTCTGACCTTGATCCTACCGAACTGTGTCTGTACAGTACCTGTACACTTTGTCGTGGCGCTTTCTGTACAGTTTTCTGCCCGCTCCCGCCTACCTCGTCATGAATTCCACCTCCCACATCATCAGCCTGGATGCCCGCCGCGCGGCCGCCCGCCCGGCGGCGGAGCAGTTGCCGGATCCAATTCCATCCGCGCAGATGACGCTGGTGGACCAGCTCACCGAATGGGCGCGCATGCGCATCGACGAGCGTGTGTTTCGCGCGGGAATGCGCATGCCGTCGATCCGGCAACTGGCGCAGGAAAAGAGCATTTCGCGGTTCACCGTGGTGGAGGCGTATGAGCGGCTGGTGGCACAGGGGTATCTGGAATCGCGCCGGGGCTCGGGCTTCTATGTCAAGGAGCGCCAGGCGCCACTGCCCGAGGAGCCGGTTGCGCCGCCGCCCACCGCCGCCCGCAAGATCGACGTGACGTGGCTGCTGCGGAACATGTTCCATTCTGCGGAGCCGCGCAAGGCGCCGGGCATCGGCTTTCTGCCCAACGGCTGGCTCGACGGCGAGCTGATCGCCAACGCGCTGCGCACGCTCGGCCGGCAGAACGGCAACCAGTTTCTCGCGTGGGGATCGCCGCAGGGTTTTTTGCCGCTGCGTCAGCAGTTGCAGACACGGTTGGCGGAGCTGGAGATCGGCGCGCGGCCGGAACAGATCGTCATGACCTCGGGCATCACGTCGTCGCTCGACCTGATCGCGCGTCAGTACGTGCAGCCCGGCGATACGGTGCTGGTGGGCGATCCGGCGTGGTTCCTCATGTTCGGCCGCTTTGCCGCGCAAGGGGCGCAGGTGATCGGCGTGCCGTACACCGCCGAGGGGCCGGATCTGGTTGCGCTGGAGGGGCTGGTGCAGGTGCGCCGGCCCAAGCTGCTGATCATCAATTCGATCCTGCATAACCCGACGGGCACGTCGCTGTCGGCGGCCAAGGCGTTTCAGTTGCTGCGGCTGGCCGAGCAGTACGGTTTCCTGATCGTCGAAGACGACATCTACGGCGATCTCGCGCCGCCCGGACACCCCGGCACACGGCTCGCGAGCCTGGACCAGCTGCGCCGCGTCATTTACCTGAGCAGCTTCTCCAAGACGCTGGCGGCGAACCTGCGCGTCGGGTTTATTGCCTGCCATCCGGAGCTGGCCAAGAACCTCGTCGACGGCAAATTGCTGACGGGCCTCGTCACGCCCGAGATCAACGAGCGCGTGCTCTACAAGATCCTGACTGAAGGCCATTACCGCAAGCATGTCGAACGCATACGCGCCCGTCTGGACCGCGCCCGCGACGGCGTGCAGCGCAGCCTCGAGCGCATGGGGCTGAAGCTGTTCGCGCAGCACGGCGCGGGCATGTTCCTCTGGGCCGATACGGGGCAGGACACCAACGCCATTGCCCGCGCCGGGCACGAACAGGGCTATGTGTTTGCGCCCGGAAGCCTGTTTTCGCCGTCGCAGATGCCGTCGACGTGGATGCGCTTCAACATTGCGACCAGTGCGGACCCGGATCTGCTCCGGTTCCTGGCCGGGCAGCTCGATCGTGGGGCTTGAAAACCGAGCCCGACGCCCTATCTAGCTTCACAAATCCATGCGGGCGCGCGTGCAAGGTGTCGCCCGCTTCTCTTTCCATTTTTCAGACCATTTTGATGCAGACGATGAGCGCACCGCACGAGAAGATGGCTTTCCAGGCAGAAGTGAAGCAGCTTCTGCATCTGATGATCCACTCGCTGTACAGCAACAAGGAAATCTTCCTGCGGGAACTGGTTTCCAATGCGTCCGATGCGGTGGACAAGCTGCGTTTTGAGGGCATCGCCAATCCGTCGCTGCTCGAAGGCGGCGGCGAGCTTGGCATCCGCATCGGCTTTGATGCGGCCGCGCGCACCATCACGATCGCCGACAACGGTATCGGCATGAGCCGCGACGAGGCCATCCGCAACCTCGGCACCATCGCCCGCTCGGGCACGCGCGAGTTCTTCAGCCAGCTTTCGGGCGACCAGCAGAAGGATGCTGCCCTGATCGGCCAGTTTGGCGTGGGCTTCTACTCGGCGTTTATCGTGGCCGACCGCGTGACGGTGGAATCGCGCCGCGCCGGTGTGGCCGCCAATGAAGCCGTGCGCTGGGAAAGCACCGGCGACGGCGAATTCACCGTCGACAGCATCGAACGTGCCGAGCGAGGCACCACCATCACGCTGCACCTGCGCGAAGGTGAGGACGATTTCCTCTCCGCGTGGCGCATCAAGTCGGTCGTGCAAAAGTATTCGGACCACATCTCCCTGCCAATCCAGATGCGCAAGGAAGCGTGGGACGAAGAGAAGAAGGCGATGGTGGCCCAGGACGAATGGGAAACCATCAACCAGGGCAGCGCGCTGTGGGCCCGTCCGCGCGCTGACGTGACCGATGATCAGTACATCGCGTTCTACCAGCACATTGCCCACGAAAACGGCAAGCCGCTCGCCTGGACGCACAACCGCGTGGAAGGCCGTAGCGAATACACGCAGCTGCTGTACCTCCCGACCAACGCGCCGTTCGACCTGTGGGACCGCGAGCGCCGCAGCGGCCTGAAGCTGTACGTCAAGCGTGTCTTCATCATGGACGACGCAGAGCAACTGCTGCCGGGCTACCTGCGTTTTGTGAAGGGCGTGATCGATTCGGCCGATCTGCCGTTGAATGTCTCGCGCGAAATCCTGCAGGAAAGCCGCGACGTGAAGGCTATCCGCGAAGGCTCCACCAAGCGCGTGCTGGGCATGCTGGAATCGATGGCCGAGTCGGATGATGCGGCCGAGAAGGAAAAGTACGCCACGTTCTGGCAGAACTTCGGCCAGGTGCTCAAGGAGGGCATCGGCGAAGACCACGCCAATAAAGACCGCATTGCCAAGCTGCTGCGCTTCGCTTCCACGCACAACGAAGACAGCGCCCAGACCGTCTCGCTGGCCGATTACGTCGGCCGCATGAAGGAAGGCCAGGACAAGATCTACTACGTGACCGCCGAAAACTGGACGGCCGCCAAGTCGAGCCCGCATCTGGAAATCTTCCGCAAGAAGGGTGTGGAAGTGCTGCTGCTGACCGACCGCGTGGACGAGTGGATGCTGTCGTTCCTGCACGACTTTGAAGAGAAGGAACTGGTGTCGGTGGCGCGCGGTGATCTCGACCTGGGCGCCTTGGAAGACGAAGCCGAGAAGGCCGAGCACGCCAAGGTGGAAGGCGAGTTCAAGCCGCTGGTCGAGCGTGCCAAGGCTGTGCTCGGCGACAAGGCCAAGGACGTGCGCATCACGCATCGTCTGACCGATTCGCCGTCGTGCCTGGTGGCCGATGAAGGCGACATCAGCGGCACGCTGGCCCGTCTGCTCAAGCAAGCCGGCCAACAAGCCCCGGACAGCAAGCCGGTGTTGGAGCTGAACCCGACGCACCCGCTCGTGCGCAAGCTCGCGCTACTGGAAACCGTGACCGGCAACGAAGCCGATCGCGCCGCTTTTGAGGATCGCCTGCACGTGCTGTTCGACCAGGCCCTACTGGCTGAGGGCGGCGCGTTGGCCGACCCGGCGGCGTACGTGCAGCGCGTGAACCGCCTGCTGGCCTGACGACCCGCGTGACTCTCAAGCGATGCTTTCCGCCTGTGGTCGACGCGCACACGCGCGTGCTGATCCTGGGCAGCCTGCCCGGCGAAGCATCGCTTGCGCAGTCGCAGTACTACGCCTACAAGCACAACCAGTTCTGGCGCCTGGCCGGTGCGGTCATCGGCCAGGACCTGCCGGGCATGGAATACGCCGCGCGCTTGAAGGCGCTGCTCGCGCATCGCATCGGCTTGTGGGACGTGGTGGCCGAAGCCAAGCGCGAAGGCAGCCTCGACAGCAAGATTCGGGATCATGCCGGGAATGACCTTGCCGGGCTCATCGCCTCGTTACCTGAACTGGCCGTCATTGCCTTTAACGGCGGCACCGCAGCGCGCATCGGCATGAAGGCGCTGGGCGACATTGGCGACCGCCACGCCATCCTCAAACTCCCTTCCAGCAGTCCCGCCTATGCAGCCGTGCCGTATGACCAGAAGTTGGCCGCGTGGCTGACATTGCGCGAGTGGCTGTCGTAGCGCGGCTTGGCAAATCTGACTACGAAGTGGTCGCGTCATTTCTTGTCCAGCCAACTGCCATGCTGCGCAAGAGCTGCCGACGTGCATGTCGAGCGGCGCATGGCCAAAGGCTCCGCCCCACCAATCTCGTGCCAAATGCCGCATGACAAGGCATGCGTGCGCGCCATGCACCGCCCGAATCGCTGGCCTACACTGTGCCCAGCGCAAGAAGGCGCTGCGCCCGCGGTTGCCTGAAGACTGTTGGCGGCCACAACACGGATACCAAGGAAATCACTCCCATGACCACACCTTCGATGTACGAGTTTCTCGTACCGACTGCCAACCGCATGCTTGGCAATCTGTCGGCCCTGCTCGACAAGGCTGCCGCCCATGCAGAAGCGAAGAAGTTCGACCCGGCCAATCTGATGACCGCGCGTCTTGCGCCGGACATGCACCCATTCACGCGGCATGTGCAGATTGCCTGCGATCAGGCCAAGGGCGGCGCGGCGCGTTTGTCGGGTAACGAGGTGCCGTCGTACCCGGATGTAGAGACGACCATCCCGGAGTTGAAGGCGCGCATTGCCAAGACGCTGGAGTTCGTCAACAGCATCGACCCCGCAGCGTTTGCCGGCAGCGAAGACCGCCGGATTACGCTCAAGAGCCCGACACGTGAACTGCAGTTCACGGGCCTCGATTATCTGCGCGGTTTCATGCTGCCGAACCTGTATTTCCATGTCACCACGGCTTACGCGCTGCTGCGCCACAACGGCGTGGAGATCGGCAAGCTGGACTTCCTGGGTCATCCCTGAGGTTCGCTTCGCCTAGGCCATTGCCCCATCGACCCTGAAGACCGGCTCTATGCGGCTTCCGGGCGAGCAGGGTGCAGACGTCAAGGGCGCGGCATCCCCCCGCTGCAGCACATCTGTCACAATCGCGCCCGAGGCCGACGCGGGGGGCGTCGGTGCATTTCTCTATCGGGCCTTCACATGCCGTTTCTTGGAATCGGGTTTCACGTCATCGTCGCGCTGTTCTTTGCGGTGCACGTCGTGCGCAACAACCAGAACATCTACTGGTTGTTCATCTTGTTTGCGTTCCCGCTGCTGGGCAGCGTGGTCTATTTCTTCGCGATCTATCTTCCGGAGATGCGCCACTCGCGCGGTGCCCGCGTTGCCAGTCGCGCAGTGACGCAACTGATCGACCCCAACCGCGCCGTGCGCGAAGCCCGCAACGATTTCGACCGTGCGCCGACCGTGCAGCACCGACTGCGTCTGGGCGAAGCATTGCTGGAGGCCGGCGATGCGAAGGAAGCCCGCCAGCACTTCGAGCAGGCAGCGACCGGCCCGTTTGCCGGCGACCCGGCCGTGCTGCTGGGTCTGGCCCGGGCGCAGTTCGCCACGGGCGATGCGGCGCTCGCCAAGGACACGCTGGACAAACTGTTCGAAGCGCATCGCGTGACACGCCAGCAGCCTGATCCGACATTGTTGTACGCACGTGCATTGGCCGCAACCAACGCGCCGAATACGCGTGAAGCCTTCGAGCAGGCCCTGATCTGCGCGAACGATGGCGCGGCCCGTTGCCTCTTCGGCGAATGGCTCCTCGCCCAGAACAACGATGCCGACAAGCAGCGGGCGCAGGCCCTGTTTGAGGAAATCCTGCGCGACGCCAAGCACTGGACGCGCTACGCCAAAGACCACAATCGCGAATGGCTGCAGCGTGCCGCGGCCGTTCAGTCTTCTTCCCGTTGATCCCCTTTATGACGCTGTTGAAACGTAAATCCATCGAGGCCGTCGCCTCGCGCCGCCCCGCCCACGCAAAGCGCGAGACCCGCCAGGACCGCGATGACGAACCGAAGCGCATGGCCCCGCGCTTCGCACCGGTCACGTTCTCTGAACTGGCCGGTGTGCGCTATCTGCACTTTGGTACGGAATGGGTGCAGGGCGCCATGCGCTTGTCCAAGCCCGATGCCATCGAACTGGAATACGCGCAGCAGATGATGGCGTGGCTGCTGTTTCTCGACCCGGCTGCGCGAGCGGACTTCCACGTCGTGCAACTGGGTCTCGGCGCTGCCGCTCTGACCAAGTTCTGCCATCGTCATCTCGCGCCCGCGCAGGTGACGGCGGTGGAGCTGAACCCGTCGGTGATCGTCGCAGCGCGCAGCATGTTCGGCCTGCCGTTTGACGATGCACGCTTGAGCGTGCACGAGCAGGATGCGTACGACTGGGTGACGGACGCGAGCCACCACGGCACCGTCGATGCGCTGCAGATCGACCTGTATGACGCCACCGCGCGCGGCCCCGTGCTCGATACGCCGGCGTTCTACAAGGCTTGCCGCCAGGTATTGCGCTCGCCGGGTGTGATGACGATCAACCTTTTTGGCGACCACACCAGCTTCCCGCGCAATATCGAGCGCATCTGTGACGCGTTCGACAATCGCGTGCTGGTCTTCCCCGAAGTGCATGACGGCAACGTGATTGCGCTGGCATTCAATGGCCCGCCGCTGCAGGTCAGCTGGGAAGCCGTGCAGGCGCGCGCCGCCGCGCTGCAGGCCTCGCTCAAACTGCCGGCCAAGGGCTGGGTCGACGGCCTGCGCAGTGCCAACGCCGGCCAGGAAGACGCACTGTCCATCTGATCGCTGCCGCGTGCCGCCCATGCAAAACGCCCCGACTTTCGGGGCGTTTGCTTTTGTGCGGGCGCGCTCAGCCGGCGCCGCCCATGCCTGGCATCTGGTCGATAAAGCCGGTCACCGTCTGCATGCGGTCGCCTTCGATGCGTACGAAATCGGTGCCCTTGACCAGCGCCTGCCCCTCGGGGCCGAGCGTCCAGCGGAAGCGGATCGTGTCCTGCACGACATCCGCGCCGCCGTCGCGCGCAAAGCGGAAGCCCGGAAACTTGGCCTGCACGCCGGCAATGAGCGCCTCGATGCCGTCATGGCCAATGCCCTGCATCAGAGGATCGACATACGTGGCGCTTTCAGTCCAGGTTTGCGCGACGAGGGCGCGGCGCCGGGCAGCGTCTGTTGCGTTCCACGCGGCGATGTAACGGTCGACCAGCGTATCGGCGAGTGTGTCGTTGGCGGCGAGTAGGGTGGCAGTCATGGCGTTTCTCCGTTCGAAGTGGGGAGCCTGCCCAGCGCGGTGATGATCGACCGCACTGGATGGCTCCATGTTCGGCGCCAGCGTGGATGGTGTCGATTACGCGCCAGGTAATCACCGCGTCCATGCCCGGAGAAACAGAGGTGTGGCGTTACTTTGACAACAACCGCATCGCGGATTCCAACCCCGCAATCGTCACCGGATACATCCGCGTCTTCATGATCTGGTTGATGACCGAGATGGACTGCCGGTATTCCCACAGGCCCTCCGGCTCGGGGTTGAGCCAGACAAACTTCGGGAACTGTTCGATCAGCCGCTTGAGCCACGTGGCACCGGCTTCAGCGTTGTTGTATTCCACCGATCCGCCGGCCTGCAGGATTTCATACGGGCTCATGGTCGCATCACCCACAAAGATCAGCTTGTAATCGGGCGGGTACTTGCGGATGACGTCCCAGGTGGAGAACCGCTCCGCGTGGCGGCGCCGGTTGTTCTTCCACAGCCATTCGTAGACGCAGTTGTGGAAGTAGTAGTACTCGAGGTGCTTGAACTCGGTCTTGGCGGCGGAGAAAAGTTCTTCCACGCGCTTGATGTGGTCGTCCATCGAGCCGCCCACATCCATCAGCATCAGCACCTTGACGTTGTTGTGCCGCTCGGGGCGCATTTTGATGTCGAGCATGCCGGCGTTGGCAGCGGTGGAGTGGATGGTGTCGTCCAGGTCCAGCTCGATGTCGGCACCATCACGCGCGAACTTGCGCAGGCGGCGCAGCGCCACCTTGATGTTGCGGGTGCCGAGCTCAACGGTGTCGTCGTAGTCCTTGTACGCGCGCGCTTCCCATACCTTGACCGCAGTGCGGTTGCCCTTCGATGGCCCGCCGATGCGGATGCCTTCGGGGTTATAACCGCCGTGCCCGAACGGCGACGTGCCACCCGTCCCGATCCACTTGTTGCCGCCTTCGTGACGCTCGTGCTGCTCGTTCAGCAGTTCTTTCAGCCGCTCCATCAGTTTGTCGAGGCCGCCCATGGCCTCGATCTTGGCTTTTTCCTCGGGCGAGAGTTCGCGCTCCAGCTTCTTGGTGAGCCAATCCAGCGGAATGTCCGCGCGCCAATCCACCGCGCCTTCCACGCCCTTGAAGTAGGCGCCGAACGCCTGATCGAATTTGTCGAAATGCTTTTCGTCCTTCACCAGCGTCATGCGCGCCAGGAAGTAGAACTCGTCGAGGGACGGCGCGATGACCTGCTGCTTGAGCCCTTCAAGAAGCGTCAGGTATTCCTTGACCGAGACCGGCAGCTTGGCGTGCCGCAGCGTGAAGAAGAAATCGATGAGCATGGTGGTCCTCCGGCGCTCAGGCGCGCGGTTGCTCGAGCTTGTATTGCAGATGGCGTTTCACGGTCAGCCATTCCGATTCGATGATCGAGAACACGACCGTGTCGCGGAAGCTGCCGTCCGGCATGCGCTGGTGATTGCGCAGCACGCCGTCCTGCTTGGCGCCCAGCCGGGCGATGGCCGCGCGGCTCTGGTGATTCATCCAGTGTGTGCGGAATTCCACCGCAATGCAGCGCAGTGTCTCGAATGCGTGCGTGAGCAGCAGCAACTTGCATTCGGTGTTGACCGCCGTCCGCTGTACGGATTTGGCGTACCACGTGTGGCCGATTTCGAGCCGCCGGTTGGCTTCGTCCACGTTGAAGAGGCGCGTGGCACCGACCACCTTGCCCGGCTGCCCATCGTGCATCTCTCGCACGACGAACGGCATGGCACCCAGGCGTTCGCGCATGTCGAGGGCAATGGCCAGCCATTCGCCGGTCTTGTCGGGCGAGGGGACGGATGTGTACCAAAGCTTCCACAGCTCGCCATCGGCGGCCGCGGCGCGCACTTCGTCCTCGTGCTCCGGGCCGAGCGGCTCCAGCCAGGCGTGCTGGCCGCACAGCGTGACAGGCTCGATCAGGCGCGGCATGGTGGTGGCTCGCTCAGCGATTGGCGCGGTTCATGAATACCAGGCGCTCGAACAGGTGTACGTCCTGTTCGTTCTTGAGCAGCGCCCCGTGCAGCGGCGGAATGGCGGCGTTCTTGTCCTGGCTGCGCAGCGATTCCGGCGGAATGTCCTCGGCCAGCAGCAGCTTGAGCCAGTCGATCAGCTCCGACGTCGACGGCTTTTTCTTCAGCCCCGGCAGGTTGCGCATCTCGTAGAACGCATCCAGCGCGGCCTTGACCAGCGCCGGCTTGATACCCGGATAGTGCACATCGACGATCGCCTGCATCGTCTCGGCATCGGGAAACTTGATGTAGTGGAAGAAGCAGCGGCGCAGGAACGCGTCGGGCAATTCCTTCTCGTTGTTCGACGTGATGATCACCAGCGGGCGGTGCTTGGCGCGGATGGTTTCGCGCGTTTCGTACACGTAGAACTCCATGCGATCCAGTTCGCGTAGCAGATCGTTAGGGAATTCGATGTCGGCCTTGTCGATCTCGTCGATCAGCAACACGACAGGTTCGTCCGCCTCGAAGGCCTGCCACAACACGCCCTTGACGATGTAGTTGCGGATGTCGTGCACCTTGTCATCGCCGAGCTGCGAGTCGCGCAGGCGCGAGACGGCATCGTATTCGTACAGGCCCTGCTGGGCCTTGGTGGTCGACTTCACGTGCCACTGCAATAGCGGCATACCCAGTGCGGCGGCCACTTCCTCGGCCAGCATGGTCTTGCCTGTTCCCGGCTCGCCCTTGATGAGCAGCGGGCGCTGCAGCGTCATCGATGCGTTGACGGCAAGCTTGAGGTCATCGGTGGCCACGTACTGGTCAGAGCCTTCGAAGCGTGTGCGCTGATCGGATGGGGCAGGCGAGGTTGTGGTGTTCATCGTGCAAGCCTACTGAGCGGTAAAAGATTTGGAAACGGCCAGTATAAGAGCATTTGGGTGTTTGACGCCGAACGCCAGCGGCGCGCGCGCGCCGTGCCATTCCTTGCTGTCAAGTCACGGGAGCCCTAACTGGACTGGCAAAAAAACGGTGCGGTACAATGCGCCGGTTTGACGCACCTCAAATGACCGTCTTCTGGCTTGTTGCCAACGGCGGGTGAATGCGCCCAGCGAGACAGCCGGCTGAGACGAGCCAAGCCGGCAGGGCGAGCAGGATTCTGAAACTCCACGCTTAAGAACGAGATGAAAAAGATCCTCACCATGGTGGCCGCATTGGGCACGTTAGGCGCACTGTTCGCCGCACCCAGCAGCGCCGCCGCAGCCGACGTCCAGGGCAACGCTGCCGCCGCGGAAAACAAGGTCGCCATGTGTATCGGCTGCCATGCCATCCCCGATTACAAGACGTCGTTCCCCGAGGTGTATCGCGTGCCCTATCTGGGCGGCCAGAACGCCAAATACATTGAAAGCGCGCTGCATGCGTATCAGAAGGGTGACCGCAAGCACCCGACCATGCGCGCCATCGCCGGGTCGCTGACTGACCAGGACATCGCCAACCTCGCCGCGTACTACGCGGCGCAGACGCCGGCCACCCAAAACAATCCGCAGAAGTGACGAGGACGAATATGAAGAAGATCTCGCTCGCAATCTCGTTCAATCTGGGCGCGCTGATGCTGGCAGCCGCTGTGTCGGCGCAGGCTGCTGATATTGAAAAGGGCAAGCAACTGGTGGAGAAGGGCGCTTGCGTGGCCTGCCATGGCGCCGGCCTGAACGCTCCGATCTCGCCGGACTATCCGAAGCTCGCAGGCCAGCACGGCGATTACATCTATCACGCGCTGCTGGCCTATCAGACCAGCAACAACCCGCTGGTGGGCCGCAGCAACGCCATCATGGCGGGCCAGGTCAACAGCAACCCCGCCACCGTCGGTGCCGACGGCAAGCCGCGTCCCTTTACGCAGGCTGAGCTGAAGGACATTGCTGCGTACATCGAATCGCTGCCGGGCTCGCTGGTGCTCAAGAAGTAATGCGGCATCGCCGGTAAAGAAAAACCGCTCTTCGGAGCGGTTTTTTGTTGGCTTCAGATTCAGCGGGCGGTGGCGCGCTTGCGCACGCACTCGATATAGGCGTCGCCGTCGGGCGGCAGGCCCGTGCGCTGCGCCGTCCAGAGCATCTGGCCGAGGCATTCCATCACCTGATGCTGCGCCTCGTGCGGCGAGTCGAGCCGCTGGGCCAGCGCTTCATACGCAGCGCGAATGCCGCGCGGCTGATCCACCGAAACCTGCTCGCTGATCGACAGGTGCATCGACAGGTGGAGGAACGGGTTGCTCTGTCCGCTTTCCGGCGTGTAGTCGCGGGCGAGCGCTTCTTCGCCGGCCTCCAGGGTGTCGTGGTATTCGGGATGCTGCAGCATCCAGTCGAGCGCCATGGCCTCAAGCGGCGTGAGGATTTCTGCCTGGCGGTGCTTGCGCCATGCGCCACAGAAGAATTGACGGACTTCGTCGCGGGATGGATTGAACATGATTTCAACATTGTACCGGCGCGCCTTGACGCCTGCCGGCAGCTTGGCGAGGCGGCAACGCTACAATGGCGCCCCCATCTCCAGACGGCGACCCCAACAAGAACGCCGCATGCCATGAGACAACCGATCGCTTCCCCCCTCGCAGCACGCGCCGCCGACAAGCTCTTCGGCGTACTGCTGATCGCCGTGTCTGCCGCATCGTTCGGCGCGATGGCCATCTTCACGCATTACGCCTATGCGAGCGGTGCCAACGTCGTTGGTCTCCTGATCGTGCGCTTCGTGATCGCGGCTGCTGCGCTGATGGCGGTGATGCGTGTTCGTCGCATCGGCATGCCGCCGTGGTCGCGTGTGGCGGGGCTCGCGGCGATGGGCGGAATCGGTTATGCCGGGCAATCGTTCGCGTTTTTTACGGCCTTGAATTACGCACCAGCCAGCCTGGTGGCGCTGCTGCTGTACCTGTATCCGATGTTCGTGACAGTGCTGGCAGCGCTTTTCCTGCGCGAGCGGCTGACCGCCGGGGCAATCATCGCGCTGGTGCTGTGCTCGGTGGGGGCGGGGCTGACAGTGGGCGGTGCAGGGCTGTCGGGGGGCAGCGTGCTTGGCATTGCGCTCGGCGTGGCTTCCGCGGTGATCTACTCGATCTACATCACGGTCGGTGCCCGTGTGACGCGCGGGCTCGATCCACTGGCGTGCACGACCGTCATCTGTACCGCTGCAGCCGTCGTGTACACGGGGATGGCGTTGCTCGGTGCGCCGGCGCATCTGCCGGGCACGTTCAGCGGCTGGGCCGCGGCGCTGGCCATTGCAGGCTTGTCGACGGTGGTGGCGATTCTGACCTTCTTTGCCGGCCTGCAGAAACTGGGGGCGGCGCAGGCGTCGATGCTGTCGACGCTGGAGCCGGTGGTGACCGTGCTGCTCGCGGCGTTGCTGCTCGGCGAGTCGATCGCGCCCATGCAGATGACCGGCGGCGCATTGATCCTGGCGGGCGTGCTGTGGTTGACCCGCGCAGATGCCAAGCCTGCCGGTCACAGCGCGGACGAAATGGCCTGAAGCGGAATCTTCACGGCCTAAAAAAACCGCCCAGCAAGAACTGGGCGGTTTTGCTTTCGGCCTTCAGGCGATTACTTCTTTGGGCCGCTCGGCAGGCGTTGCAGGCTCTGCACCCGCATCAGGGCCGGACGATCGGCCATCACGCCATCGTAGAACGAAGCCAGGTCGCCCTTGAGTGCGGTGCGCGACGCATCGTTCAGATAGATCATGTGGCCCGACGGATAGTTCTTGATCGTCACGTTCTTCGCCTTGAGTGTCGGATCGAGCGGCATTTGCGCCAACGTCAGCTCGGTCTGGTGGAACGGCGTGACGGCGTCGAAATAGCCGCTCGCCTGCAGCACCTTCAGGTCGGGGTTCAGGCTCATCGTCGCGGCCAGGTCGCCAGCCGTGTACAGCGTATTGCCGCCGCCCTTGTTGGCACCCGTCGGGTCGATGTGACTGAAGTTCCAGTTGTTGAACACGGCGTCGTTCAGGTCCACGAACGAGGAGGTCGACGTGTACTTGAGCTGGGTGTTCAGGTAGCTGTTCCACAGCACCGTATACGCGCCCCCGATATTCGAGATCGACGGATCGTTGCTGCCCGAGTTCGGCAGGATGAACGGCGCAATGCCCTGGCCCGTGTAGTTGGCGCGGCCGTCATACTGGCCGATCTGGATGCCCGGGTTGAGCGTCAGGAAGAACGTGTACGGCGGGTTGTTGTTCTGCGACGGCACGTTGCCCAGCGCCGCCGGGTTGCCGAACGTCTGGATCAGCGAGACCGGATCGGTGCCGATGTACGAGCCCATCGTCTGCGCCGTCGCCAGGTTCAGGTTCAGGCGGACGTTGACGAACCCGCCATCTGCGGCGCTCGGTGCTTGTGCCAGCGGGGCGAGCGTGTTGTCGGCGTAGTTGCGGGCCTGGACCATGTAGCTGTCGAGGTCCGTCGGTGCCGGGTTGAGCGTCGTCTTCTTCCAGTAGAAGGCGTCGGCGGCCAGCGTCGGGAAAGTGCCGACGGCCGAGAGCGCATTCGCGTAGTCGAGGATCGACGATTGCAGCGTGATCCCGTTCAGCTCGATGCCGTCTTCATGCAGCACCCATGACAGCACCGCACTGCGCGCCGTGCCATACGACTCGCCATACAGGAACTTGGGCGAATTCCAGCGCGAGTTCTTCGTCAGGTAGCGCTGGATGAAGCGGTCGATGGAGCGGGCGTCCTGGTCGGTGCCCCAGAAGTCTTTGTTCTTGGCCGGGGCGATCGCGGCCGAGTATCCGGTGCCCACGGGGTTGATGAACACGAGATCGGAGCGGTCGAGCAGGCTGTCCGGGTTGTCGGGCAACTTGTACGGGGCAGGCGGTGTGAAATTCGGGAACGACGACTGCAGCCGCTTCGGGCCGAACGAGCCCAGCAGCAGGAACACCGACGACGAGCCGGGGCCGCCGTTATAGAAGAACGTCACCGGACGTGGCTTTGCCGGATCGGGGTTGTCTTGCGTGTAGGCCACGTAGAACATCGTCGCGTTCGATTGCGACGTGACCGGGTCGATGGTAGTCAGGTGGCCCGCGGTGGCCGTGTAGGCGATGCTCTTGCCGCCGATTGTCACCGTATGGTGCGTGATGGCCGCGCTTTCGCCCGGATCGGCGGCAAGTGCGTCGTTGGGCCCGGTGCCGTAGACGTTCGGGTCGACGTAGGGCTGGTCGGGCGGCACGGCGGCTGTCACCGGCTGTGTGGTTGCGTTGCCGGCGTTGGCGGCAACGCCGCTGGGGTTGGCCGTGGCGGACGAGTCTCCGCCGCCGCAACCCGCAAGCAGCACGGCGGACAGCGCCGCGGCCGCAAACGATACACCAAGGGTCCGGGACAAACCTGCAAAATCACTGGTCGATAACCTGGATTTTTTCATGGCGATAATGGCCTTTTTCAGGGTGACGAACGCCATCACTTAAAACGTGTGGTTTTAAGTGGGCTCCATATTCGCTTTGCGTTTTTTCATTTCTATGCGACGCGAAACGAATATTCTGATTTCCCGCCTTGTTTGCGGAAATTAATGCAATTGTTTTTTATTCGGCAAAAGAAGCCCCTGAAATCCAAGCGGATCTCAAAAAGAAATGGATTGCGGGGTCAAGCCCTCAAGGCGTTTGCGCAAAGCTTGGCAAGGGCTGTGCGAAAACATGGGGATGAACGGAACTACGCGCCCTTTTTAAAACAAGGCGCGAATCCGATACGTCCAACCCTGCGGGTAATGCAATGACGAACGAAAAAGTAGTTCGTAAGCAAACCGTTGTAAAGGGCTGTTTTTCATCGTGCGCGATGGACTGTAAAAATGGCCATGCCAATGCGGTGGTGCATCGCAGTAAGTGCGATTAAATACAAAGAAGGCATGTCGTTTTTTCTAAAGCCACTGGGCTGCTGATGGCGCCCGGGTGCCCATCCGGGGCGTGCGGGTGTCCGGCGCACACGGATATGGCGCATTACAATGCGGTCCTCAACTTTTTCCGGAGCACCTTGCAATGCCGATGCTTGAACCGTCCGCGCTGGACCAACTGTTCCACGCAGCCCGTACCCACAACGTGTGGCTGGACAAGCCGGTCGATGACGAACTGCTGCACACGCTGTATGACACCGTGAAGTACGGCCCGACTGCTGCAAACAGCACGCCGGCCCGCTTCGTATTCGTCAAGAGCGCTGCTGCCAAGGAGCGTCTGATTCCATGCATGTCGGCCGGCAACCAGGAAAAGACCCGCCAAGCGCCCGTGGCCGTGATCGTCGCGTATGACACGCAGTTCCACGAGCAACTGCCCAAGCTGTTTCCGCACGCCGATGCACGTTCGTGGTATGCCGGCGACCAGGCCAAGATCAACGCCGCCGCGCTGATGAACGGCTCGCTGCAGGGCGGCTATCTCGTGCTCGCCGCGCGTGCGCTCGGCCTGGATTGCGGCCCGATGGCCGGCTTCGATGCCGACAAGGTGAACGAGACGTTCTTCCCCGATGGTCAGTGGAAGGTCAACTTCATCATGAACATCGGCTACGGCGACGCCGAGAAGCTGCACCCGCGCAACCCGCGCCTGTCGTTCGAAGAGGCGTGCAAGATCCTTTGATCGACGACCGGTCGCGCAAAGAAAACGGGGACTCGCATCAGACGGTGCTGTCCCCGTTTTTCATTCCTTCGGCGCTGGCGTCTTCGGCCTGAATTCACACAGCGGCTCGATCGCGCAATGCCAGCACTCGGGCTTGCGCGCCTTGCACACATAGCGCCCATGCAGGATCAGCCAGTGGTGCGCGTCCTGCCGAAACGCCTCCGGCACCACCTTCATCAGCTTCAGCTCGACTTCGAGCACGTTCTTGCCCGGCGCCAGCCCGGTGCGATTGGCAACGCGAAAAATATGCGTGTCGACCGCGATCGTGGGTTCACCAAAGGCCGTGTTCATCACCACGTTGGCGGTCTTGCGGCCTACACCCGGGAGTTCTTCCAGCGCGGCGCGGTCACGCGGTACTTCACCGCCGTATTGGTCGAGCAGGATGCGGCACGTCTGGAGGATGTGCTTGCACTTGGTGCGATACAGCCCGATGGTCTTGATGTATTCGGTGACGCCCTCCTCGCCAAGCGCCAGCAGCTTGGCAGGCGTATTGGCCACCGGAAACAGCTTGCGCGTCGCCTTGTTTACGCCAACGTCGGTCGCCTGTGCCGAGAGCAGCACCGCGATCAGCAGTTCGAACGGCGTGGTGTATTCCAGCTCGGTGGTCGGCGTCGGGTTGTTCTCGCGCAGGGTCTCGAAGATGGCGTGGCGCTTGGCAGGATTCATCGTCGGGCTGGTTCAGTGGGCGTCTGCGTCGGGTTTGGTGCTCTGTTCGATCTGGCTGGCGATGCGCTTGCGGCGGGCTTCGGCCTCATCGATCTGGGCTTGCACGTCCGCCGTCACGTTGGTCACGTTGCGTGGACCTTGTCCGCGCGCGGCCATCTCGGCCTGCTTCTGGCGCGCCCGTTCAATGGCGGCCTGGATGATCGCCTTCTTGCGCGCTTGCGCGGCAACCTCAGCCTCATCGGCCGGTTGTTCAGCGCTGAGGGCAGCGAGTTTGGCCGCTGCCTTGGCGGCGAGGCGCGCTTCGTTCTCGGCTTGTTCGCGCTTCAGGCGCGCGTTGCGAAAGACGTAGCGGTCCCGCGCGACATCGGCCTGTTGCTGGCTCCAGGCATCCCAGCCCGTGCGGTCGCCGGTGACAGGGACCATGTCGATGCAATCGACGGGGCAGGGCGCCACGCAGAGATCGCAGCCGGTGCACCAATCTTCGAGCACCGCGTGCATTGCCTTGGGCGCGCCCACGATGGCGTCGACCGGGCACGCCTGGATGCACAGCGTGCAGCCGATGCAGCGTTCCGGGTCGATGACTGCGATGGCGCGAGGCTGTTCGATGCCGTTGGACGGGTCTAGCGGCAGCAGGTCACCCGTGTGGCCAAGTGCGTCAGACAGCCGGCGAATACCTTCCGCCCCGCCGGGCGGGCAACGGTTGGGGAGCGCCTCGCCGCTGGCCATGGCTTCCGCGTAGGGACGGCAGCCGTTGTAGCCGCACTTCGTGCATTGCGTTTGCGGCAGGAGGTTTTCGAGCCGGTCGGCCAAGGGAGCGGCCACGGCGGGGACCAAGGAAACCACGATGGGATTGATCGTTTGAATAGCCTGCCATTATCGCCGATTTGCCGGACGCGCAAGCGGTGCATGCCCTGAGATGTCATGCCGCGGGCACGTCTTAGCCCTATGACATAATTCCCGCGTTCAAAACGCACCGAGGTGCCATGCCGTCTCACACAGCTGCGCCGCTTGTCGACATCGAAGCCGATGCACATGGCGAATCCGCCGCACCCCGAACGCGTCGCGACCCCGCAGGCACGCGCCGACGCATTCTTGCGGCTGCAATCGAGGAGTTTTCGCGCGGCGGGTTTGCCGGCGCGCGCGTCGACGCCATCGCCCGTCGCGCTGAGACCAACGAGCGCATGCTGTATTACTACTACGGCAGCAAAGAAAAGCTCTTTCTGACCGTGCTCGAGCATATGTATTTCCGCTTCAAGGAGGCGGAAGAGCAGGTGCAGATCGAGTCGTCGGACCCGCGTGAGGCGGTCATCCAGCTTGCGCGGTTCGTCTGGGATTTCTATTACGAGAACCCCGAGTTCATCCGCTTGCTCAACAGCGAAAACCTGCACGAGGCACGGCATCTGAAGACCTCGCCGCACTTGGGCGAGCTGGTCAACCCGGTCATCGAGGTGCTGCGCGGTGTGGTTGAGCGCGGCCAGCGCGCCGGCATCTTTCGCGATGACGTCGATGTGTCGCGTCTGTATCTGACGATCTCGGCGCTGGGCTATTACGTGCTGTCCAACCGTTACACGATCAGTGCCGTGGTGGGGCGCGACATTGCCTCTGCCGACGAGCACGAAGCCTTCGCGCAACTGCATATCAAGATGCTGCTGGCGTATCTGGATCGGCCGAAGGGCTGATCGGCGAAAGCATCGTCGCGCAACAAAAAAAGCCTCGCAGTTGCGAGGCTTTTTCTTGGGTAGCTAAGGCTCAGGCGACGGCCTTGATGCGCGGTGCGGTTTCTTCGTTGCGGCGGATGAAATCACGCAACTGCGGATAAACCTGCTCGCGCCAGCGGCGGCCCGAGAAGATGCCGTAGTGCCCGCACTTGGGCGCCGTCAGGTGTTGCTTGCGCGTGCTCGGGATGCCGGTGCACAGGCCATGCGCGGCTTCGGTCTGGCCGCTGCCGGAAATGTCGTCCAGCTCGCCTTCGATGGTGAAGAGCGCGGTGCTCTTGATGTCCTGCGGACGCACCGGCTTGCCTTCCACCACCCACGTGCCGTTGGCCAGGTGGAACTCCTGGAATACGTCGCGGATGGTCTCCAGGTAGTACTCGGCGGCCATGTCCAGCACAGCGTTGTACTCGTCGTAGAAGCGCACGTGGGCCTCAGCGTCTTCTGTGTCGCCCTCGATCAGGTTCAGGTAGTAATCGTAGTGCGATGACAGGTGGCGGTCCGGGTTCATCGCCACGAAGCCGGCGTGCTGCAGGAAGCCCGGATACACCTTGCGGCCGTGGCCCGGATAGTTGGCGGGCACCGTGTAGATCACGTTGTTTTCGAACCAGCTATGCGCCTTGTTCGTCGCAAGCGAGTTGACGGCGGTCGGGCTCTTACGTGCGTCGATGGGGCCGCCCATCATGGTCATCGTGCGCGGCGTCTTCTCGCCGTCCGAAGCCATCAACGAGATGGCGGCCAGGACGGGCACGGTCGGCTGGCACACCGAGATCACGTGCAGCTTGTCGGCGCCAATGTGATTGATGAATTCGCGGATGTAGTTGATGTAGTCCGACAGGTGGAACGCACCTTCTTCAATCGGCACCATGCGTGCGTCGATCCAGTCGGTCACGTACACCTTGTGATCCTGCAGCAGCGTGCGCACGGTGTCGCGCAGCAGCGTGGAGTGATGGCCAGACAGCGGCGCACACACCAGCACAACCGGCTCATCCTTGAGCAGCTTGATGGTCTCGGCGTCGTCGGCGTAGCGCTTGAAGCGGATGAGGCGGCAGAACGGCTTCTCGATGATGGTCTGCTCGACGATCGGAATGTCGCGGCCGTTGGATTTGACGGAGCGGATGCCGAATTCCGGCTTTTCGTACTCCTTGCCCAGGCGATACAGCAGTTCGTAGCCCGCAGCGTAGCGCTGGGCGCCCGGCATCAAAGACAGCGGACTCAGGGGGTTGGTGAAAGTCTTGGCAGTTGCCTGGGCCCAAGCCGTCATGGGGCTGAGGAGGGCGCGCTGGAATTCGTGAAGCTGGTAAAGCATGGCTGGACCGGTCTTTGGTGGCGAGGACGACGCAAACGATTATGCACCTGAGTGCAGGTTACTGCGATGCAGCATAAACCCTGATACGAGAGTGTTGCGCTGCTTCTATGATGCGCCCGTGTCAGTCTATTCCCATGCAGCAAAAAAGCGGCCGAAGCCGCTTTTCTTTTTGCAATTGCCTGGAGGGCGTGACGCCTACGGCACCTTACAGCACATCTGCAATGGCGTTCACCACGGCGTCGATGTTGTGGGTGTTCAGCGCGGCCACGCAGATACGGCCGGTCGACACAGCGTAGATGCCGTGCTCGGTACGCAGGCGATCCACTTGTGCGGAGGTCAGGCCCGAGTACGAGAACATGCCGCGCTGTGCCTTCACGAACGAGAAGTCGGTCTTCACCCCCTTGGCGGCCAGTTTGTCGACCAGTGCATTGCGCATCGACTTGATGCGATCGCGCATTTCGCCCAGTTCCTGCTCCCACATCGCGCGCAGCTCGGGGCTCGTCAGCACGCTGGCGACGATCGTGCCGCCGTGCGTCGGCGGGTTCGAGTAGTTCGTGCGGATCACGCGCTTGACTTGCGACAGCACGCGCGTGGCTTCGTCCTTGCTGGTCGTCACGATCGACAGCGCGCCGACGCGCTCGCCGTAAAGCGAGAACGACTTCGAGAACGAGCTGGAGACGAAGAACGGCAGGCCCGATTCTGCAAACAGGCGCACGGCCAGACCGTCTTGCTGGATGCCGTCGGCAAAGCCCTGGTAGGCCATGTCGAGGAACGGGATCAGGTTCTTGGCGTTGATGACTTCCACGACCTGCTTCCATTGTTCGGTGGTCATGTCCACGCCGGTCGGGTTGTGGCAGCAGGCGTGCAGCACGACGATGGTGTTCGGCGCGTAGCTGTTCAGCGAATCGATCATGCCGGCGAAGTTCAGGCCGTGCGACGGGGCATCATAGTACGCGTAGTTGACGACTTCGAAGCCGGCCGACTCGAACAGCGCGCGGTGGTTTTCCCAGCTCGGGTCGGAAATGGCGACCTTGGCGTTCGGGTACAGGCGCTTGAGGAAGTCGGCGCCGATCTTCAGCGCGCCGGTGCCGCCCAGGGCTTGCGCGGTGACCACGCGGCCTTCGGTGATGAGGGGCGAATCAGCGCCGAACAACAGCTTCTGCACAGCCTGGTCGTAGGCGGCGATGCCTTCGATCGGCAGGTAGCCGCGCGGAGCAGCGGCGGCCAGGCGGGCCTTTTCGGCTTCCTGCACGGCGCGCAGCACCGGAATTTTCCCTTCGTCGGTGAAGTACACGCCCACGCCCAGATTCACTTTGGTGCTGCGGGTATCGGCGTTGAAAGCTTCATTCAGGCCCAGGATGGGATCGCGCGGAGCCAGTTCGACGGCGGAGAAAAGCGACATGAGATGTCTCGATCGGTTGGTTCGGAATTCAGTGGGATCTTGCAGGCGGTGCGGCGTGGACTCCGGGGCGGGTCGCCCGGCGCCAGATGCACAACGAGGCGCGCACGAGGATGAATTGTACCGAATACACGCTCTAATCGCCCGCAAAATCCTTGCAGAACAGGGGCCTAAAGCGGTTCAAAGGCCAGTACAGATGTGCGGCCCCGGCTGTCCAAACGATTGCTCGAGCTGCAGGCTACACTAGACGATTGGTTGCAATTGCCGCTGCTGCCCTCATCTGGACAGGGCGTGCGAGTCACTTTGTCGACTTCCCGCGCTGCCATCCTACCCGCCGCCATGACCGATCTGAGCCAAGTCCCCAGCCCGCACGACGAGTCGAAGTTCGTGACTTTCGAGGGTTCGCCGTTCCAGTTATACCAGCCGTATCCGCCGGCCGGTGACCAGCCCGAGGCGATCCGTCAGCTCGTCGAGAACATCGAAGACGGCCTGTCGTACCAGACACTGCTGGGCGTGACGGGCTCGGGCAAGACCTTCACCATGGCCAATGTGATCGCCCAGGTGGGGCGCCCAGCCATTGTGTTTGCGCCGAACAAGACCCTGGCGGCGCAGCTGTATTCGGAATTCCGCGAGTTCTTCCCGCGCAATGCAGTCGAGTACTTCGTCTCGTACTACGACTACTACCAGCCTGAGGCTTATGTGCCGCAGCGCGACCTTTTCATCGAAAAGGATTCGTCGATCAACGAGCACATCGAGCAGATGCGGCTCTCCGCGACGAAGAGCCTGCTGGAGCGCCGCGACGTGGTGATCGTGGCCACCGTGTCGGCCATCTACGGTATCGGCAACCCGAGCGAATACCACCAGATGATCTTGACGCTGCGCGCGGGGGACAAGGTCAGCCAGCGTGACGTGATCGCGCGCCTGATCGCCATGCAGTACACGCGCAACGAGACGGATTTCCAACGCGGCACGTTCCGGGTGCGTGGCGATACGGTCGACATCTTCCCCGCCGAGCATGCGGAAATGGCGGTGCGCCTGGAGCTGTTCGACGATGAAGTCGAATCGCTGCAGTTGTTCGACCCGCTGACGGGCCGGGTGCGGCAGAAGATTCCGCGCTTTACGGTGTACCCGTCGAGCCACTACGTGACGCCGCGCGATACCGTGTTGCGCGCCATCGAGACCATCAAGGCCGAGCTGCGCGAACGGCTCGATTTCTTCTACAAGGAAAACAAGCTGGTGGAAGCGCAGCGGCTGGAGCAGCGCACGCGCTTCGATCTGGAGATGCTGCAGGAGCTGGGCTTCTGCAAGGGCATCGAGAACTATTCGCGGCATCTGTCGGGTTCCGCGCCTGGCGAACCGCCGCCGACGCTGGTCGATTACCTGCCGCCCGATGCGCTGATGTTCCTCGATGAATCGCACGTGCTGATCGGGCAGCTGAACGGCATGTACAACGGTGACCGCGCGCGCAAGGAAACGCTGGCCGAATACGGTTTCCGCTTGCCTTCTGCGCTCGACAACCGGCCGCTGAAGTTCGCCGAATTCGAGACCAAGATGCGGCAGGTGACGTTCGTGTCTGCCACACCGGGGGATTACGAAAAGAAGACCGCCGGCACGGAAGTCGTGGAACAAGTCGTGCGCCCCACGGGCCTCGTCGATCCGTTCATCGAGGTGCGCCCGGCCACGACGCAGGTCGACGATCTGCTCTCCGAGATCCATGTGCGCGTCAAGGCTGGCGAGCGCGTGCTGGTGACCACGCTGACCAAGCGCATGGCCGAGCAGCTGACCGAGTTCCTGTCAGAGAACGGCATCAAGGTCCGCTACCTGCATTCGGACATCGATACCGTGGAGCGCGTGGAGATCATCCGTGACCTGCGTCTGGGGACGTTCGATGTGCTGGTCGGGATCAACCTGCTGCGCGAGGGCCTGGATATTCCCGAAGTGTCGCTCGTGGCGATCCTGGATGCGGACAAGGAAGGCTTCCTCCGCGCCGAGCGTTCGCTTATCCAGACGATCGGCCGCGCCGCGCGGAACGTGAACGGGACCGCCATTCTCTATGCGGATCGCATGACCGATTCGATGAAGAAGGCGATCGACGAAACCGAGCGCCGCCGCGCCAAGCAGATCGCCCACAACGAGGCGCATGGCATTACGCCGCGCGGCGTGGTCAAGCGCATCAAGGACATCATCGACGGTGTGTACAACGTCGACGATGCGCGCGCCGAGCTGAAGGCCGCGCAAGACGCCGCCAAGTACGAAGACATGAGCGAGAAGCAGGCGTCCAAGGAAATCAAGCGCCTGGAAAAACAGATGCTCGACCACGCCAAGAACCTCGAATTCGAAAAGGCGGCAGCGGTGCGCGATCAGCTTGCCAAGCTCAAGTCGCAGCTCTTTGGGGCGAGCGGCGAAGACCATATCGTTCCGGCCGCCTGAACCGCGCGGCCGTCGCTTGACACCTCGCTACCTCGTGCCGGGTAGCGGAGGTTGCTGTTGACACCATTTCGGATCAAATTCGGGCGGCGGTCGCGTCGTCTGACCGGGAAGCCGGCATCTGCGGCAGCGCGTGGCTGCGCGCGTCTGCCCTCAAGGGAGTTCGATGTTCAAATTTTTGCTTAGCCCGTGGCGCAAGTGGCGCGATTCCCGGCACGCCAGCCACCAACTCGATGCCATCCTGGCGCAGTTCGAGCCCACGCGCAGTCTCGCCGAACGCAATGAATGGCTCATCGAGCTGGCTTACTGGTTGCGCCGGGCGGACCGGCCAGCGGGGGCCGCATCGGAGTCCTGGCGTTATGCCCGCCTGCGTTATCTCCTGCAGGTGCTGGAAAACAATCCCGCCCTGGCAGAGCGTGTCGGGCGGACACTGCGTAGCATCGTGCAAGACAATGATCCGGTGTCGCTGCTGTGCGATACGGGGTTGTCCTCACGCTCCGGTTTCTGGAGCGAGTTGCTCGACCGCTGGCAGGCGCGTCTGCTGCCGCCCGCACCGAATCAGCCGCAGCTGGCGACATTGTTCGCGCTCATGTTTGTCGGGCCGACCGATGCGCAGTGGGTGGATGGCCTGGACGACGAACTGGTCGCGCGCCTCCACGCGCTGTTCCGCGCGGGGATGACCGCTGACGAGCTTGCAGCGGGCCAGACACGGTTGGAGCGCAGCCTCGGCATCGGTATCCAGATCCTGATCAGCCAGGTACGCGCGGCGGGGCTGTCGCGGGGCATCCGCAGCCGCATGGACCATGCGGAAATCACCGACTCTCCGTTCTATCTGCTGGCCGATGCGGCCAACGCGATCTTCCTGGAGCGACCCAACGCGGAGCTGGCAAGCCCCGAGCGGTTTCTGCAGGAACTGAACTATTTCCGCGCGGTGCTGGACCGTTGCCGCACGGCGACGGCCAGCGTGTATCAGCATCTGGACGAGAACGGCGTCTCGGTGGAGGTCGTGTTCCAGGTCGAGCGCATGAAGGCGTGGCTGGGCCGCATCGATTTGCTGCTGACGGCGTGGGCCGACGCCAAAGGCTCGCGCCGCTTCGTGCATATGACGGCCGAATTGGTATCGGCGAGCCAGCATCGCCGCAGCGTGGGGTATCTGATCCGCTCCACGTTTGCCGATCTGGCACGCAAGGTGGTCGAGCGGTCTGCCCAGAGCGGCGAGCACTACATTACGCGCGACAGCAAGGAATACGGCGCGATGGTCAAGGCGGCGGCCGGTGGCGGCGTCATCACGGCAGCGACGGTCTACATCAAGTTCTTGATCACGGGAGCGCATCTGTCGCGCTTTACCGAAGGGCTGTTCGCGTCGATCAACTATGCGGTCAGCTTTCTCGGCATCCATTTCGCGCATTTCACGCTGGCGACCAAGCAGCCTGCCATGACGGCGCCCGCACTGGCGCACCGGCTCGACCAGGTGGGCCGTCCGGAAGGGCTGGACCGCTTTGTCGACGACACCGTCGCCATGATCCGCTCCAACGCGGCAGCGATTGCGGGCAACCTCGTGGCGGTGGCGCCGGTGGCCTTTCTGGTGCAGTGGTTGGCCGGGCGGTTCTTCCATGCGGACCTGATTTCGGCCGCAAAAGCGATGGCGACCATCGATTCGTTTTCCATTCTTGGCCCGACGCCGCTGTATGCCATCTTCACAGGCGTTTTGCTGTGGGCGTCAAGCCTGGCCGCGGGTTGGGCCGACAACTGGTTTGCGCTGCACCGTGTGCACGACGTGATTGCCTACCACAGGCGCCTGCGTTTCATGGTCGGCCCGCAGGGGGCGCAACGCATTGCCAGCTTCTGGAAGCGCAATCTGTCGGGCATCGTGGCCAATGTGTCGCTGGGCTTCATGCTCGGGCTGGGCCCAGAAATCCTGTCGTTTTTCGGCCCGCATATGGAAGTGCGTCACGTCACGCTGTCAACCGGCGCGGTGGCTACCGCCGTGGGCGTGCTGGGGCCGAGCGTGATGCATACCACTGCGTTCTGGCTGGCCGTGGCCGGCATCGCGCTGATGGGCGTACTGAATGTGCTGGTGTCGTTCGCGCTGGCGTTCAATATGGCGATGCGCTCGCGCAACCTGCGTGGGGTCGATCGCAAGCGCGTGACGGGCGCCGTGTGGCGCCGCATCCTGCGGGATCCGTTGTGCCTGCTCGTGCCGCGCCCCCCGACTGCGAGCACACCCCCGAGCACCAGCACGCCGGTCTAGTGAGGTGCGGGCGCGGCCGGTGCGCCCAACTCGCTGCGGAACGGAATGGACGGCTGCGCGCCAAGCCGCGTGACCGACACGGCCGCCGCAGCTTGCCCAAACGCGATGGCGGCACTGGGCGCTGCGCCCTCTGCCAGAACCGCAGCCAATGCGCCCACAAACGTATCGCCGGCAGCGGTGGTGTCGATGGCTTGTGCAACGGGGGCAGGCATCAGTTGGCCCGCGTCGCCATCCACATAGGCAACGCCTCGCGCGCCCAGCGTGACAATCACGTGCCGCGCACCCTGCGCGTGGAGATCCGCGGCGGCATCCAGAGCCGCTTCCGGCGAATCGACCGGCCGCGCTGTGAGCAACGCGGCTTCGGTTTCATTCGGGATCAGGTAATCGCAGGCGGCGAGCCACGGGGTCGGCAATGGACCGATCGCAGGTGCCGGATTCAGGATGACCGTCTTGCCAAGCCGCTGGCCCAGCTTGAGCGCACATTCCACCGCATCCGGTGGTGATTCCAACTGACAGACGATCACGCGTGCGCGCTCGAACGCGGCACGCTGCGCTTCGATCATCGTTGGCGTCAGCATTTCGTTGGCGCCGGCCACGATGACGATGGTGTTCTGGCCGCTGTTGGCCACGGTCACGCACGCGATGCCGGTCGCCGCCCCGGCGTGCACCGACACCATCGATGTGTCCACGCCTTCGCGGCGCAGGCCCTCGCGCAACGCGGTGCCGTACGCGTCATCACCCACGCAGCCGAGCATGGCGACACGGGCCCCCAGGCGTGCGGCTGCCACGGCCTGGTTGGCGCCCTTGCCGCCGGGGATGGTTTCCAGCGCAGGGGCTGCAACCGTTTGCCCGGGACGCGGCAAGCGGGGCGTGCGGATCACGAGATCCATGTTCAGGCTGCCGACGATCAGCACGTCGGCAGCGGGGTGCGCAGAAGAGGCGGAAGGGCGCTTGGCCACCATGTCGGGACGACGTCGAAAGCGTGAAAGGAAGACGGAATCAGGCGGCGCGGGCCGGGCGTTCGGGTTCGGCGGTCGACTCGCGCAAGGACAGGCGCGGCGGCAGCACGATGCGGCGTGCGCGCGGCTCTTCCACAGGATGCCGCAGGGCGTTGTCGCCGAGATGCTCGAGCAGCGTCTGCGCGGTGGTCTCGCCGAGTTGGCGGATCGATTGGCCGACCGTGGACAGCGCCGGATAGACGTAGCGGCTCAGTTCGATGTCGTCAAAGCCGATCACCGATAGGGCCTTCGGAACGGGAATGCCCAGCTCGGCGGCGGCGCGCAGTGCGCCGATGCCCATCAGATCGTTGCCGGCAAAGATCGCGGTGGGCATTTCGCCCTCGGTCAGCAACTGGCGCGCGGCGCGGTAGCCGCCGGGGCTGGTGAAATCGCCTTCGGCAATGCGGGCGGCGGCTTCGGGCACACCCGCCTCGCGCAGCGCGCGGTGGAATCCGGCCAGGCGCTCTGCCGTCACGCTCAGCGACGATGGACCGCTGATGCAGGCAATACGGCGGTGGCCGAGGTCCAGCAGATGCTTGGTCGCAAGGTAGGCGCCTTCTTCGTGGTCGACCTGGACCTGATCGGCCTGGATGCCTTCAGTCGGGCGGTCGACCATCACGATGGGCAGGGCGGATTCACCGAGCGCTTCGATCAATGCCGTGTCGGGCCCGGCGCTGCTGACGATGATGCCGTCGACGCGTTTTTCCATCAGCACGCGCAGGTAGTCGCGCTGCTTGCGGGGGTCGTCGTCGGAGTTGCAGAGGATGACGCTGTAGCCGGCGGCGGCGCACACGTCTTCAATGCCCCGCGCCAGCTCTGCAAAGTAGGGGTTGGTGGCCGTGGGCACGAGCACGCCGATGGTGCGCGTGGTGCGGTGCTTGAGCGAGCGGGCCACGGCGCTGGGCACGTAGCGAGTGGCCCGGATGGCTTCTTCCACGCGCTTGCGCGTCTCGGCGTTGACTGGCCTTGTGTTGTTGATGACGTGCGAGACGGTGGTGAACGAAACTCCGGCCAGCGCGGCCACATCCTTGATGGTTGCCATGACGATCTCCTCGGTCTCTTAATGGTGCTTGCTGCGGTTGCGCTTGCTGCGATAGGTATCCATGACCACGGCTGCGACGATGACCGCGCCCGTGATGATGCGTTTGGTGGGCTCGGAGGCGCCAATCTGCGCAAGGCCCGATTCGAGCACCGAGATGATCAGCACGCCGAACAGCGTGCGCACGACCGACCCCCGCCCGCCCATCAGGCTCGTGCCGCCGATCACCACGGCCGCGATCACCTGCAGTTCCATGCCGACGCCAGCATTCGGATCGGCGGCTTCCAGGCGCGAGACCTGGAACAACGCAGCCAGGCCCGAGAGCAGCCCCATCAGCGCGAACACCGCAATCTTGTATGGGCGCGGATTCACGCCCGCCAGCCGCACGGCTTCTTCATTGGTGCCGATGGCTACCAGGTAGCGGCCGAACACCGTGCGCACCAGCACGATCTGGCCAACCACCGTGATGGCAACCGCAATCAGGAACGACGGCGCGATGCCCAGCGCGATCGGGTTGGCGAGCCAGTCGACCGCGCTGCCGATGTACACGGTGCGCGAATCGGTAAGGCTGTAGGCGAGGCCGCGCGCCATTTCCAGCACGCCCAGTGACACGATGAACGACGGGATGCCCCAGTGCACCGTGACTGCGCCGGTCAGCATGCCGGCCGCCGTGGCCAGCGCCACGCCCGCCAGCGCTGCGGGCAACACGCCCCAGCCGAACTTGGTCATGGCCACGGACAGCACCGACGCCGACAGCGCCAGCACCGAGCCAACCGACAGATCAATGCCGCCGATCATCAGGATGAACGTCATGCCCACCGCCATCACCAGCAGGTCGGGGATCTCGTTGGCGATGGTCGTGAACGTGGGCAGCGAGAAGAACGTCGGCGACAGCGTGCCGAACAGTACCAGCATGGCGACCAGCGCAGCGAGCAACCCGCCAATCGTGCCAAGCGACATGCCCAGCGCCGCGCGCGCGCCGGCAGTCGCAGCGGGCGGCGTCGGGGGCAGGGTGGAATCAGAGCGCATCTGCGGTCTCCGAGGGGAATTGAGGTGCAGGGGACTCGGATTCTTCCGATTCACCGAAGGCAGCGGCGAGCAACGCGTCCTGGCTCCAGCCACCGCGTTGGAAGATGTGGGTGAGGCGTCCGGCGCGCATAACGCCAATGCGATCACACAGTTGCATGAGTTCGCGCAGATCGCTCGACACCACGACCAGCGCCTTGCCTCGCGCGGCCAACGCCTCGAGCAGCGTGTAGATGTCGAATTTGGCGCCGACATCGACGCCTCGCGTCGGCTCATCGAACAGCAGCACAGGCGTGTCGCGCTCCAGCCAGCGGGCAATGGCCACTTTCTGCTGATTGCCGCCGGACAGCTCTCCCACCGGCTGTTGCGGACCCGCGCACCGGACACGCAGGGCACCAATGTGCCGGTGCGCCAGCGCTCGCTCTTGCGCAGGTTGCAGCCACCCCCGTTTCGTCACGACCGGCATGTTGCCTAGCGCGATGTTGGTCGCGATGGGCAGGCTCAGCATCAAGCCTTCGTCCTTGCGGTCTTCGGTGAGCAGGCTGATGCCGTTGCGTACCGCGTCGCCTGGCGAGCGGATGCGCACCGGCGCCAGCGGTGAGCCCGCTTCGACAGTGCCCGCGTCCGCACGGTCTGCACCGAAGATCAACCGCAGCACTTCCGTGCGCCCCGCGCCGACCAGCCCCGCGATGCCAAAGATTTCCCCCGGCGCCACGTCAAAGCTCACGTCGCGCACCGCCGGCGTACGCGTGAGGCCGGTGACCCGCAGCGCCGGTGAGCCGTCACCGGGCCACGGCGCGCGCGTGGCACGTTGCGTTTCGGATGCCGCGGCCACTTCGCGACCGACCATCGCCTGGATCAGCGCATCCTGCGTGACCGTCGCAGCCGGCGCATCGGTCACGAGCTTGCCGTCACGCAGCACGACGATGCGATCGGCAATGCGCGCGAGTTCGTCCAGTCGATGAGAGATGTAGAGGATCGCCACGCCTTCGCGGCGCAGCGCGTCGATGCGCTCGAACAGCGTGGCGCTCTCGTGCGCGCTCAGCATCGCCGTCGGCTCGTCGAGGATCAGCACACGGCATGCGCTGGCCAGCGCGCGGGCAATCTCGATCATCTGCCGGTGGCCGATGCCGAGCGTCTGGACGGGCGTCCACGGGTCGAGGTCCAGGCCGACGCGAGCGAGCGCTTGTGCGGCCCGATGGCGCAACGCGGAGCGATCCACGAACCCGAGCCGCCGGGGCAGGTCGCCCAGGAACAGGTTTTCGGCCACCGTCAGTGTGGGCACCATGCTCAGTTCCTGCAGCACCATGCGCACGCCCAGCGCTTCGGCTGCGCTGCGCGAATCGGGTGCGTACAGCGCGCCAGCGAGCGTCATCGACCCGGAAGTCGCCGTCTCAAGCCCGCAGAGGATCTTGGAGAGCGTGCTCTTGCCGGCGCCGTTCTCCCCCGTCAGGGCAAGCACCTCGCCCGCGTGCACGTCAAGATCGATATCTCGCAGCACGGGGGCGGCGTAGTGCTTGCTGAGCGCGGAGACGCGCAGCAGCGGCGTGCGGGGTTCGTAAGCGGCAGACATGGCTGGCGGCGCCTGGCCGGTCTGTGGCGTCAGGAGCGCGTGACGAGGTTGACCGGTGTCTCGACGACACCTGACAGCTTCGCCTGCGGCGTCTTGGAGGCCAACGCCTTCAGCGCGGTTTCGATGCCGTAGACGGCTTGCTGATCGGCGTGCTGATCGGCAGTCGCGACGACACGCCCATCCGCCAGCATGGCCTTGATGGCGTCGATGTTGTCATAGCCGCCAATCAGCACCTTGCCCAGCTTGCCGGCTGCGCGCACTGCCGAGACGGCGCCGATCGCCATGTTGTCGTTGCCGCACAGCAGCGCCTTCAGGTTGGGCTCGGAGCGCAGCATGGCGGCCGCCACCTTGTTGCCCTTGTCGATCTCCCACTCGCCCGATTGCACGCCTGCGATCTTCAGCTTGGCGGCCTCTGCCGCGTCCTTGAAGCCGGCGGTGCGCTGCTGGGCGTTCGTGGTGGTCGGAATGCCTTCGATGATGCCCACGGCATCGCCCGGCTTGAGCGACTTGGCGACGAAGTCGCCCACCAATCGCGCGCCCTTGCGGTTGTCCGGCCCCACGAAAGGCACGTTAAGGCCTTTTTCCGAGAGCGCCGCCGGGTCCAGCCGGTTGTCGATGTTGATGACGAGAATGCCCGCGTCCACAGCCTTCTTGACGACGGGCACCAACGCTTTGGAGTCGGCCGGCGCGAGCACCAGCGCATCCACACGCGCCACGAGCATCTGCTCGACCAGGCGAATCTGCCCGGCGGTGTCGGTTTCGTCGCGAATGCCGTTGGTCAGCAGCGTGTAGTCCGACGCGTGCTCCTTTTGATGCTTGCGGGCGCCGTTCTCCATGGTCAGGAAGAACTCGTTGGCGAGCGACTTCATGACCAGCGCCACCTTGGGCGGCTTGTTGGCGGCATGCGCGAGCGAAAACGGGAACGGCAGAGCAGCGGCTACGGCAGAGCCCACGCCAAGTTGCAGGGCGCGGCGACGGCGGATATCCATGGTGTCTCCTCCAGGAAGAGGCCTGTCTGAGGCGGGTGGGTGCGGGGCGTCGCTGCCGTGTCACGCCGTAAGGCATTCCTAAGGGCAATCGCGCCTCGCTCTTCGCAAACGTTTGCGTACCTCAAAGTCTCGGCTACCGCGCAACAGAAGTCAATGAAATTGCGCTCGTCACCGCATAAGGAAAAACCCCTAGCGACGGTGCGTTCGCGACGGGCGTCCAAGTTGCGCCGCGGAAGTGGCTGGATAGCCCTATCGGACGTGGTTGATTGTTTTGGTCCACAATACGGCCTGCCGCGTGGCCATCCCGTTTTTCGGGCTTCGCAAATCCCCTTGCTGCGACGCGGAATCCCCCGACACCTTAGTTGACCGATTTTGTCGGGTTCCTTTATACTTGAGCAAAACGATCAGGTATTTCCCCGACGCCATGAGATTGACCACCAAAGGCCGCTTTGCGGTCACCGCCATGATTGACTTGGCGCTACGCCAAGAGCAGGGCCCGGTCACGCTGGCTGGCATCAGCCAGCGTCAGAAAATTTCGCTGTCGTATCTGGAGCAGCTGTTCGGCAAACTGCGCCGCCACGAAATCGTGGAAAGCGTGCGCGGCCCGGGCGGCGGCTACAGCCTCGCGCGCCGTGCCGACGACGTGACCGTTGCTGACATCATCATCGCCGTGGATGAGCCGCTCGATGCGACCCAATGCGGCGGCAAGGGCAACTGCGGCGGCGAAGAGCATGTCGGCGGCCATACCGGCCGCTGCATGACGCACGACCTGTGGGCCACGCTCAATCAGAAGATGGTCGAGTATCTCGATTCGGTGTCGCTGCAGAACCTGGTCGATCAGCAACGGGAGCGTCAGCCCGAAGTGATCCAGGACATGCGTGAAGCGCGTCCGGCGCGCCGCGAACGTGCCCCGGCACGCGCGCGCAGTGTCGACGCGCCGGCCGCCACCTCGGTGGCCGCCGAGCCGGTCAAGCGCGCCCCGCTGGTCAACTCCGTTTTCAGTCTGGCGCAATCCTGATTGCGCGAGCGTGAGGCCGGCCACGACGCCAGCCCCGCACAAGAACACCGCCCCCACACAAGGCAGACAAGATATGAGCACCCTGCAACTTCCCATCTACATGGACTATTCCGCGACGACGCCGGTGGACCCGCGCGTTGTCGACAAGATGATTCCGTATCTGCGCGAGAGCTTCGGCAACCCGGCTTCGCGCAGCCACCCGTTTGGCTGGGAAGCCGAGAAGGCCGTCGAGACTGCGCGCGAGCAAGTGGCTGCGCTGGTGAATGCCGATCCGCGCGAAATCGTCTGGACGTCCGGCGCCACCGAATCCGACAACCTGGCAATCAAGGGCGCTGCCAACTTCTACAGCAGCAAGGGCAAGCACATCATCACAGTGAAGACCGAGCACAAGGCTGTGCTGGACACCACGCGTGAGCTGGAGCGCCAGGGCTTCGAAGTGACGTATCTGGACGTGAAGGACAACGGCCTGATCGATATCGACGTCTTCAAGCAAGCCATCCGCCCCGACACCATCCTCGCCTCGGTGATGATGGTGAACAACGAGATCGGCGTCATTCAAGACATCGAAACGCTGGGCGAAATCTGCCGCGAAAAGGGCGTGATCTTCCACGTCGATGCTGCCCAGGCCACGGGCAAGGTTGAAATTGACCTGCAGAAGCTGAAGGTCGACCTGATGTCGTTCTCGGCGCATAAGACGTATGGTCCGAAGGGCATCGGGGCGCTGTACGTGCGCCGTAAGCCGCGTATCCGCATCGAAGCGCAAATGCACGGCGGTGGCCACGAGCGCGGCATGCGTTCGGGCACGCTGGCGACGCATCAGATCGTCGGCATGGGCGAGGCCTTCCGTATCGCCAAGGAAGAAATGGCGACCGAGAACGAGCGCATCCGCATGCTGCGCGATCGCCTGTATCGCGGCCTCAACACGATGGAAGAGGTGTATGTGAACGGCGACATGGAAGCGCGTGTGCCGCACAACCTCAACATCAGCTTCAACTTCGTGGAAGGCGAGTCGCTGATCATGGCGATCAAGGACGTCGCCGTGTCGTCGGGCTCGGCCTGCACGTCGGCCTCGCTGGAACCTTCGTACGTGCTGCGTGCGCTGGGTCGCAACGATGAACTGGCGCACAGCTCGATCCGCTTCACGGTGGGCCGCTTCACCACGGAAGAAGAAGTCGATTACGTGATCGAACTGCTCAAGAGCAAGATCGGCAAGCTGCGCGACCTGTCTCCGCTGTGGGAGATGTACAAGGACGGCGTGGATCTGAACAGCATTCAATGGGCGGCGCACTAAGGCGCGGCGTTTGACGAACAACGGATAACGGCGCCCCCGCGCCAGCCAACGATTGATAGAGGTGTGAAATGTCTTACAGCAACCAAGTTCTGGACCATTACGAAAACCCGCGCAACGTCGGCTCGTTCGAGAAGGGCGACGACACGGTCGGCACCGGCATGGTCGGCGCACCGGCTTGCGGCGATGTGATGAAGCTGCAGATCAAGGTCAACGAGCAGGGCGTGATCGAAGACGCCAAGTTCAAGACCTACGGCTGCGGTTCGGCCATCGCTTCGTCGTCGCTGGTGACGGAATGGGTGAAGGGCAAGACGCTGGATCAGGCACTGGAAATCCGCAACACGGCAATCGCTGAAGAGCTGGCCCTGCCGCCGGTGAAGATTCACTGCTCGATCCTGGCCGAAGACGCCATCAAGGCAGCCGTGGCCGACTACAAGGAAAAGCACGGCTCGGCCGAGCAGAAGGCTGCTTGAGCCGGATTGGATAGAAAGGAAGCAGCATGATCACCCTGACCGACAAGGCCGCGCAGCACGTTTCCCGCTACCTGACCCGCCGTGGCAAGGGCGTGGGCCTGCGCGTGGGCGTGAAGACCACGGGCTGTTCTGGCTTGGCTTACAAGCTCGAATACGCAGATGAGATTGCCGCCGAAGACCAGGTTTTCGAATCCAACGGCGTCAAGGTGATCGTCGATCCGAAAAGCCTGCCCTACATCGACGGTACCGAGCTGGACTACGCGCGCGAGGGGCTGAACGAAGGGTTTCGCTTCAACAACCCGAACGTGAAGGACGAGTGCGGCTGCGGCGAGTCGTTCCGCGTGTGAGCGGGGCATATTGAAGCAGGCGATTGTCGGTTTCGAGCGGGACGAGGAGGGCCATTGGGTCGCCCGTCTCGCTTGCGGACACGGGCAGCACATGCGCCACGAACCGCCCTGGCAACTGCGGCCCTGGACTGAAACGGGAGCCGGCCGCGCCAGCAAGATCGGCGTGCTGGTGGAATGCCTGAAGTGCGACCGGGGCGAGCCGGTCGAATAAGGAACACGAGGCGGCGCGGCCGCTTTTTTTATTCATGAATTCCGGCTTGTCAGCGAACACCACGCATTTTTCACTCTTCGGTCTGCCCGAGCACTTCGAGGTCGACGACGACGCGCTGAACGCTGCATACCGCACCGTGCAGTCGCAGGCACATCCGGATCGCTATGCCCACGCAGGCGATGCCGAACGCCGCGTCGCCATGCAATGGGCCACGCGCGCCAACGAGGCGTTCCAGACGCTGCGCGATCCGCTCAAACGGGCGACGTATCTTCTGCACCTGCGCGGTGTCGACGTGCAGGCCGAAAACAACACGGCCATGCCGCCAGCGTTTTTGATGCAGCAAATGGAATGGCGCGAGGCGTTGGGCGACGCCAAGGCAGAGCGCAACGTCGATGCGCTGGACGATTTGCTAGGCATGCTGCGAAAGGAAAAACGCGCGCGTTATCAGGCCCTGTCCGGCCTGCTCGGTGGCGACGGCAACACCGCGGCGGCAGCCGATGCCGTGCGCCAACTGATGTTCATCGAAAAGATCGAACGCGACACCGCCGAGGCCATCGACCGGCTGGACGACTAGAACCCAGAATTTGCGACAATGCCGGGTTTGCCCCGGCAGGCAGCCCATCCGCGCAATCGAGATATCCCCATGGCTTTACTGCAGATTTCCGAACCTGGCGAATCACCCGCACCGCACCAGCGCCGTCTGGCGGTCGGCATCGACCTGGGCACGACCAACTCGCTGGTGGCCTCGGTGCGCAGCAGCGTGCCGGAAGTGCTGCCTGACGATCAGGGGCGCCCGCTGTTGCCCTCCGTGGTGCGCTATCTGCCCACGGGCGGCGCCCACATCGGCTACAAGGCGCAGGCCGAAGCCGTGCGCGACCCGAAAAACACCATCATCTCGGTCAAGCGTTTCATGGGGCGCGGCCTCAAGGATGTCGCCCACATCGAGAACACGCCGTACGACTTTGTCGACGCGCCCGGCATGGTCCAACTGAAGACCGTGGCCGGCGTGAAAAGTCCGGTGGAAGTGTCGGCCGAGATTCTCGCCACGCTGCGCCAGCGCGCCGAAGACACGCTCGGCGACGAGCTTGTCGGCGCCGTCATCACCGTCCCGGCGTACTTTGACGACGCACAGCGCCAAGCCACCAAGGACGCCGCCAAGCTGGCGGGCCTGAACGTTCTGCGCCTGCTGAATGAACCGACCGCAGCCGCCATCGCCTACGGCCTGGACAACGCCGCCGAAGGCATTTACGCCGTCTATGACCTGGGCGGCGGGACGTTCGATATCTCGGTGCTCAAGCTCACCAAGGGCGTGTTCGAGGTGATGTCGACAGGCGGCGACTCCGCCCTTGGTGGGGACGATTTCGACCAGCGCGTCGTGTGCTGGATCGTCGAGCAGGCCGGCCTGCAACCGCTCTCTGCTGAAGACACGCGCCTGCTGCTGAACAAGGCCCGCGCGGCCAAGGAATGGCTTTCCACTGCCGACAGCACCGAGATTGACGCGATGCTCTCCACCGGCGAGACCGTGCACCTCGTGCTGACCGCCGAGACCTTCGCCGAACTGACCGCCAATCTCGTGCAAAAGACGCTGTCGCCCGTGCGCCGCGCATTGCGCGATGCAGGCGTGACGATCGAAGAAGTGAAGGGGGTGGTGCTGGTGGGCGGAGCGACGCGGATGCCGATCATCCGCCGTGCCGTGGGTCAGCTGTTCGGTCAGACGCCGCTCACGAACCTCGATCCGGACCAGGTGGTCGCCATTGGTGCAGCCATGCAGGCGAACCTGCTGGCCGGCAACCGTGCGCCGGGTGAAGACTGGCTGCTACTCGACGTGATCCCGTTGTCGCTGGGCGTCGAGACGATGGGCGGCCTGGTCGAGAAGATCATCCCGCGCAACAGCACGATTCCCGTTGCGCGCGCGCAGGAGTTCACCACGTTCAAGGACGGCCAGACGGCCATGGCGATTCACGTGCTACAAGGCGAGCGCGAGCTGGCGAGTGATTGCCGTTCGCTGGCGCGTTTCGAGTTGCGTGGCATCCCGCCGATGGTGGCCGGCGCCGCACGCATCCGTGTGACGTATCAGGTGGACGCTGACGGTTTGCTGTCGGTTTCGGCACGCGAAACGGTGTCGGGTGTGGAAGCGTCGATCACTGTAAAGCCGTCGTACGGCCTGGCTGATGACGATGTCGCGCGCATGCTGCAGGAAGGTTTCCAGTCAGCCGAAGACGACATGCGACGTCGAGCGCTTGCGGAGGAGCGTGTTGAGGCCGAGCGCCTGCTTGAGGCGCTGTCGCAGGCCCTGGCGGCTGATGGCGATCTGCTGTCGCCCGAGGAGCGCGCCGCCATCGACGCCGAGATCGTTGTGCTGCGCACCACCATGCAGGGCGAAGACCATCGCGCCATCAAGGACGCCGTGGATGCCCTGTCGCACGGCACCGACGAATTCGCCGCGCGCCGCATGGACCGCGGCATTCGCAAGGCGCTCGCCGGCAAACGGATCGAGGAGCTCGGCTGATCGCCGATCGCATCTCCTAAAACACACTTATCGAACGAGTTTCTTCATGCCACACATCGTCGTCCTTCCTCACGTCGAATACTGCCCGGAAGGGGCCGTGATCGAAGCCAAGCCCGGCACGACCATCTGCGATGCGCTGCTGGGTGCCGATATCGAGATCGAGCACGCATGCGAGAAGTCGTGTGCCTGCACGACCTGCCACGTGATCGTGCGCGAGGGCTTCAATTCGCTCGATGAGGCGACCGAGAAGGAAGAGGATCTGCTCGACAAGGCCTGGGGCCTGGAGCCGAACTCGCGCCTGTCCTGCCAGGCCAAGGTGGCGGAGTCGGACCTGACCGTCGAGATTCCGAAGTACACGATCAACCACGCCAAGGAAAACCACTGAGCCGAGCAGCCAGCGGTGGAGGAAGCCCATCATGAAATGGAACGATATCCAGCAGATCGCCGAAGCGCTGTACGACAAGTACCCCGACGTCGATCCGACGCGCCTGAACTTTGTCGACCTGCATAACAAAGTCGTCACGCTGGAAGGCTTTGACGACGACCACAAGCGTGGCGGCGAGAAATTCCTTGAAGCCATCCAGCAAGCCTGGATCGACGAGGCGGAATAAGCGCGGGAATAAGCGCGCAGCCTCGAACGCTCAAACGCGTGCGCATGAAAAAACCGGCCCGAAGGCCGGTTTTCTTTTGGGCGAAAAGGCGATGCCGATTTAGCCGGCCACCAGCGTCCCGTTCTCGATGTGCACGCGTTCGCCTGCCTGGAAGCCCGGGGCCGCCTTGTACATGAAGCTGCGGGTCGTGCCGTTGTCCATGCGGACGTTCACACGGTACTCCGTATCGCGGTGGTAGTAGTTTTCTGCCACATGGCCGCCGTAACCGCCTGCCAAGGCGCCGCCGACTGTTGCGAGTGTACGGCCATTGCCGCGGCCAATCTGGTTGCCCAGCAACCCGCCCACCACAGCGCCACCAATCATGCCGAGGCCGGTTTCCTTGCCTTGCATGGTGATCGGCGTGACCGACGTCACGTGGCCTGCATAGGGGCTGGCCGACTGGCGCGGTTGTGTCTGCGCATAGCTGGGGTTGCCCGACGGCGCGCGCTCGGCATACGACGGCTCCCGGGCGCGCACCGGGGCGGGCGCCACGTTTTGTGCCGGATACGGAGCAGCCTGGGCCGGTTGCGTCGTCTGGCCCGGTGCAGCCAGCGCCATCGGCGCCGAAGCGCCGGGCATGGCCGCTGCCGATTGTGCTGCGACATTCGGATCGGTGCTGCCCTGCGTTGCCTTCGAGGTGGGCAGCACGCCGGTAATGGCGGCCACCGCCGTCAGGCTGGCGATGATCACGGCGACAGCAGCCGTCGTCATCAGTGGATGCATGCGGCGCGAAGACGGAGGCACTTGCCCCGGCGACGTGCCGCCGTATTGTTGACCTTGGTTCGGTTGAATGTTGTTGTTCATCTTCGTTCTCCTGCGGCCCGTGGTGGGTTCGTTGCGGCCTTTCGATGAACACAGTGTGGTTCATCGCCGAAACAGATGCCGTTTTAATTTGTAAGCATCTGTACCGAGATTTTTCCCTTGAAAATCAGTTATTTGGCGTACTTTGATACATGTTGTGCAAACGGGGCGATGTTACAAATAGCGGGGTGGGCGCGTCTTTTGCGCTTGTGCAGGCAACAAAAAAACGCCCCTAGGGGCGTTTTTCCACGGCGCTCGACCGAACCGGTCAGTCTTCGCGGCGCAGGTGCGGGAAAAGGATCACGTCGCGGATGTTTGGGCTGTCGGTGAGCAGCATCACCAGACGGTCAATGCCGATGCCGCAGCCGCCGGTCGGGGGCATGCCGTATTCCAAGGCGCGGATGTAATCGGCGTCATAGAACATGGCTTCTTCGTCGCCGGCGTCCTTCTGTTCAACCTGCTTGCGGAAGCGCTCGGCCTGGTCTTCCGGATCATTCAGCTCGGAGAAGCCGTTGGCGATCTCACGGCCGGTGATGAACAACTCGAAGCGCTCGGTGATGCCAGGCAGCGTGTCGGAGCCGCGTGCCAGGGGCGATACTTCGACCGGGTAGTCAATGATGAAGGTGGGCTCCCACAGTTGCGACTCGGCGGTTTCTTCAAACAGCACAAGCTGCAGGGTACCCACGCCGGCGTTCAGGAATTGCGGCGCATTGGTGTCGATCTTGAACTTCTTCAACTCGGCGCGCAGGAAGTCGACGTCAGCCAGTTGGGCGTCCGTGTATTGCGGCGCGTACTTCTGGATCGCCTGGCAGATGGTCAGGCGATGGAACGGCTTGGCCAGATCCAGCTCGCGGCCCTGATAGGTGAGCGTGGCGGTGCCCGACGCGTCGATCGCCGCCTGGCGGATCAACTGCTCGGTGAAGTCCATCAGCCAGCGGTAGTCCGTGTAAGCCGCGTAGAATTCCATCATCGTGAACTCGGGGTTGTGTCGCGGCGACACGCCTTCGTTACGGAAGTTGCGGTTGATCTCGTACACGCGCTCGAAGCCGCCGACGATCAGTCGCTTGAGATACAGCTCCGGCGCGATGCGCAGGAACATCTGCATGTCCAATGCGTTGTGATGCGTGATGAACGGCTTGGCCGCCGCGCCGCCCGGAATCGGGTGCAGCATCGGCGTTTCGACTTCCATGAAACCGTTGCCTGCCATGAAGTTGCGCAGCGAGGCCATGGCCTTGGTGCGGGCGCGGAATGTGTCGCGCGTTTCCTTCGAGACGATCAGATCGACGTAGCGCTGGCGGTACTTCTGCTCCTGGTCAGCCAGGCCGTAGTAGTCGCCCGGCAGCGGACGCAGGCTCTTCGAGAGCAGGCGCAGCTCCGTCACAGCCACCGACAGTTCGCCGGTCTTCGTCTTCATCAGCGTGCCGCGCGCCGCCACGATGTCGCCCAAGTCCCACTTCTTGAAGCTGGCGTAGACGTCTTCGCCCACGGCGTCGCGGCTGATGTAGAACTGGATGCGGTCGGTGCTGTCCTGCACGGTGGCAAAGCTGGCCTTGCCCATCACGCGCTTGAGCATCATGCGGCCGGCGATGGCGACTTGCACCGGTTCCGGTTCCAGCATGGCCTGCTCGAATTCGCGGTACTTGGCTTGCAGATCGCCGGCGTGGTGCGTCGGGCGGAAATCGTTGGGGAAGGCGACGCCGTGCTGGCGGATCTCTGCCAGCTTCTCGCGGCGCTCGGCGATGATCTTGTTGTCGTCCTGCGCCGGCTCGGCCGCCGCGGTGTTCGATTCGGCCGGGTTGTTTTGTTCGGTCATGATGGTGATGAGAGGAATGTCGGTTCAGGCGATGTTGCGCAGGTCATCCAGCTCGGTCGCGCCAAAGTCGGGGCGGACGAGGTAGGCGGCGATGCGCGTGGCGGCGTCTTGCGGCGACACCAGCTCGCCATGCGCGTGCAGATCGCGGAAGCGCTGCACGCCGGCAAAGTCGGCGCCACGGATGGTGCGTTGCATGTCGGTGTCGATCACGCCGGGGGCGAGTGCCACGGCGCGCACGCTCGCATCGCCATCGGCATTGATGGCGCGCACGAACATGTCCAGCCCGGCCTTGCCGGTGCAATACGCCGCCCAGCCGGCGATCGGCCGGCGCGCAGCGCCCGACGAGATCGCCAGCACGCGGCGCTGCGCGTTCCACCCGGCGGTGCCGCGCAGCAGGGCAGCGGTCAGCGCCATCGGGCCAGCGAGGTTCAGTTGCAGGTGCGGCAGCAGCGCATCGGCGCGCAGTGTGTCGACGGTGCCGATCGGCTCCACCGCGCCGGCGTTGAGCACCAGCGTCACCTTGGCAAAGGCGGGCAGGGCGGCAAGCGTCTTGGTCATCCACGCCTCGGCGGCATGCGCGTCCGACAGGTCGACCTGGTGCCAGTCGAGCGTCACGCCGGCGGCTGCCGCCTGCGCGCGCAATTCGGCGTTATCGCCGCGTGCAACGCAGATGAGGCGGTGGCCAGGTTGCATCAGCGCCTGGGCCAGCGCGGCGCCCAGGCCGCGCGAGGCACCGGTCAGGATGAACAGGGACGTGTCTGACATGGCAGTCGCTCTGGTTTGGCTCGGATCAGACGCCCTGCTTCAGGCTGGCCTGAATGAACGGGTCAAGGTCGCCGTCCAGCACCTTCTGCGTGTTGGAGATTTCCACGTTGGTGCGCAGATCCTTGATGCGGCTCTGGTCCAGCACGTACGAGCGGATCTGATGGCCCCAGCCCACGTCGGTCTTGGCGGCTTCCTGCGCGTCGGCAGCGGCCTGTCGCTTGCGCAGCTCGTGCTCGTACAGACGGGACTTCAGCATCGTCATCGCTTCGGCGCGGTTGCGGTGCTGCGAGCGGTCGTTCTGGCACTGCACGACGATGCCGGTCGGGATGTGCGTAATCCGCACGGCCGAATCAGTCTTGTTGATGTGCTGACCGCCCGCACCGGAAGCACGGTACGTATCGACGCGCAGGTCCGCCGGGTTGATCTCGATCTCGATCGAATCATCGACTTCCGGATACACGAAGATCGACGAGAACGATGTGTGACGGCCACCCGCCGAGTCGAACGGTGATTTGCGCACCAGACGGTGCACGCCGGTTTCGGTGCGCAGGAAGCCAAACGCGTATTCGCCCTCGACCTTGATCGACGCGCTCTTGATGCCTGCCACGTCGCCTTCGGATTCTTCCAGGACTTCGGTCTTGAAGCCCTTGCGCTCGCAATACTTCAGGTACTGGCGCAGCAGCATCGATGCCCAGTCGCACGCCTCGGTGCCGCCAGCGCCGGCCTGGATGTCGATAAAGCAGTTGGCGGCGTCCATCGGGCCAGAGAACATGCGGCGGAATTCCATGTCTTCGACGATGGCGCGCATGCCTGCGGTGTCAGCCTCGATGGCTTCGATGGTCTCGTCGTCGCCCTCTTCGCGGGCGAGCTCGAACAGTTCGGCGGCGCCGGTGAGATCTTCGTCGAGCTTGGTCAGCGCCAGCACGACGGTTTCAAGCGACTTCTTCTCGCGGCCCAACTCCTGGGCGCGTTTGGGATCGTTCCAGACCTCGGGGTTTTCGAGTTCCTTGTCGACTTCGACTAGACGTTCAGATTTGACGTCGTAGTCAAAGATACCTCCGAAGGTCGTTGGCGCGCGACTTCAGGTCGGCCAACGTGTTCTGGATGGCATTGAGGCGTTCTGCTTCCATGGTGCAAAAATCCGGTCGGAAACCGGAAATTATAGCGGAATCAAGGGGTTTCTCGCCCGCATTGACCGTCGAAACGCCCATTTTCCGCGCCGGGGCGCCGGCATTTATCTGACCGCCACAGGCGTCCCGCCTGGCTTCGGTTAGCATGACGACCAGTCCACATGGCTTTTGGCGCTGTCCGATGATCATCCGCTCGCTGCTCGATACCGATCTGTACAAATTCACGATGATGCAGGTGGTGCTGCATCACTTTCCCGGCGCGCATGTCGAATACCGCTTCAAGTGTCGCAACGCGGGCGTCGATCTGGTGCCGTTCGTTGAGGAGATTCGCGCCGAAATCCGCCAGCTCTGCACCCTGCGCTTTACCGATGCGGAACTCGATTACCTGCGCGGCATGCGCTTCATCAAGAGCGATTTCGTCGATTTTCTCGGCCTGTTCCATCTCAACGAGAAGTACATCGACGTGCGCCCTGCACCGAGCAACGATGGGCAGATCGAGATCGTCATTGCGGGGCCGTGGCTGCACACGATCATGTTCGAGGTGCCGGTCCTCGCCATCGTCAACGAGGTGTTCTTCAGCCGCACGCAGACGCACCCGCAGTGGGAGGAGGGCAAACGCCGCCTGACCGACAAGCTGGCGTCGCTCAAGCGCCCCGGCCTGGAGGAATGCCGCATTGCCGATTACGGCACCCGCCGCCGCTTTTCGCACACCTGGCATGAGCATGTGCTGCTGGAGACGCGTGCGCAGCTTGGTGCTCAATACGCGGGCACCAGCAACGTTTACTTCGCCATGAAGCACGGCATGACGCCGTTGGGCACCATGGCGCATGAATACCTGCAGGCCTGCCAGGCGCTGGGCCCGCGCCTGCGCGATTCCCAGACCTTTGCGTTGGAAACCTGGGCCAAGGAATACCGCGGCGATCTCGGCATCGCGCTGTCGGATACCTATGGATTCGACGCCTTCCTGCGCGATTTCGACATGTTCTTCTGCAAGCTCTTCGACGGCGTTCGCCATGATTCCGGCGATCCGTTCGAGTGGGGTGAGCGCATGCTCAAGCATTACGACGACATGCGCGCCGAGCCGAAGTCCAAGGCGTTGATCTTCTCCGACAGCCTCGACATGCCCAAGGTCATCGGCCTGTATGAGCGCTTTCATGGCCGCTGCAAGCTGGCGTTTGGCGTGGGGACCAATCTGACAAACGACCTGGGCTACACGCCGCTGCAGATCGTCATCAAGATGGTCCGCTGCAACGGCCAGCCGGTGGCCAAACTGTCGGACGCGCCAGAGAAGACGATGTGCGACGATCCGGCGTACCTCACGTACCTGAAGCAGGTATTTGGCGTGCAATAAGGCTCACGCCGACGCCGAATAAGTTTCAACGGCGGGGGCGGATCGTGCAGGAAGCGGCTCGTATAATCGATCGATCTTTCGGAGCCGCCATGGAATCACAACCGGACACCCCCGTCGACCCGCTCGACACCAGCCGCGCACGCGACGCCATCTTTGCGCGCATCCGCAATGCGCAGCATCGTCCCGCGAAACCGACGCAGGGTGAGCGCGATGCCGTGGCGGATTACCTCGCGCGCCATCCGGCCGGGCCGCGCCCGCCAGTGCCTGCAGATCTCGCCGCGTATTTCGCCGAGCAAGCACTGAAGATGGCTTCGACGCTCGATACGGTCGAAACGCTGTCCGACGTGCCTGGCGCTGTGGCCCGCTATCTGTCTGGCCTGAACCTCAAGCCGCAGGCGGTGGCCTGGACCACGTTGCAATCGCTGGACTGGGCGGGGGCGGGCATAGGCGTTGAGTTCCGCCCGCCCGTTCGCGAGGCGCAAGCCGACCAGGAACACGGGGATCTTGTCGGCATTACGGGTTGCTTCTGCGCGATTGCAGAGACGGGCTCGCTGATGCTGCTGTCCGGGCCGGAGAACGTCGCCTCGACGGCGCTACTCCCCGAGACGCATATCGCCGTGGTGCCGCAGTCGCGCATCGTCGCGAATCTGGAGGACGCCTATGCGCTGATGCGCACGGAGCGGGGCGAACTGCCGCGCGCCACGAACGTCATCAGCGGGCCGTCGCGCACGGGCGATATCGAGCAGACCATCGTGCTGGGTGCACATGGCCCCTATCGCGTTCACGTGATCGTGGTGACGGCTGCCTGAGGCGTTGTCGTCTTGTCATTGGCCCATCAAACATCCGTGGACGTTTAGCAGGCGACAGACCTCGGGCGTTTACACTGGCGTCTTTGTTTGTGTGGCGCGGCCGCGTTTGCGGTGCGCCCCCACGCTTAGGAGAACGCCTACGTGAAACGCCTGTGGCCCCTTGTATTCCTGTTTGTCTGTGGCCTGGCGCGCGCCGCTGATGTGAACGGCGCGGAGTTGTCCGTGCTCTGGGGTGTGCCGTTCGCGGGCATCCTGCTCTCAATCGCCATCGCACCGCTCCTCGTGCCCAAGCTGTGGCACGACCACTACGGCAAGATCGGAGCGGCTTGGGCGTTGGTGCTGCTGGTGCCTTTCGGAATGGTGTTTGGCCCGGAGGCAGCCATCGCTTCCGTCAATCACGCGGCGCTTGCCGAATACATTCCCTTCATCGCGCTCATTGCCGCTTTGTACGTTGTTGCGGGCGGCATCTGTATTCGCGGTAACCTGCATGGCACGCCAAAGCTCAATACGGGCTTGATTGCGCTTGGCACGGCGCTGGCCAGCATCATGGGGACGACTGGCGCAGCGATGCTGCTCATCCGGCCTTTGCTGCGGGCCAATGAAGCACGCCGGCATCGCGCACACGTCGTCGTGTTCTTCATCTTCCTGGTGGCAAATGCCGGCGGAGCGCTTACGCCCCTAGGCGATCCGCCGCTGTTCCTGGGCTTCCTGCAGGGCGTCGATTTCTTCTGGACCACACAACATCTGTGGCGCCAGACGCTCACGATGTGGGTGCTGCTGCTGGCGATCTTCTTCATCATCGATAGCTACTTCTATCACACCGGCAAAGAAGAGCTGCCCAACATCACTGACGCGACGCCGGACGACGCGGGCCCACTGCGCTTCGAAGGCAACGTCAACTTTGTGCTGCTGGCAGGCATTCTCGGCCTCGTGCTGATGAGTGGACTGTGGAAGCCCGGCATCGTCTTCCACGTGATGGGCACGGAGGTGCTGCTGCAAAACGTCGTGCGCGATGTTGGGCTGGTGGTGATTGCGCTGCTGTCGTTGTGGCTCACGCCGGGCAGCGCGCGCGCCGGCAACGAGTTCAACTGGGAGCCCATCCTGGAAGTCGCCAAGCTCTTCGCCGGCATCTTCGTCACCATCGGGCCCGTGATTGCCATGCTCAAGGCTGGCGTGGACGGCCCGTTTGCGGGCATCGTCCATCTCGTCAACGACAGCGCGGGCCAGCCGAACAACGCGATGTACTTCTGGGCGACGGGGTTGCTGTCGTCGTTCCTGGACAATGCGCCGACGTATCTGGTGTTCTTCAACACCGCCGGCGGTGACGCCTCCATGCTGATGAGCGAGGGCGCCTCCACGCTGGCCGCGATTTCCGCCGCGGCGGTGTTCATGGGCGCCAACACCTACATCGGCAACGCGCCCAACCTGATGGTGAAGGCCATCGCCGAAAGCCGCGGCTTGCAGATGCCGAGCTTCTTTGGCTACATGCTGTGGTCCGTGTGCATTCTCTTGCCGATTTTCGTTCTGATGACCTTCGTCTTCTTCCGCTAACCGAACGTGTGCTGAACGTATGAAACCCGGAATCCTCGTCACCCGCGCGATGTTTCCCGAAGTGCTTGAGCGCTTGCGTGAGACCTTCGACGTGATCGACAACCAGGCGGACATCGAGTATCCGCCCGAAGCGCTAGCCGAGCGGCTGCAAGGCCGTGTAGGCCTGCTGTCCAACGCCGCCGACACCATCAACGCCGAGTTGATCAGCCGCGTGCCGACGCTGCGCGCGGTGTGCAACATGGCCGTCGGCTACAACAACTTTGACCTTGCCGCGATGACGCGTGCAGGCATCCTGGCCACCAACACGCCGGACATCCTGACCGAGACCACCGCCGACTTCGGCTGGGCCCTGCTGATGGCCGCCGCACGGCGCGTCTCAGAGTCAGAACGCTGGCTGCGTTCGGGACAATGGAAGCGCTGGACTTACGACATGTTCCTTGGTGCCGAGGTGTACGGCAGCACCCTGGGCATTCTCGGCATGGGCCGCATCGGCCAGGCGCTGGCGCGGCGCGCGAGCGGCTTCTCGATGCGCGTGATCTATCACAACCGCAGCCGGCTTTCGCCTGAACTCGAACAGGACACGCGCGCCACGTATGTCAGCAAGGATGAGTTGCTGAAACAGGCAGATCACCTTGTGCTGGTGCTGCCGTATTCCAAGGAAAGCCACCACGCCGTCGGCGCGGCCGAGCTGGCACAGATGAAGCCGACCGCCACGCTGGTCAACCTCGCGCGCGGCGGCATCGTTGATGAC